>JBKPRQ010000072.1:0-3777 GCA_046734635.1 Verrucomicrobiota bacterium
CGGGCCCGAAGATTCTCGTGCACGATGTCGAACAACTGCTTAAATTCGAACGACGAACGCCGTGAGAGGACAGCGACCAGCTCCTCAGTTACCAGATCAGGAACGCGACGGGAGAATGCATTTTTCTTTAGAATAGCCATAGGGCGAGAAAGATAGCATGTTTTCGCCGAACCGCAGCACTTTTTCTTCGGTTTCCCATGGCTGAAACTCAAAAGAGTGCCGAAATGGCGCAGCTCGTTCGCCGCTGCAGTTCTTCCCAACCTATGGCGTAGGAGATGGGCTGCTCATCGCTGGCTGTGGCGTGGCGTTCGACGAAGGCGCCCAACTGCCAAAACCTGTCGTTCCTTGCTGGCGTGCAGCCGTGCCCACGCTGCTCAGGACGGCGAGTCCTATGGCCGCCTGGTCCAGTGTGATTGGCCCGAGGGACTCGGCCACGTAACCATCGCGATCATATCTTTGCGAGGAGACAATCGGACTCAGGTGCTTTGTAATTACTTCTGGTGACGGGAGTTTACTTAAATCAACGGAATGAGCTATTGCCGGCATGAAAGCCGCCGCCATTAGTAACATCGGGCGAAGCGAAGCATCGAGTCTTGAGTACAGCAGCGGGGTATCGACATATGAAAAAAAATTCGTCGGCGCTGGCAGCAATCGTTCGGCTGCTTTGTAAGTTTGCGAATCAGCGAGCTCCGATGAGCTACTCGCGCTGCGTTTCACCGCTTCTTCTACCGACACGGGATTAAATCCGGCGATAAGAATTCGGTCAGATAGCGCGATCGTTGGAGTGATGGCGACGAGTGTGGCTGCTGATTGTTGCGAAAAATAGCGGACACCATCCTTTTCCGTCTGCGTCCAGATTGCCCCTTCGTCGGCGCGTGTAAACGCTTCGATGATCGTGTTGGCCCGGCCCATGTCCAGTACTGGCAAAGTGAGAAGTAAAGATGGCCAATGCGAACTGGGTGGCCAATCTGCCAGGGCTCCCAGCTCGAGGCCAAACGCCGCTTTCCAATCTTCGGCTGCAATCCCTTTTGTGGCGAGGTCCTGGAAAACTTTCTGCACCGCGCCGCCCAGCGTGGCCACCTGGTTTAGAGTTTCCATCTTTTCCCCGAGATTGAGCAGCATCGCCAGATAGAAAAACGTTTCCTTTGTCGCCAGCGTTAGCGAAGAGCGTTTGAGTGCGGCGCTATTCTCGAGCTTTGGCATTCCAAGAAAAAGCACATCGTGTATTTTTCCGTTCTCAAATCGCGTCGAAGCCGCGATGCACCGCATTTTTTCAAACATCGTGGTTTCGCCAGGAGTCGGGCTTGATTGGACAGCAGCGCGGAGCGCGGCCAGTCGCTGGGAAAATATTTTGGGTTGGAGATAGAGAAACGCTGCGTAATTCGATGGCCGATGCGCGGTGGCTATGCGGTACGCTTCGTCCTTATCGAGCGTTTCCCCTGAATTCTTCGCGCGATGATCGACGCGATCGAGCAGGGCTTTTAATTCAGCCACGTTTGTCGCTGCGAAGAACCATGGGCGATCATAGGTTGTTGCCAGGGTAAATGGAGTCGCCGTGACGACGTCGATTTCGTGGCCCTGATACTGGAGCTTCTCGGCCTTCGTTCCCGGGCGTTGTTCCAAAAGCATCGCGCGCCACTTACCGATGACCTGCTCGGCGTCCTCCTGCGTACCGCGAAAGCGAAAGCCGCCCACAATGCTTGGAGCGCTATCGCTGATAGAGGTCAAAGCGAAGAAGACATTCTTTGGGTCGAGCTGTTCGATTTCCTGCAGCGTAACGAAAGCTTTCGAAGTCGGTACGTTATCCAATGGCTTCCGCAGAAACTCCTGCACAGCGGGTTCGCGGTAGAGCTGATAAATGTCCGACTGACGCCACTCATCGCGTGTCCGGCTAAAGTCCGGTATGTGTGCCAGAAAAATTGTTTCCCGCGGCAGAATCCCAGCGACAGGAGCGCTCGAACCCTGCTGTGAAAAATTCCAGTAGTACCAACCAGCGGACGCGGCAATGGCGCCCACGATGATCAGCAACAGAATTCGTTTCATAGCCAGCGCCTCTCAAGCGCGGATGCTCGATACTCGATGCTCGATGCTGGATCAAACGCAAAGTGATCGAGCAATCAAGGATTGAGACCCCCGAAGCAACACCGGTTCAGCGCTCGTTTACAACTTAAACTGAACACCTGGGCGTCGCCCCAGGCTGTCATGAGATTGGGCCTTTGGCGCTGAACAAATGTATCGAAAACTTCTGTGCTAAGCCCGAGGATGAAATTGCCGATGCACAGCTTTTAATCGCTGCTGATCGACGTGCGTGTAGACTTGCGTCGTCGAAATGTCGGCGTGGCCGAGCATTTCCTGGATAATGCGAAGATCGGCGCCATTCCCAAGCAGATGCGTCGCGAAGCTATGTCGCAAAAGGTGAGGATAGACGTTCTGTTCGAGTCCGGCGCGGCGCGCGTGTTCCTTCACAATCTGCCAGATGCGGACTGTTGTTAGTTTGGTGCCCCGCTCGGAGAGAAAAATTTCGCTGCTGCTGCGGCGCTTCACCAGCTTTGGCCGTTCGGTGGACAAATATGCGGCGAGCGCTTCGCACGCTTTGCGCCCGACCGGCACAACGCGGGTCTTGTTTCCCTTCCCAGTTACGCGCACAACTCGCTCTTCGAAGTTGAAATTCTCAAGACGCGCGGTTGCCAACTCCGAAATACGCAGACCACTTGCGTAAAGCAATTCGATCATCGCTCGATCGCGCAATCCATGAGGAGCGCTGGTGTCGATCTTTTCCAGGAACTGCTCGATTTGCAATTCGTTCTGCGTTTCCGGGAGGTAACGCTCGATTCGTGGGAGCGCCAGCGCTTCAGCCGGATCGCGCTGGACCTTGCCTTGACCGACCAGGAACCGGAAAAAGATCTTCAACGCAACGACGATGAGTTTGATCGAGGAAGCGGAAAGGCCGGCGCGCTTACGGTCTGCAAGATATTCGCCGATGGCCGGCAATGTCACCGCTCGTGGATCTTCAATTTTTTTTCTGGCGGCACACCACCGCGCGAATTCGCTCAGCGATCTTTGGGTGGAAAGCTGATAATTTTCGGACAGACCGCGCTCGATTGCGAGGAAACGGATAAACGAGTCAATCGCGTCTTCCACTTTCCACATTGTAACGGCAGGCTTGTCGCCTGCAAAATCAAGATGGTAGGGACGTCGCGCTGCGATGTGTCGCCGCGGCGACCGCAGCGCACCGTCCCTACCAATTATTGACAAGGCAACCTTAAGTGTCCGATGTTTGGTTGCGATGAGTTTGGACCTCAATACCATCCTGAAGGATTGGCCGCACGAGAACGGCAATATCAAGGTGCGTAAGATCGCGGGCCTTGATGGCCGCGAAAAACTACAGCTGCGGGTCGATCTTGGCGTGTTGCAAATGGAATTGACCGGGCGGCCGGATGGCCGGCGTCCGCACAATTGTGAATCGCTTCTGGAATATCATCAGAGGCGCTCGGCCCGCGCCGAGGCGAAAGGCGAAACCTACCAACTCACGCCCGAACAATGCGCTGAGCTTCAACAGGAAGGTATCCAATATTATCATCGTTATCTGAGCCTGTTTCAGATCAATGATTTCGATGGTGTGGTGCGCGATACGCAGCGCAATCTGGACCTTTTCACCTTTGTTTCCGAGCATACAGATCGCGAGGAATTTTCCTGGAGCCTTCAACAGTTCCGGCCTTACGTGCTTATGATGAACACTCGTGCCAAGGCGTCCATCTTTCTCGGCCAGGGCAAATT
>JBKPRQ010000073.1:0-8908 GCA_046734635.1 Verrucomicrobiota bacterium
CCGCCGAACATCTTCCGTGATTCGCATGCTGCAAAAATGAGGACCACACATTGAACAGAAGTGAGCGGTCTTCGCGCCTTCAGCGGGCAACGTTTCGTCGTGAAACTCACGAGCGGTTTCGGGATCGAGTGACAGATTAAATTGATCCTCCCACCTGAACTCGAAGCGCGCTTTGCTGATGGCGTTGTCGCGATATTGCGCACCGGGATGGCCCTTCGCAAGATCGGCGGCGTGCGCTGCGATCTTGTAAGCGATGACACCGTCTTTGACGTCTTTCTTGTTAGGCAAACCGAGATGTTCTTTCGGCGTGACGTAACAAAGCATCGCTGTCCCGTACCAGCCGATCATCGCCGCCCCGATCGCGCTGGTGATGTGATCGTAGCCGGGCGCGATGTCGGTGGTGAGCGGCCCGAGTGTGTAGAACGGCGCTTCGTCGCACCACTCGAGTTGTTTCTCCATGTTCTCCTTGATCATATGCATGGGGATGTGACCCGGACCTTCGTTCATCACCTGCACGTGCTGCGCCCACGCGCGCTTGGTTAGCTCGCCTTGCGTGTAAAGCTCAGCGAATTGGGCTTCGTCGTTTGCATCAGCGATTGAGCCCGGCCGGAGACCGTCGCCGATTGAAAAGCTGACGTCGTACGCGGCCATGATCTCGCAGATTTCGTCCCAATGCGTGTAGAGAAAACTTTCCTGATGATGCGCGAGGCACCATTTGGCCATGATCGAGCCGCCGCGCGAGACGATGCCAGTGGCGCGACGCGCAGTGAGCGGAATGTACCGGAGCAACACCCCCGCGTGCACCGTGAAGTAATCGACCCCCTGCTCTGCCTGTTCGATCAGGGTGTCGCGATAAATTTCCCAGGTCAGTTCCTCAGCGCGGCCGGCGACTTTCTCCAACGCCTGATAAATCGGCACGGTGCCAATCGGCACGGGCGAATTGCGAATGATCCATTCGCGCGTGGCATGAATGTTTTTGCCGGTGCTGAGGTCCATCACCGTGTCGGCGCCCCATTTGGTCGCCCAACGCATCTTCTCGACTTCTTCCTCGATCGATGATGCCACCGCGCTGTTGCCGATGTTGGCGTTGATTTTTACCAGGAAATTGCGGCCGATGATCATCGGCTCGGATTCCGAGTGATTGATGTTCGCAGGGATGATGGCGCGGCCGCGCGCGACTTCCGCACGCACGAATTCAGGTGTTATTACACGCGGAACGTTGGCGCCGAATGCCTGGCCGGGATGCGCGAAAGATAAATCGTTCCTGCTGTAGCTGCTGCCGTCGGCTGCGCCACCGCGGTCATCGCCCGCGGCTACAGCACGCCCGTGATTTTCGCGGATTGCGATGAATTCCATCTCAGGCGTGATGATTCCCTGACGCGCGTAATACAGTTGCGTGATCGGATGGCCCGCGTTCGCACGCAAAACTTTCCGGCAAACATCGAACGCCCAACGCCGAACATCGAACATCGAATCGCCCTTCGCGCCGTTGCCGTCTTCTGACTTCGACATTCGGCGTTCGATGTTCGATGTTCGATGTTTCTCCGACAGCCATCCATCATCGATCGGCTGAACTTTGCGCCCTTCGTATTCTTCGACGTTGCCGCGGTCACGAATCCATTTCGCGCGCAACGGCGGCAGACCTTCGGTAACGTCGCCGCGAAAATCAGGATCGCCCCACGGGCCGCTGGTGTCGTACACGCGAACGGGTTCGTTCACTTCGATCTCGCCGTTCATCGATTTTGTCGGCGCGAGCGAAATTTCCCGGAACGGAACGCGAACATCAGGATGCGATTCGCCGGAGACGTAAATTTTGCGCGAATTTGGCAATGACAAATTTGTTGTAGCGGCGCTCTGCGAGCGCCGATCTTCCTGGTTCCGGCGGTCATAGACCGCCGCTACAGGATCGCCATTCTGATTCGTGTTCATCCGTGTAATCCGCGGTTCACAAACAAAAAGCCATGCGCGATCGCACGCATGGCTGAGATTAGCGGTCCGGCAATCGGACCCTCGCTCCCTTCGGCGGCATTACCCGCATCAGGTTCAAGGGGTCTGTCGCCGGGGCGACACTCTCAGCCATTGCGGCTCCCCCGCAGTACTGTTTCTCGGTCAGGATAGGACTCGGATGTGCGAAGTCAATATGCGCAGGGATTGTAGGGGGCCTGTGTCAGGCGCGTGGCGTTTCACAGAAACGCCACAATGCGGAAAACCTTTGACCAGAATTTATCCGGCGGGCGACGTCGACGGTGGCGGCACTTTCGAATCAGTGTGAAAAATGCCTACCCATTGGCCGTCAGTCATGTGCCAGACCGAGCCAACATTATAGGTGCCGGAGGCGTCATTACCATCTGCTGTCGCCTCGATTTTGGCTTTGTAGGTAATGATGGCCGTCTTCTTGTTAGGAAACACGACGTTGAAATCGCTTAAGTCGAACGATTTCATGTCCGTCTTTGACATGCCATCCACTTCCTGTTGCAGATTGTGCATTCCGTCGGCGTAAACAGTCACCAGGTCCTTAGAAAGCAGCTTCTTAAATTCGTCTGCCTTCTTGTCCTTGAACGCCTGCCAGGCGGCTTTTTCCTTGGAGATGATCGCTTCCTTGTCGTTGTCGGCGGCGAATGAAATCGCAGTGACCGCCAAGAGCGCTGTTACGGTGTAGGTAATTAGTTTTTTCATGGGGTTTTCCTTTCGTTGAGATCGTATCCGAGCAAGCGATCAAACCCAATCACAAAATGGTGCAGCTAATCTTACGTAAACTGGCACAACATCGCGCTGCGATGTCCGGTCAGCGAAGGGCGCTGACCCGACCAATCAGGGAACAATCGGGGCCGACTCGAGAGACGCCCGCGGTGTAGACGTCCGCGACGGCGGAAGAAACTTCGATTTGCCAACGAGCTCCATCAGGCTCGTATCTGCTTCCTTTAGTTCCGCGTCCTGAACAACGAATTCAGTCGGTGACGATTTAATTTGTTTACGGTAATCCGCGACCAACAGTGGCGGCTGCTTCTTGATTCCCAGCGCCCGATAACTCTCGATTCCAACACCGATGGCGTGCGCCAGCCTTGCGCGCCAGTCTTTTTGCGCAATCAACTTGCACTCGCCCTGCTCCGTCAGGAAACCGCCCTCGATCAACACAGCCGGCACTTTGGTGAGACGCAGCACCGCAAACCGCGCGCGCTTAATACCCCGATCGTACTCGGGAAGATGTCCGAGCAGGGAATGATAAATGCAAGCCGAGAGCGCTGTGCTTTGCGCATCCACAGAACTTCCGGGTTGCGTGCTGAGGGCACTCGGAGCGACGGCACTATCGGAGGTCGACGGCGCTCCACGCGGAGTAAACGAAAAAATTTCGAACCCTGTCGCGTTCGGATCGTCGTTTGTCGCATTGAAATGAATGCTGACAAAGATCGAATCGCGCGCGGCGTTGGCGATCTGCGCGCGAACTTCCAACGGCACAAAGTAATCGCCCTCGCGCGTCATGATCACGCGCAATCCTTTTGCCTGTAGCAACGGGCGAAGCTTTCGCGCCACATCCAGTGCAAAATCTTTTTCGTAACCATAACGACTCACCTGGCCCCTGTCGTAACCGCCATGCCCTGGGTCCAGAACAACAGTCTGAACCTTGCCAGCGTTTGGAACGCGATGCGGGCGCACCAACGGCTCGATGGTTTTGGCCACGTCTGTGCGCGAGACCAGGTATTTTCCATCCTGCTCGATCACCGGAAAACACAACCAACTGCGCGCGCCGTTGATTTTCGTCTCGCGACTGCCACTGACGAATTCCAGCGGATTCTTTGCCGCATCGGATTCTACTTTCTCACCGGAAGGCGCGATGCCTGCTGGCAATCCGTAAAATTGCGAGATGTTCTCGACACTCAGGTAATCGTTACCGCGAACTTTGACGATCTTCCAATCACCCGCGGCAGATGCAGCTTTTCCTGATATCGCGATGACACCGGCCAGGAACGCGACTGCGAACCAACGTTTCACTGGGAGGACCATGCCTGCGCAATTGTATCAAAAATCGAGTCGATCTCAATACGCTGTCCACTAATTCTCGTCTGTGCGCTCCAAGGGGAGATTACGGTGAGGGGTTTCGAATCTTAACCGCGGATTTAAGATCCTCACCCTCCCGCTCTCCTTAGAAAGGCGAGGCGACCCCGACTTTGCCGTCGTCATTTCTGCTCAATTCAGTCAAAACTGACAATTGACTTGCCGTTTTTTTTCGTTAAAGACCGGGAAATGTTTTTTTCTCCCCGACGAATCACCTGTTCCTGGATCACATCGCTCGCGTTTGGATTGGCGATGTTCATTGCAATTCCCGTTCACGGCGCACAAACGTTTCGGAAGTGTTGTGTCTGGCGCGTGACGAATGCGAGGGCGCCATTTTACCTGGTGGGCTCAATCCATGCGCTCAGCAAGAATGATTATCCACTTCCCGCGCCGTACGAAATTGCGCTGAAGAACAGCAAGCGTTTCCTGTTCGAGTTCGATCCGAACCGGCATGCCGAGTTCGAAAAGAAATTTGAGGCCGCCGGCAAATACCCTCCGGGACAGGATATCCGTTCAAAAATTGATCCAGACCTTTTCGCCTGGCTCCGTCAGAACATTTCTGCGGTTAACCCTGACAACCGCCGTGGAAGACAAGAACGCCCTGGGAATTTCGACAGCCAATTCCGCTATAAACCCTGGTGGATTGCACAGCATCTCGTCGGCCCGGTAACGTACAGCAAGGGTAGTAAAAGTTCGCTCTCGCATGGCTTGGACAATTATTTCGTCGACCATGCGTTGAAGGAGAAAAAAGAGATCGCCGGTCTGGAATCCGTGGATGAGCACGTCGCAGTCATGGGCGGCTTGTCCGATCGCGATAGCGAATTCATTTTGCGTGATGCGCTCGACGAACCCAAAAATGCCGAAAAGGAATTCAGCAGGATGCATAAGGCCTGGCGCAAAGGCGATACCGATGCGCTTTGGGCCGGTGACAGCCACCTCCGCACGCAGGCTCCCCGGATCGCCGCGCGTTTTGTCGATAACCGCAACACCAAATGGATTCCCCGGATCGAAGCAGAACTGAAAACTGGCAAGCCGACGGCGATTGTCGCTGGGGCGCTGCACTTTTCCGGCCCAAATAGCGTCATCAAATTGCTGGAGAAGCGGGGATATAAAATCGATCAGCTGTAGCGCGTACGAACAGTTGTTTGGTGGGCTTTTCCGGTGCGCGCGAGGACACGCGCCGCTACACCTTTGAGCGTCTGAGTTGGTTCTGTTGTAGTGGCGCTGTCTTCAGCCGCTCTCGGCTGCTACGCTTTCTTCTGTGTTACCCTCCGCGCGGGACCAAGGTCTCGTAAAGCGCTTTTGTTTTTTGCGCGATGGATGTCCAACTGAAGTGGTCTTCAACCCGTTTGCGACCGGCTTTGCCGAATTTTTCGCGCTGTGGTCGATTTTTCATTAGCTGGTTGATGCGCTCGGCGAGATCGCGCGCGAATCTTTCAGGGTCCGTGGGCTCGAATGAGCCTCCCTGCGTTTGTTCGAACGGAACAAGGAATCCGGTCTCGCCATCGACAACGACTTCTTTGATTCCGCCGACTGCGCTGGCAACGACTGCGGTTTCGCACGCCATTGCCTCAAGATTGATGATGCCAAAAGGTTCGTAGATTGACGGACAAACGAACATGGCTGCGTGCGAGTAAAGTTCGCGGGTTGCCGGCTGATCAACCATTTCGTTGATCCAGATAACTCCCGGTCGCTGCGCTTTTGCGGCGTCCACTGCGGCTTTCATTTCTTCTGCCATCTCCGGCGTATCGGGCGCGGCTGCGCAAAGGACGATTTGAAAACCACGATCCATGAATTGGATTGCGCGCAGCAGATGCCGGAATCCTTTCTGGCGCGTGATCCGACCGACAAACAGCACATACGGTTCATTAGGATCGACCCCGTAGTGTTTCAGCGCGGCGATGGAATCGACCTTCCGATATCGCTCCAGGTCGATTCCATTGTGGATCACGTGCACGCGTGCGGGATCGACATTGAACAGTCGCTCGATATCGGCTTTGGTTTCGCGAGAAACAGCAATAATCGCGTCCGCCATCTCCAGCGCAGTTTTCTCAACCCAGAGTGAGAAATCGTAACCGCCGGCTAGTTGTTCGCGTTTCCAGGGTCGAAGCGGCTCCAGGGAATGAACCGTGATCACGAGCGGAATTCCGTAATTCTTTTTCGCCAAAATCCCGCCGAAATGGCTGTACCACGTGTGACAATGCACAAGATTGGCGTCGATGTTTGTCGTGTTGAAGTCTGTGCATCGCCGCACCGCGCCGAAAACGGAACGCAGCTGCTTTGGGCAGCTGAAATTGCTCGTGTCAATTTCGTAGCCGGTGACTTTGAGGTTGCCTTCCTCCAGACGTTGATCGCCAAAGCAACGAACCTCTACCGGCATCAACTTCGCCAGTTCGCGCGATAGAAAACCGACGTGAACGCCCGCGCCACCGTAAATGTGCGGTGGATATTCGTTGGTGAGAAAGAGGACTTTCATGAAAGTCCTACCTCGTTGGAGCGGCGCGCTTGTGTCAAGCGCCGAATCTAGCAGGCGTTCGCCGCGGCGAACGCCTCTACACCTCCGTCAGCTTTGCACTTTCAGCAGCAACACGGGCACCTCTACTTCGTGGCGCACTTTATCGACCGTTGCTCCGTAAAGTATGTCGCTAATGAAGCGATGCCCGTGCGTGGTCATCGCTATGAGATCGACGTTTTTCTCGCGGGCGAGTTTGATGATCTCGTCCGAAGGTTCGCCTAACGCCAGAACGGCGTCGCAGGAAAAACCCTCCTCGGTCAACTCGCGGACGCGCTTTTCCAAATAGGCGCGGTCCTCCTTCATCTCCTGGCTCTCAGCCAGTTGAAGCTGATTAAAGTTACGTGCGACCCACCCGTCGGCGACATGGACAAGGAGCAGTTTCGCGCCGGCGATGCGCGCAAGCGGTCGGATGTGCGTCAGAATCGTCTCATCGGCGGAGCTGTTTTCGAGCGGGATGAGAATGTGCTTATACATGGCTTCGCCACGTTAAATCGTTAATTGAGCCGGTCGCTCCGATTTCATCATTGCTTTACTTCGGCGCGGGGAGGCCGAGAAAACCATAGAGGCCTTTCAGCACCGAGTCCGGCAAAAACGTATCCAGCAGCAGCTTCACATTCAGAACGATGATAATGGCGGCAGTTGTCCAGCCGAGAATTTTGATCCAAACGCGGTTCGCGAACTCTCCCATCTTGGCCTTTTCGCCGGTGAACCGCATCAGTGGCCAAACCGCGAAACCGAGTTGCATGCTCAAACAAACCTGGCTCGCAATGAGCAGTTCCGTCGTTTTGCCTTCACCGAAAAGTCCGATCACGATCACTGCCGGAATGATGGCGATCAGTCGCGTGATCAGCCGCCGCAACCATGGCGTGATCCGAAAGTTCAAAAATCCTTCCATCACGATTTGACCGGCGAGTGTGCCGGTCAGCGTGGAGTTTTGGCCGGATGCAAGAAGCGCCACTGCAAAAAGGACACTTGCCACGCCAACGCCCAGGAGCGGGCTAAGCAATCGATAGGCATCCTGAATCTCTGCCACCTCCTGGTGTCCGGACCAGTGGAAGGCAGCGGCGGCCAAAATGAGGATCGCCGCGTTTATGAATAAAGCCAGCATGAGCGCGGCGCTTGAATCGATGGTGGCAAACTTGATCGCTTCCCGTCTGCCTGGTGGCGTTTGCTCGAACTTGCGTGTCTGCACAATGGACGAGTGCAAATACAGATTGTGCGGCATCACCGTAGCCCCCAAAATCCCGATACTGACATAAAGCATCTCCTGGTTTGCGACGATCCGAGGACCGGGAACAAATCCGAGAAGGATGCCGGTCAGGCTCGGTTTGGAAAAGATCAGCTCGGCGGTGAAGCAACCGCCGATAATAATGATCAGTGTGATGACGATCGCCTCGATGTAGCGAAAGCCTTTGGTCTGCAGGTATAACACCAGGAGCACGTCAGACGCCGTGATGAGGCAGCCCCATAACAACGGGATACCGAAGAGAAGCTGCAACCCAATGGCCGAGCCAACGACCTCTGCCAGATCGCATGCGGCGATTGCAATCTCGCAAAGGACCCATAGAAACCAGACGGTCGGCGTCGCGTAATGATCACGACAGGCCTGCGCCAGGTCGCGTCCCGTGGCGACGCCCAGCTTGATGCACAAGTGCTGAAGCAGGATCGCCATCAGATTGGAGATCATGATGACGGCCAGGAGCGCGTAACCAAACCGGGCGCCACCGGCCAGATCGGTAGCCCAATTGCCGGGATCCATGTACCCAACGGCGACCAGAAACCCCGGGCCGGTGAATGCCGCCAGTTTCCTCCAAAACGAAGGCGTCCCTGGAACGACAATGCTCCTGTGGACTTCCGGGAGCGAGACCTGGCCGGCGCTTCGGCGCCATGCCGCGCGGCTCTGTCCCCTCATGATATTGTCTGGTGTTCTCAAGTTTTACTCTGGTTTCTTTAGAATTAGGTTAGCCAAACTTATTTGTATCGCATTATAACTTTATTCGTCCACAATTATTTATTTGTTTGACTATTTCATTCTGATTTTTACGTTCGAAGGATGCGGCGCAAAAAGACTTCATACTCCGCGCTCGGCAGTTCCACTGCGGTCGAGGATTACCTGGAACGCATCCTCGAGCTGATTAACTCAAAGGGATACGCTCGCGTGGTCGACATCGCGGCTGCGTTGAAGATCTCGCAGGCAAGCGTCACCAACATGGTTCAAAGGCTGGACGCCGAAGGCCTGCTGAAATACGAAAAGTATCGCGGCCTGATCTTGACGGCGACCGGTAAGAGCCTGGCGCATAAAATCGCTCAACGTCACAAGCTGCTGACTGATTTCCTTGG
>JBKPRQ010000074.1:0-5348 GCA_046734635.1 Verrucomicrobiota bacterium
GGCTATGAGAATCCAGATGGTATGATTTTGAGGACAACAGACGGCGGTAACAACTGGGTACGTCAATCCAGCGGGATAGGTGATCCGTTTGCCGGTCTCAACTTTTTCGGAGTGCACTTCGTTAATTCCAACGTTGGAACCCTTGTAGGCCAGGAAGGCATCATCCTGAAAACAACAGACGGCGGTAATACGTGGGACCAACAGACGAGCGACACAGATGACTGGCTTTATGCCGTACATTTTAGTGACGAAAATCACGGCGCGGCCGTCGGCTTTCTCAGCGGAACAATCGTCACGACCACCGATGGCGGGCAAACGTGGGTTCCGCAGAGCAGCCAGGCAACAGGCCTCTTGGGAGTTTATTTTGTCGATGCCAACGTCGGGACTGTCGTTGGCAACGATGGTGTAATTGAAAGAACGACTGACGGTGGACAAAGTTGGAACCCGCAAACAAGTGGAACAATCAACCAGCTTCGAGCGGTTTGGTTTACCGATGCGAACAGTGGAACTGTTGTTGGCGACCTGGGTACCATCTTAAGGACGACAGACGGAGGACAGAACTGGGCTAGCCAGACTAGCGGTGTCTCTGAGATTCTGCTGGGAGTTTCTTTTGCAGATCCTTCCAATGGAACAGCAGTCGGACAACTGGGGACAATTGTTAGAACAAGGGACGGAGGCCAGACCTGGGATCGCGAGGAAAGCGGCACAAACCAGGATCTCTATAACGTTGTATTCACTGAGGCTAACAAAGGAACCGCAGTAGGCGGCTTCGGTGCGATTCTCAGCACGGCTGCTGAGGGCCCCACACCGACGCCGACTGCATCGCCTACGGCAACGGTTAGCCCCACACCGACTGGGACTCCGACAGCTACTCCGACACCTAGTGTTACACCCAGAGTGACGCCAAGACCGCGCCCCACTCCGCGCCCGCGTCCGACACCGCCGCAGTAGGCCAGCCAATGATAATAGTTGAACCGGGAACAGCGATGAGATGGTGCGACCGGCCTGCCAGTAGTCGCCTTGGCGAAGGGGGGGCGGTCGCGCCACTTGAACTGCGTTAGAGCAGTCGTTCGAGTGCATTTAACCAAGCTTAGGAATAAACCAACACATGAAATCAACTTAAGAACAAATCATAATATATTTCGTCACACTCTTCTTCTGCGACCGTTACGCGCTTCACTCTTTTGTCTGGTCGCGGTAGGCCTTGTTGCGGCCTCCGACGCCAACTTCATCGAAACGTATGATGATGGGACCGATGTCGGCCTATGGCACTGCAGCGTCGGTGCGCCGCGATCCATCGAACCCAATGGCGGAAATCCGGGAGCCTATGTTCAGCAGGGCGGATTCAGCACTTCCATACCGACATGGGCGAGCATCTCGACGCGGTTTCAACCGGGAGTTGGCGACCCGTACAAGATCGACAGTATCTACACTGGTGACTGGACCAGCATTGGTGTTACCAGCATAACTGTCGATCTGAACGTCATTCAAGTTGCCACTTGGGCGACCGATCGCGCAACCACGCTCGAGCTGCTCCAGATGGATGAGACTGGCTTTAACGTCAATTATGACGCGACGTACACGTTACCTGACCTTCCTGAGCCACCCGTCGGTTGGCAGACATACTCCTTCCCGGTCGATGCCAATTCACCAACGATCCCGCAAGGGTGGGTCTTTACGCGCGGCGACGGAACGCCCGCTACCGACGCAGAATGGTCTCCCTTTCTTCATCGTATTGATTTGACCAGCATTGGCTTTTACAAGCCTGGCTTCGCTTATCCCAGTCTCGGCACCTGGATACTGGGGATCGACAACATTGAAATCGATTTCCAGACGGGTTCAACTCCAACACCTACGCCTTCGGCGACGCCCACTCCGTCTGTTACACCGACGCCTAGCACCACACCTACTGTTACACCCAGAGCTACACCCAGGCCGCGCCCGACTCTACACGTTCGCCCGACTCCACGGTAAATTTGGTAGGGCGCGACCGCCGGGCGCGCCGAAAATGATGGAAGGCCCGTCTCTTCCGCCCCAAACGATCATTTCACTGCCGTCCACAGCCACCACGCACCCCGTTAGTTTGTCCGATTTCTCTAGCGGATAACAGTTCCGTTACTTTTTTTCGGGAGCTGGTGTTCTCAACAGCCTTTCGGACACAAAAATTCTGCTTGCCTTCCTCCAACGCCCCTGCGCAACATCGCGCCCCGGCATCGAACCGCACGGCGTCAGCTGTGGTTTGGTGTCCACCCAAAAAATGAAATCCCCAAAATGCTGGCGCACAGAAATAGAAATAAAATCATGAAACGATTAAACGCGGTAATACGAATCACTTTTTCGCTGGCGACGATGTTTGCCATGGTATGCTTGTCGCAAGCTGGGCCCGACAACAAACGCGTCACCACGACGCAACAGAAAAAACCCGCCGCCCCAAGGATCCACATTGTAGATCAAAACGGACGACCGGCAGTGAGCGGCGCGCCATCGGGCGGTCAGATTTTCGATGTGGACGTGGGGAATGGCGGGCTCACGTTTGACCCCAGCGAGCTAAACATCTCGGCAGGCGACACCGTCAGATGGACTTGGTTCGGTAACGGTCACAGCGTCACTAGCGGCGCCTGCGACGCGGCCGATTCACAATTTTGTTCCCCTGATGATCAGAATTGCGCCGCTGGAATTCTTTCCAACACAGGCACGGTCTATGAGCACACTTTTGCCGAGCCCGGCGTCTACGCCTACTTTTGCGATGCGCACTGCGCTTTCGGCATGGTTGGCGTGGTCAATGTTTCAGGCAGTTGCGCGCCGTCGGGCTGGTCGGCCGGCGCGGACCTTCCGAGTACGGGTGTCCGAATTGTTGGCGTCTATTTCCAGGCTAATGGGAAGTTGTACGGAATGGGCGGACGCTTGGACGATAATGCCGGCAGCGATTTCACTAATCCGTTTGAATATGACCCAGCCGCCAACAGCTGGACCATCAAGTCGGCGACGTATCCTGATAATCAGGTAAACAACATGGCTTGCGGCGTGCTTGCCGAAAGCGGGACGCCGTTCATCTACTGCGTGGGAGGGTCGGCAGCCGGGCAGACTCTGGCTACAGCCCGCGTTTTCCGCTACGACCCTGTCGCTGACAGCGTCGAGAGTCTCGACCCTGGAGATAACTGGCCTGGCGACGCTTCAGGCACGATCCTGCCTGGTGGGTTTGCAGTGGTTAACAATAAGTTGTACATCCTCGGCGGGTTTGACATCAACGTAGCTTCCACAAACCAGATATGGGAGTTTGATCCAGCCGCTGGCATAGGCGCCAAGTGGACACAGAAAGTAAACACCCCGGAAGGCGTCATGTACGCGCCTACATGCAACATAGGCGGGATCCTCTACGTGGGAGGTGCATCGGATTTCCAGGGCACAGTAGTGGACACAACCAACTCGTTCAGCTTCGATCCGGTCGGCAACAGCATTGGGACGATAGCAGCGATACCGAGGGCGACAGGAGAAACGCGAGCGCTGAACTTTAACGGACAGATGTATGTAATGGGCGGCGGCAGAGTCGCGCCCAATCCGTCCAACGAAGTGGATATCTACGACCCGGGCAGTAATAGCTGGACGACAGGCGACCCATTTGTCACCGCACGCCGCAATTTCCCAACCGACACCGACGGTACCACTCGCATCTGGCTTGCGGGCGGCTATGACAACACTGGTGTCCCGGTTGCGTCGATGGAGATCTTCTGCGCAGCAGGGCCAACACCGACACCAACACCGACGCCTACGGCCACCGAAACACCAACTCCGACTCCAACGCCGACGCCAAGCGTAACACCATCGGTAACGCCCACGCCTACGCCTACACCTTCGATAACGCCGCCACCCACTGCCACGCCTAGAGTGACACCCCGGCCACGGCCGACTCCATACCCCCGCCCGACACCGCCGTAATCGATAGTTAAAACGTTACAAGAGTTACGAAGGAAACTGCGAATTAGGAACTCGCGAGGCAACTCGCGAGTTCCTTGCTTTTTGGGGAGCGCGGTGGACCACCTTGTCTTGAAATATCAGTCCGGCTTAAACCGGTAGCTAAGGAATCGCTGAAGGCGCGGGCATATTAAGTGGCGAATCCGCGCAACTCTTACCAATGCGTTGGATCGTCTTCGTATCACTACGGCGTGCCAGTTTGAGTCGCAGCGGCGACCGCGTCACGCCCGTTGCCAATCGAATTACCGAAAAAGGGCCGCCTGCGGTCGAGCGTGCGATTCCCCTGATGGGGAAAACATTTTATGGAAAGAGAAATTGTCCGGTCGTTCGGATTGTTGATCGGCGCCATACTTTGTGCATCCACGAGTGCGTTTTCGGCTGCAGCGCAACAAAGTACGCCGACGCAGCCGGGTATTATCGCCAGTTTCGCACCGGTTGTGGAGAAGATCGCACCGAGCGTGGTCACGGTCTTCACTACCCAGACGGTGTCGCGGACCACGGCGCCGTTTCCATTTGCCGATGACGCGCTGCGACAATTTTTCGGCGGTCAACTTCCGCAGAGACAAGGCAAGCAAACGCTTCAAGGCCTCGGCTCGGGCGTGATCGTCAGCCCAGATGGATACATCCTCACCGCTAACCATGTCGTCTCAGGCGCGGAGGAAATCATGATTGGGCTCGGCACGGAGCTACGTAAATATAAGGCCAACAAAGTCGGTACTGATCCCGGCACGGACGTTGCCTTGTTGAAAATCGACGAAAAAAATCTGCCGGGCATCGCATTCGCCGACAGCGATAAGGCGCGCGCAGGCGACGTTGTGCTTGCAGTGGGAAATCCATTTGGTCTGCGGCAGACCGTCACGATGGGAATCATTAGCGCCGTCGGCCGTGGCGGCGTGGGCATTGTCGATTATGAAAATTTCATCCAGACCGACGCCGCGATTAACATGGGCAACTCTGGCGGCGCGCTGGTCGATACCAAAGGCGAGTTGTTAGGCATTAACACTGCGATTTTCAGCCGAAGCGGAGGAAACCAGGGTGTGGGCTTCGCGATTCCTGCGAATCTCGCGCGCGACGTGATGCAGAGCCTGCGAGACAAGGGCCGTGTCGTGCGGGGATACATCGGCGCGTCCGTACAGCCTCTCACGCCCGAGTTGGCCGAAGCAATGAAACTCAAAGGGCAGCCGACGGGCGCATTGGTTGGAGAGGTTTCACCGAACACCCCCTCGCAAAAAGCGGGACTTAAAACTGGCGATGTGATTACTGCGGTTAACGGAAAGAAAATAAACGATGCACGGGAGCTGCGTTTGATGATCGGCTCAATGCAGCCCGGCACAAAGGCGCAGATGGAAGTCAATCGCGAAGGGCAGAAGAAAACG
>JBKPRQ010000075.1:0-15705 GCA_046734635.1 Verrucomicrobiota bacterium
GGACCGAACACACTGACCATCGGTTTGCCGAGCGACGCGGCAACGTGCATCGAGCCGGAATCATTGGTTACCGCTACCTCGGCGCGTCGAATAAGCGCAGCCAGATCTGCGGGCGTTGTCTGGCCGGAAAGATCGCATGCCCCAGGCGCTGCCGCGGCGATTTCTCGGCAGCGCGGTTGGTCGCGTTTGGTACCCGCCAGTGCGACGGCAAATCCTTCACGGAGAAAATGCCGGGCCACGCCTGCGAACCCTTCAATAGTCCAATGCTTCGTCTCCCAAATGGTTCCAGGTACCAGCACAACCAATCGTTGGGACGCATCCACACCTTTCTCTTTCAGCAAACGCTCAACATTACGTACGGTTTCCGAAGAAAGATGAATTGTTAAGTCTGGCGGGTTGTCGTCGAATTCAAGCAGCTTTCCGACCCAGAGGTAACGATCGATTGCATGCACATCGAGCGTTGGAATGGGAATGCGGTGCGTATATGCAATCCATGAACCCTCGCGCGCGCCGCGCCAGCCGTGGCTGGGAATATTTTTCAGATCGTGCTCGGCGGAAATTGTAAGCGTCCGTTTGATCGGTCGATCAAATCCGATGCGTACGCGCGCGCCGCTGATGAGAGCAAAAAAAGCGGAACGCACCTGGCCATGCATGTCGATCACCAGATCGTATTTCGTGCGACGAATTTGTTTAAGCAGATCGAAAAACGATAGAAACGCGCGCCATCGGTGCCCGCGCTTTGAGAAATCGCGCCGAGCAAAAAGAATGACATTCGAAAGCGCCGGATGACAGCGCACGATTTCCGCGTTCTCAGGTGTGATCAACCAGTCAATTCGCGCCCGCGGATACCGCGCCCGCAGCTTCACCAGCACCGGGATGGTGTGCACCACATCACCCAGCGCCGAAGGTTTAATCAGCAGGATCCGAGAGAATTCGGCGGATCGCAGTGCCAACACCTCGGAATTCTTTGGGGTTTCAATCTGACCGTTCAAATCCTGAAAGGTAAATCAAACCGGGTAGCGGAGCTACAGCCTCCGGTCGCGCGCTTAGGCTGCCTGTTTTTCGCCTGACAGCGCGCCGCGGAGTTTTTTCATCCATGCAGAAAGTCGATGCCTATTTTGCTCCCGCCGCACCACCGCCTCACTTGTGACCCAGTTGAATTGAATGACTCGGCGCGGGCCGGAGAACGGCTTATGACCGTGCCACGAATTATTACTGCGACGAAAGGCCAGCAGCGTGCCTTCGGTCGGCGGCACTTCGAGAATGACGTCATCCAAATTGGTCCCCGATCGCAACAATCGAAGCTGGCCACCGGACGATTCCCAAGCCGAATTCATGTAAACAAGAATAGTGATGATCTTTGTCTCGGAATCCGTGTGGATCTTGCCGTCTTTCTCGCTGCAACGCCCTCGGACGGTGATCATGTCCGGGCGATTGGTTAGATCGACGTTAAACTTTTCCTCAAATGCGTTGCGAAACTCTTCGCTGCGCATCTCCTCGATCAGCCTCGCAAACGCCGGTCCGTAGGTCACCTCTCGGAGCGGAAAACTTCCCGCCCGGGCAACCTCGGGGTAATCCTTGTCGAGTCCAGCACGCGCCTCAGCCTTTACAAACTCTGGAACAACTAAGAACTCAAACGGCTCACGGGCGAGCGGCGTGGTGCGAAATCTTTCCAGATCAAGCATTGAAACCATTGAGCGACGCTACACGAAAACACTAGAACTTCTAGATGGAATCGGCTATCCGAGCGCGACGCGAACCAAGGTCGTAACAATCCGAGAACCGGCGACAAACGTGCCGCGGAACGTGCCTGACACTTTTGATTCGCCACCGGCGCGTCGACGATGGTTTACGGGAATTTCGAGAATACGCAGTCCGTTGCGCGCGGCTTTCATCTGCATCTCCAGGTTCCAGCCGTAGGTTTCCTCGCGCATGTAGAGCCGCTCGAGCGCATCACGACGAATGGCACGAAATGGGGACATGTCCGTATAACGAACCCCGTAGAGCAGCCGCAAAATGAATCCGGCGAGTCGGCCGGCAAAGATTTGCTGCAGATTCATGCTGCCGGGCTCGCGTTGTCCGCGGGTCCGCGAGCCGATCACGAAATCGTGCGTCCCGTGTGCCACGGGCTCGACAAGCTGGTTCATGAACGCGGGGACATCGCTGCCGTCGCCATCGAGAAAAACCACGATGTCGCAGTCGGGCGAAAGAGCACGAACACCGGCGGCGCAAGCCCGTCCGTATCCACGCGGCGCAGTCACAACGCGCGCACCTGCGCCGCGTGCATGTTCGGCAGTTCGATCCGTACTGCCGTTATCAACGACGATCACCTCGTTAGGCAACCCCGTTGCGAGGCACTCGCGCACAACGCCGGCGATCTGTTCCTCCTCATCTAGTGCAGGGATGATGACCGAGACGCTGCTCATCGCAAAACCAGCCACGCGCTGGTGAAATAAATCACCAGCGCAACAAAATCGGCCAGAGCAAGCGTCACCGGTCCAGCCGCAATCCTTAGATCAAGCCTGAGCCGATGCAGCAACGATGGAACACCCAGACCAAGCGCACACGCCGTGACGAGCGAAAGGGCGATACTGCCTCCAATCACAAAAGCGCCAGCAAAATCGTTGCGCCAGAACCAGACGATGGCACTGACGACACATCCACAAGCTATCCCCAGCAAAATCGCTGTGGACACTTCCCGCCAAAACGCTGTCACGAGCCAACGCGTCGTAACAGAAACCGAACGCAACGCATGGATGGTCATACTCATCGATTGCATGCTCACGCTTTCGTTCAGCGCCAACACCATGGTGAGAAAAAAGGCCAACACCAGACTGCGAGCCAGTGTGGCTTCAAAAAAGCGGGCCAGAATCGCTGATAACGTGCCGCCGGTCACGGTGACCAGCAGCCATGGAAAACGGAACTGAAAAATACGCCACGGCGACGCGCCGCGAATTTGTTCGATGTGAAAACCGAGGGCCTCGAAGAATTCCGGGCTCATCTGCGCGATAGAACTACCCGCTTCTCGACTTTCACTATCGCCTGCCTCTAAAATTTCTTCGGCGAAAAGGTTGGCATCGATGATGCCGACCACGCGGCGCTGCTCGTCCACGACCGGAAATGCGAGAAATTTGTAGAGGACAAAAAATTCGCAGGCCTCAAGAATTGTCGCCGTGGCGGGAACAGCCACAACACGCGGCACCATGATCTCGCGTAATGGCGTTTCCAACGACGCCGTTAGCAATCGCCGCGTTGGGACGACACCAACTAAGCGTTCCTGTTCGTCGGTTGCATAAAAGTAGATGACACGTTCACCCACGCCTTCACATCGAATGCGCTCCAGCGCTTCACCCACCGTCATACCCGCGCGGAGCAACGGAAAATCCTTGCGCGCGTGATCGACAACCGGCGCGTCAAAATCGGGAATGGCCGCGGCGATGTTCATCTCTTTACTCGATGAACGATGCCTTTGTTCTTCAAAATTTCGCTGGCTTCGCTGAAGTAGTCACGAATGTCCGATTGTGCGCGGATCCAATCAATGTAACGCCCAATACCTTCACTGAGATCGACAGCCGGCTTGTAACCAGCCGAACAAGCGATTGTGGTGTCGCTAATGAGATGGCGCATTTCGCCGGGACGAAATTCGCCATTGATCTCAGGGGCGATCTCGACCTTCAGAACATCGGAAAGCTGCTCGGCGACCTCACGAATCGGCGCGCCGCGTCCGCTGCCAATGTTCACCGGCAGTCCGTCGAGCTTGTCTGTTTCAGCGGCAAGCAAATTCGCTCGGGCGATATCCTCCACGAACGAAAAGTCGCGGGTTTGTTCGCCGTCTTCGTAAAGCACAGGCGGCAGATTGTTCAGCAAACGCGTGCAAAAAATCGCGATAACCCCGGTGTAGGGATTAAAGACCGATTGACGCGGTCCGTATGTGCACGAGTAACGCAGCGCTACCGTGGGAATACCGAGCTGTTTCCCCCATAAGAGGACGAGCCGTTCTTGATCAACTTTGGTCAGACCGTAAACGGTTTCGCCACCGACTGGCGCATTTTCCGGAGTCGGAACGCTTTTTGTGGTAGCGCCGCATACGGGGCAGTGCACCTCCCAATCGCCGCGACGCAATTGTTCCACCGGACGCACCGTTGGAAAAACCAATCCGTGTTTAGGACAATCGCCGGCGCCCTCACTGTAAACCGCCTGCGAACTGGCAACCACGATTTTCCTAACCGGAAGGTTTTTCTCACGGATGACTTCGAGCATTTGCGCAGTGCCCAACGAATTCACGTGTACAAATTTTGTAATCTCTGGCATGTAACCGCCGTAGGCAGCCTGGTGAAAAACGACGTCTACCTTGTCTAGCGCAGCGTTAATCGTGTCCCAATCGCGCAAGTCGCCATGAAGGAATTCAGCCTTCGGGTTGATCCAAGCGGGCTTTCCGCGGCGGTGGGTTTGCGGTTCCAGATTATCGAGCGCTCGAACCTGCCAGCCTTCAATCGCGAGAAGATCGACTACGTGTGAGCCGATTAAGCCAGCGCCGCCAGTAACTAATGCGCGTCTTTCCATGCGAATGTCAGGCTAGTGATGTACCTTCGCTAGGACAATTATTTCAGATATCCTCGGGTTCGCCAGGCAAAGCGCCGGCCCTACAACGACCAAATACGCTCGCGGCCATCGCGCGCGATAAGTTCGCGCAGGAATTTTTGCGTCCGAGGGGCCACATCAGCACGCGCATTTTCGCCCAGCAGCTCATCGCAAAGCCGATGTAGCGTTGCACGATCATCCACATCAAATCCGCGAGGCAACTCCTGAACCTCGACGCCAATCTCGGTCGCGCGCTGTTTTGTTTGCTCGAAAACCCGTTCGGTACTCCAGTCGATGCGCTCGAAAACCTCTCGGTGCAATTGTTTTAATCCGATCAAATAATAACCCCCATCGTCGCAAGGGCCCAGAACGATCCGGTCTCCTGGTAGCGAAAGGAGTTCTGCAGCCGTGCTAAAATTCTCAGCGGGAATGGTAGGGCTATCAGAATCAATCAGACAAACAGCTTCGAATCCGCTCTTGAAGAGGTCGCTGGCCGCAAAATAGAGTCGTTCACCGAAGTTTTCGCCGCGTTGTGGCAGCAAGGCGAAATCAGCAGGCAGAATATCAACGTAGTCTGACTCGGCACCTGCAGGAGTATAAACAGCGATCCCATAAGCCATTCGCCGCCCCGAATTCAACGCCGTTAAGCCGTTGCAACAAACGGAAATCGTAGCGCCTGTATCCTGCAGAAAACATTTGTTGAGCTGAGCCGCCTCGTCATTTGTAAGCGGTGGGACCAGGCGTGTTTTTACCTCACCCGCGCGCGGAGCCTTTGTCATCAGCGCCAATGTGGAGCAGCCACCAAATTTTTTAGCCGCTCTATCCGGATCAACAACGCGATGATCCCTTCTCATTCGTTGCGTTGTCGGTTGCTATCCTTTTTCGCAAAGAGCGTACTGATAGCGTCCATCCTGCCAGGTCTTGACGTTTCTCCATGGTTGCGCTGGGAAAAGATTCGCGAACGTGTCAGGAGAAAATACGGTCGCCTTGTATGGTTCTCGATAACCATTTTCAGACGGAATGAACCCCACAATAAGCCACATCGCCAGGAGCGGAATTGATGCCCAAAAGGCATAGCGCGGCTCGGCAATAAAACAGCGACCTCCCGGTTTTAACACACGATACATCTCAGCAATCACCCCAGCTTGTTCAGGAAGGATAGTTAGTAATCGAGATGCCAGGACGACATCAAAGGCCGCATCCGGACACGACAACTTGAGTGCATTGATCCTCTTGAAGCAACAATTAGCCAACTGAAGCGCTTCGGCTCGATCGTTCGCCCACTGGACCTGTTTCGCAGAACGATCGACTCCGGTAACCGACATCTCTCGAAAGCGCGCTCCCAATTGGCATGAGTAGAACCCAGGGCCGCAGCCAAGTTCGATTAGCGTTGTTCCCGGGGCCGGACGTCCTTCCGGCCAGAGAGCCGTGATAATCCGTTTCGTGTCGTCACGAAAAAGGTGTTCGCGACAGAATGCGTAAACCCAGGTGGCGTGCTCGAAAAGACTGTCATTTTTGTACGGTTGGTACGCACCTGTGTTTGGAATTGTTGCTGTTTGATGAAGTGGAACCTGTCCCCGCGTCATTTTATCGTTGTTTCCAGTAGCACAATCGATTCTCGTTTGGTTTTTCGGCGTCAAAAAGTTTTGCACAGCTGATAATGAATTTGAGCAGAGTTTCTACCTCTTTGTTCTTCTTCTTCTAATTGCTAATAAGTCGGTCTGACACGGTGTATTTGCCTCATGTTTTTACCACCGGGATGACCTGTTGATAACGTCAGCATGAGACACCGACAGCTCCAGGTTTTTCAAAGGAGGACGAGACTTATTCAAAGTTATTCGAAGATATTGGCTTCTTAATCCTAAATGCTTTAACAAGGCTAGATGCCAATTAAAAAAATTCTCTTGTTGAGTATTGCTCTTTACGGCACTCGATTTTTCTCGGTATGCAGCGGCGAGGAAGCGTCACTTTGGCAAATACAACAGATTCTTGCCGGCAAACGATATGTAGACCTGACGCATGAGTTTGCACCAGGGATCCCGCATTGGCCGGGGTTTCCTGATGAGACACGCAAAACAATTTATTGGTACGACAAGCGCCCGAACATCATGGGAACAGGATTTTTTTCCGAACTGTATACCCTTGTTGGTCAATGGGGGACGCATGTGGATCCACCGGCTCATTTTATAAAAGGACTTCGCACCGTAGATCAGATCGCCCCGAAGGAAATGGTGCTGCCTCTTGTTGTCATCGATGTGCACAACGAGGCTGCAAAAAATCCTGATTACACTCTATCGCTCGAGCGCGTAAAAAAATGGGAAACAGATCACGGACCACTTCCCGCCAGCGCATTCGTTGCGATGCGGACCGACTGGTCGAAGCGCTGGCCCGACGCTGCAAGAATGGAAAACAAGGATTACAACGGCGTTGCACATTATCCCGGATGGAGCCTGCCGGCTTTGAAGTACCTTTATGAACAGCGCAAGATTACCGCCTCAGGTCACGAGACAACAGATACGGATCCGGGAGTTGCTGCCAGCAAGGATGATTACTCCCTTGAAACCTACATACTCAGTACGAACCATTATCAGATCGAACTGCTCACCAATCTCGATCAGGTCCCGGAAGCCGGTGCAATTGCAATAGTCACCTTTCCAAAACCAAAGGACGGCTCAGGGTTTCCCGCGCGAGTGTTCGCAATTGTGCCCTGAATCTGATCAAAACGGGATTACTTGATCCCGGAAAATATCGGACCGTCGTTATCTGGAGGAATCGGTAAGCGAACGAGGCACGGCCACGCTGTTTACGTTGAATACATGGTGGAAAACGTTTTTCGATGAGTTGACCTAAAGTCACGAGACGAACGAAAGTAACCGCCGAGTCCATGCACATTACCGATATCATGCGGGGTGATTCTCCCACGTTTTCGTTTGAGTTCTTTCCACCGAAAACTGCAGAGGCAGCCGAGACGCTTTATCAAACGATTCGCGACCTCGAATCGTACATGCCGGATTTTGTCAGCGTGACGTACGGTGCTGGCGGCTCAACACGCACTCTAACGCACGATCTGGTCGAGCGTATTCAACACACAACGAAGCTGGACCCAATTCCCCATCTTACCTGCGTCTGTCATAATGAAGAGGAGATCGAAGCGATTCTCCTTCGCTACGCCAAGTCGGCTATTGGAAATATTCTCGCGCTCGGCGGTGATAGGCCGATTGGAGTTGCATACGACAAATCGGGAGATTCGTTCCAACATGCAATCGACTTGATTAAATTCATTCGCCGATTCAACCAGTCCGGCGTGCATTCCGATCCCCGCGGTTTCGGGATTGGAGTGGCTGGCTTCCCCGAAGGGCATCCTGCTACACCAAATCGGTTGCTCGAAATGGATTACTTCAAAGCGAAAGTAGACGCCGGCGCCGACTATGTTGTGACTCAGCTGTTTTTCGACAATCGCGATTTCCTAGATTTCCGCGAACGCTGTCTGCTTTCCGATATTAATATTCCCATCATTGCTGGCATTATGCCAATTACATCCATTAGCGGGTTCAAACGGATAGCGGAGCTGGCGGGCGGCGCGCGATTCCCTGCCAGGCTTTTGCGCGCTCTACAGCGTTGCGAAAACAATTCTGAGATGGTCAGACGTGTCGGCCTGCATTTCGCGATAGAACAGTGTCATGACCTCCTGGACAACGATGTCGCCGGTATTCACTTCTATACACTCAACCGCTCCGACGCCACCCGGATGATCTTTGATAGCCTCGGTATTCCGCGTCGTAGAAACGCGGAGCCTCAAGTGTCTAGTTAGGCCGTACGGATTTGTACTCTGATAACGCGGCTGGCGAGATTTGCGCCAAGCCAGTGACGCGAGCAGAATTTGCGGATGCCGAAGGTCATCCGCGCGATTTGGTGGCAAGTTGGAGCCGTCGTTATTGCAGTCGCATTAGGGATCGTTCTCTCTCGCTTCCTCCCAATCGTGACCTTTATTGAATCGTCCCAGCAGCGCGTGATGAGCTGGGGTCCCTGGGGAGCTGTTTGCTACCCGCTGCTGTTCGCCGCCTGTAGTATCCTTCTACTCCCGGGTGGGATTCTCGCTGTCGGCGGAGGTTTCTTTTTTGGATTGTGGTGGGGATTTCTAATTGTGCTGGTGGGTAACCTCGTTGCTACGGCAGTTTCGTTTACCCTAAGCCGCTGGATCGCCAGGCGATGGTTTCGGGAAAAGCTTTCGCATAATCCGACGCTGCGCGCTTTTGGGCCCGCAGTAGAGCGCGAAAGCTGGAAGATTATTCTATTGAGTCAACTCCATCCGCTTTTCCCAACAAGCCTGCTAAATTATTTTTACGGCATAACACGGATTCGGTTTGCTAGCTACATGGTTTGGGCGACGATCGGACGGGCACCTGGTCTTTTCTTGTACGTTTACGCAGGAACACTGGGCCAGTTTGCGGTACGCATTATGCAAGGGAAAAGCTATCCCCGAATGATTGAGTATTGGTTATGGGGAGGCGCGTTTGTTACGACACTGTTGCTTCTCGTGGTTCTCGGACGTATGGCATACACCGCGCTGCAAACGTCCCCTAATTCGACGGATCCCCAAGAAGAGGCGAATGCCGGCCATCGTGTAGGCATAACCAGTTGATGGATAAATATTTAAATAGATTATGACGTTTAAGCTACCAACAGAGTATGAAGTATTGGTAGTAGGGAGCGGTCATGCCGGAATCGAAGCCGCATTAGCCGCCGCGCGAATCGGCTGCCGCACTTTGATGTTAACTCAAAACTTAGACACTGTCGGGCAAATGTCCTGTAATCCTGCGATTGGTGGTCTCGCGAAGGGGCATATTGTCTGCGAGATAGACGCCATGGGCGGTTCGATGGGCTTAAATGCCGATGCCACAGGGATTCAGTTTCGAATGCTCAATAGAGCCAAGGGACCATCCGTTCGTGCCCCAAGGTTGCAGTGCGACAAAAAGGCCTATCAGTTTCGCATGAAAGCCATACTGGAGTCGGCAGAAAATCTGGATCTCAAACAAGGAACCGTCTCGCGGATTCTTGTTGAAGATGGCAACATTGTTGCGGTAGAAACCGACTTGGGGCTAACAATCGCTGCCCGAAGTGTGATCGTCACTTCCGGTACCTTTTTGCGGGGTCTCCTACATATTGGCGAAGCGACCAAGCCTGGCGGACGCATGGCCGATACGAATTCGACCCTGAGCGATAACCTTCGGCAGCTAGGGTTCCAAGTCGGGCGTTTCAAAACGGGCACCCCATGTCGTTTGAACAGGCGCTCGATTGATTTTTCAAGGTGCGAAATTCAACGTGGCGACGAACCGCCGCCGACCTTTTCGTTTTGTAACGAGGAAATTTCGGATAACGAGGCAGACATCTTTACGCTGAACCGGGTTCGCGACGGAAAGTTCCACGTGGAACAAATGCCCTGCTGGATAACACACACCAATGAGAAAACGCATGAGATCATTCGCGCAAATCTCGGGCGATCCCCGCTTTATGCAGGCCACATTAAGGGAACCGGGCCTCGGTATTGCCCATCGATCGAGGACAAGATTGTAAAGTTCTCAGATAAGCCGTCGCATCAACTCTTCCTTGAGCCGGAAGGTCGGCACACAAACGAATATTATGTAAACGGCATCTCGACCAGTTTGCCATATGATGTTCAACTTGAGTTTTTGCACTCGATCCCAGCCTTGGAGCGAGCCGAGATAATGCGCCCAGGATACGCTGTCGAATACGATTACTTTCCGCCGACCCAGCTTTTGCCGACACTCGAAACGAAATTGATAGCTGGATTGTATTTTGCCGGCCAAGTTAACGGGACGTCCGGTTACGAAGAAGCTGCTGCTCAAGGTTTGATCGCAGGAACTAACGCTGCCTTGAAGCTCCAACGCCGTTCGCCGCTGGTGCTCGAGCGAAGCGAAGCGTACATAGGAGTTCTCATCGATGATCTTGTCACTAAGGGCACTGAAGAGCCCTATCGAATGTTTACGAGCCGAGCGGAAGACCGGTTATTCTTGCGACACGACAATGCGGATCAGCGTCTGACCAGTCGTGCGTTTGATGCCGGATTGATAGGTCAGAGGCGTTGGAGTTGCTATAGGGAAAAAGCAGCTCTTCTGGATCACGCCAGGTTGCTAGCTAGCCAGACCAAGCTCAATGGCCTTCCTGTCTCTCAATTACTCAAGAGACCTGACTTTAATGCCAAAGATCTGCCATTCGAGCTCTTTTCGCTTCTGCCGGTTGCCATTTGGCAGTTGGTCGAAACAGATTTCAAATATGCGGGTTATACGGCCCGACAATCGGATCAGAATCGACAGATTGAGCGCAGGCAAAACCAGCGTATTCCAAGTTGGCTGAACTATCACGAGATTCCCGGTCTACGCTCTGAAACGAGACAAAAATTGACGACTACCCGTCCCAGTTCGCTGGGGCAGGCGGCCCGAATTAGCGGAATAACCCCAGCTGATCTAGCGATAATATCTATATGGTTGTCTAAGAACAGTTTAAATAGACATACGGCCGTGAAAGTAGCCGGAACCTCCGAATAATCACAATGCTCACGTTCGCGGCTGTAATGATCGGGAGCTATCTGCTGGGATCAATCCCGTTCGGCTATCTCGCCGGTCGAATCGCAGGAATCGACATTCGGAAGTGCGGTAGCGGCAATGTTGGTGCCACAAACGTTACACGAATGCTAGGAAAGAGTTATGGTTATCCAGTATTCGCAGGGGACTTCTTGAAGGGTTTCGGCGCCGTGAGGATGGCGTTCTTGGTTGGTACGCGAGGACACTCAGAGTGGAACTCACCGGAGATATTTGGAATTCTCGCAGCGATAGCCAGCGTAATTGGGCATTCTTTTCCGGTCTGGCTGCGCTTCAAAGGCGGCAAAGGTGTCGCGACTTCCGCCGGGGCGCTCTTCGGTCTGGCCCCGGTCGCAGCAATCGCCGGTGCCGCGATTTGGATACTAACTTTTTGGCTCACGCGTTATGTCTCAGTGGCGTCGATCACAGCCACGGCTGCATTGCCCTTCATTGTTCTGGCAACGACCTGGCTAAGCGGGACTGCCGGAAAATCGTTATTCTACTCGTCGGTTTGTCTCGCTGCAGTTGTGATTTGGCGCCATCGTTCGAATTTATCGCGACTTCTGCATGGGACCGAACCGCGGTTTACTCGAAAGTGAAAATTTGCGAGATAGCAATTCTTGGTGCCGGCAGTTGGGGAACGGCTTTGGCGTGGTTATGGGGAAAGGATGGCCACCAGATTTCGCTTTGGGATCACGACGCCGAGCGCGCGGCGCGCATTCGAGCAACGCGCGAGAACGATGACTATCTTCCGGGACTCAAATTACCTGGATCGGTGCGCGTAACTTCCGAGCTTAACGATTGCACCCGGGCAGATCTGATCGTTTTCGCGACGCCATCGACTGCGTTGCGACAGGTTGCGGCTCGGCTGCGCGAAGCGCACGGCAAGGGTCGCCCGGTGGTACTGAGCTGCGTCAAAGGGATCGAGCACGGCACCGGGATGCGGATGAGCGAGATCCTATCTGAACTTTTTCCAGAGCAGAAGATCGCGGTCTTGTCGGGCCCCAATCTCGCAACAGAGGTCGTACAGGATTTTCCTACTGCGACCGTGATTGGTTGCGATGACGCTCAGTGTGCAACGAATCTGCAAGGTAACCTTGGCAGTCCGCGCTTTCGTGTGTACACCAGCCAGGAGGTCACTTCTATCGAGCTGGGCGGCGCGCTGAAGAATGTTTTCGCTTTAGCGGCAGGGATCAGCGACGGGCTCGGCTTGGGCAACAATTCCAAAGCAGCGTTAGTCACGCGATCATTGGCGGAACTGGTGCGGCTCGGAGTTGTCATGGGAGGGACTGCACAAGCTTTCTATGGATTGAGCGGCGTCGGCGATCTGATTGTGACTTGCTATAGCGAGCGCAGCCGCAATCACACCGTTGGCAAACGTCTCGGCCAAGGCGAATCGCTCGCGCAGATAACCCAGTCCATGAGAATGGTGGCCGAAGGGATCCCCACCGCGCGCAGCGCTTTTGAGTGCGCGCGACGGTTGAAAATCGACACGCCGATTATTGATCAGGTTTATTCAGTGCTGTACGAGCAGAAAAAACCGACGGTTGCCTTGGAAGAAATACTGAGTCGTGAGCAAAAAGCAGAACAACTCTAGGGCTCAAACGAGATCAGACCGCGAGTGATCAGCGAGCTTCAAAATTACGGAGCCGCTGCTTCGTATTTTTCGCAAAGCACCGCAATCACAGCAGGGTATAATTCGCGCTCGGCAATTTGAATCCGCGCGTGCAGACTTTCGGGCGTGTCTCCCGGGAGGATCGGCACTTCACGCTGCGCGAGGATTTCACCGTGATCGATTTTCTCGTCGACGTAATGGACGGTGCAACCGGTTACCTTTTCGTTGGCCGCGAGTGCTTGTTTCCAGGCTTCGAGGCCGGGAAATTTTGGCAGCAGCGCTGGATGAATATTAATGATGCGGTGCGGGAACGCCTTAAGCGTAGGCGCGTGAAGCACGCGCATAAAACCAGCGAGCACGACGAGCTCGACACCGGCCTCGCGTAGCATATTCACGAGCCTAATTTCCATCTCCGGCTCCAGGCGCGTGCGAAACTGGCCTGGTGGCAGATATGCGTTGGCAACTGAAAACTCCCGCGCGATGTCGAGAATCGGTGCGTCCAACGCATCCGAGATTACAACACGCGCTTCCGCTGCCAAATCTCCCGAGCGGATACGCTCAAGGATTGCCCGGCAGTTGCTTCCTTTTCCTGATCCTAGAATTCCAATTGGCAGCCGTTTCACCTATGCATCCCAACGTCTATGATAATATCGACATCGATTACGAGAATCGCGCCACAACTTTCAGATCGCGCCCTTCCGTATTTGTTCTAGCAGGCCTGAAGTCGAATAGCCCGCCTCAAAGGGAATGAAACAAATTTCGGCGCCGATCTCCTTCAAAAGTGTGCGCTCTTGTTCGTTGAGCGTTTCGGGACTGTAATCGCCGCCTTTGACGTAAATGGCAGGATAACTTGCAGCAATAAACTGCGTTGCTCGCGTTTCCGGAAAAATCGTGACGAGATCGACGCACTGCAGCGCCGCCAGGATTTCGGCGCGATCACGCTCAGCAGTAATCGGGCGTCCCTTCCCTTTCAACTCGCGGACCGAGCGATCCCCATTTAACCCGACTGCCAGCAAATCCCCGAGCGCACGTGCAGCTCGCAAGTAGCGCACGTGTCCAACGTGCAGCAAATCAAAGCAACCATTCGTCGCGACCAGTTTTTTCCCGGCAGCGCGCAATTGCTTGCTGCGCTCCGAAAGTTCTTCAAGCCCGACAATCTTTGCGCTCATGCCTTTCTCAAAATAGACAAGAACTATGCGTTAACGCAGCAAAAAGGCGCGGAAAAACTCCAAACCAAATCGAAAGGATTTGAGTAATCGACGTTTTGGTCGGAGAAATCTGTCGTTGGTGTTTTGTCGATTTGAGCCAACTTGTGGGAAGTGAAAGCGAGAAAAACATTTCACGTTTCCAGGAAACCGGTCATCCCTCTCGCTGAAGATGAGGAGTCGCACACTTTGAGCGACGGCTCCGCGTTGCCGCGCTTTCACGGTCCACCCCGTCTTCACGCCATCGCTCGTGACCCTTGGACGATCTTCGCATATTGGAACGTTGACTGGCCATCGATTTTCAAAAATGGCGTCCCTGTCGATCGACAGGTTCACCTTCGGGTTCATTGTGTCGATGGCCTGGAGGAGAAAGAAGTGGCGGTCGAACCGATGGCGGGAACGCATTATGTAAGAATGTCGCAACGGCATCGTGCTTGCCGGATTGAGGTCGGATATTACCAGCCCACTGATGTCTGGCATTCAGTGGCGATCTCGAATGAGATCATGACCCCGTCCGCAGAAACATCCGAAGCTGAGCATGTGGATCTTGCAACGATTCCATTTCATCTGCGTTTTGAACAGCTTGTCGATTTATTTGGAGCCGCGAATGGCGATGCATTAGCCTCCGTCATTTCGCGATTTCAAAACCGCGTAGTGAACAGGGGAAACCAAGACAAGTTATCGTCCAAGGAGCGCCAAATTCTCCGGCGGACGGGCATCGCGTTATCCGAGCTCGCCGATGCACGACGCGCCTTCGATCAAATCGATAGCGAAAAACTCAAGAAGCACGCCCAGGCGATTCTCGGGCCACGCGCAACTAGCCCGTCGCGCGGGTTCAGGCAAGACTGGGTGTCGGCCGGGTCGTAAGGCAAACAGCGGCTTGGATGTTGTCGACGTTTTGAGTTGGCCGACGATGGTTGACTATGGAGTGATTGTTATTCCTTTGGGTAGTTCTGGCGGCGGCGCATTGATTAGACTGTGGCGTTTGCCATACCCAAAATAAAAGACGAGTCCAATCAACAACCACACAATAAGCCGGAGCCAGTTCGTCCAGCCGAGTCCGTATATCATCGCGCCGCACACAACGATTCCGAGCGTGGCCACGACGGGCACCGCTGGGACGCGAAAGCCGCGTTCAAGGTCGGGGCGCCGGGTCCGCAAGATCCAAATGCCGGCGCAGACTAAGATGAACGCGAACAGCGTCCCGATGCTTGTCATTTCACCCACAACGTCCTCGGGAATGAATGCCGCAAATACTCCGGTGAAGACAAAGAACAGAATGTTCGATTTATACGGCGTTCTAAACCGAGGGTGCACATCGGAAAAAGTCTTCGGCACAAGGCCGTCGCGACTCATGGAAAAGAAAACGCGGGATTGACCGAGCAGCATCACGAGAATGACGGACGAAAAGCCAGCGAGAATCGCCACCGTCACTGATTTTGAGAGCCATTCGTAACCGGTCATGTATTTTGTGATCGCAAACGCGACCGATGCTTCGCGGCCGGCCGTACGAAAATCCTGCACCGTAGCAACGCCGCTTAGCACGTACGAAAATAAGACGTAGAGAATCGTGCAGATGGCCAGCGACCCCAGAATTCCAATTGGCATATCGCGCTTTGGATTCCGCGTTTCCTGGGCGGCGGTCGACACCGCATCAAAGCCGATGTAGGCGAAGAACACGACGCCCGCGGCACCTAAAATACCA
>JBKPRQ010000076.1:0-5846 GCA_046734635.1 Verrucomicrobiota bacterium
GTAGGCCGAAGGCGTCATGTCGAGCGAAGTCGAAACACCCCGTTGCATGACCGCCGGTACCACCGCGGGGTTTGATTCGCTCACTTCCCGTTCGCTCAGCCTGCGGCCTTCCCGTCCGTGTCGCGGCTTCCCTAGCCGCTCCAATCTCGACTTCGCTTCGCTCCGTTCGGAATGACAAAAATCAAATTGTGCTGACCTACGTCTTGTTCTTTATCGCCAGCATCGCGGGCGGACCAGATTTCTGCGTAATCAAGGGAACCAAGAGACCTGGTAAAATCGAAACCTGTATTCGTAAGGGGGGTTTAATCAGGTATGAAAACGTTCAGTGTAATTACAGCTGCATTCATTCTATTGCTATGCACCGTTGCTTCTCGCGGAGAGAATCTTACGAAAATTTCCAATGCCACCGGTGTTCCGATCGAAACACTGCAGGCCGAGAGAGCTTCAACCGGACTCGGCTGGGGTGGAATAGAAAAAGCGCACTTGTTGGCTAATGCCAGTGGTCAGAGCTTCGACAACATTGTCGCTTTGCATCAGTCGGGGCAAGGCTGGGGAAAAATTGCGCACGATAACGGCTTGAATCTCGGCAGGCTTGTAAGCAACGCGAACCGCTCCGGTCAGGCAACCGCGCACGCGCAGAATCTCAAAACCACTCATGGCAAGAACGGTAGTGTTCATGGGAAGAGCGGCACTTCGCACGGAAGAAGCGCGACTAACATCGGCCGTGGCCACACTAGTAGACTGACTACCACACGAGGTATCAGTCACGGCTCGAGTTTCAGATCTGCTCATACCGGGTCCCACAGTACGCGTGGAATGGGCGGTATGCGGCATGGCATGGGCGGCAGCATGGGGCACGGTGGCCGTGGCCGATAAGAATCGCTAAACCGAAGACCGCGAGGATTACTTAAGAGTAATCTCGCGCATGGTTTTTGTGCCGAGAATTTCCCGGATGTCGAGACGTTTTGTAGCGGTGGTGAGACGTTGCTCTTCCGTGCCCATAACCTTTTCAACGATCGGATCCATCTTGTCGCGCAGATCATCGAGCGCAGCCCAGTTAGGATATTGAACAAGAATCAGGATATTGAAATCCTGTGGACCGGATGCCTCGCCATTCAGGATTTTATAGTCCAGGATAATCTTTTGCTTTTTCTCTTCGTCGTAAACCGGCTTAACCGACTTGGTGATTTGTTTTAAGTACTCATCAGCCATACCGGTCTTGGTTTTTATCATCGTCAGAGTCCAAACCGGGCCTTCGTTGTACGGTGCGTTGCTGCCTTTCGCAGCTGTGGCGTTTGGCTGCGCTACGCAAACGACAGCGAAAAGAAGGAGTAGTGCGGTGGTAGCAAAGAATTTGAGATTCATCATGTCCGCAGATTGATTGCGACGCGCTGAACAGACCAGAATAATTTCAAAGGCCGTGGTTGGGCTGGCTGCCCGGCTCTGTCATTTCGAGAGCATCTAGACGTCTGTCGTGGCCCAGAATTTGCGGAACGCGTTTGGCCAGCTGCGATCGACGACGCTTTTCCTGGCAGCAGCGCCCATGCGTTCTCGCAAAGCGGCGTCTGTAACCAATGAGCGGATGGCTCGAGTGAAATCATTCACATCGCGTGATCGAGTGATCAAACCGTTTGTTTTGTCTTCCACCAATTCCTTGGGCCCGCCGGAATCCGAAACAATGACCGGCACGCCTGAAGCTTGCGCTTCGAGAATAACGTTGCCGAATGTGTCGGTGGTGCTGGGGAAGACAAAAATATCAGCTGAGGCGTAAGCGGTCGCCAATTCCTTTCCGGTAAGATAGCCGGTAAAAACGGCCTCCGGCAGGGATTGCGCAAGCTTTTCAGAGTACGGGCCGAGACCCACAACGAAAAGCTGCACTGGCACGCCGTCATTGCGTAATCGGCGATACGCGTCTGCTAAAACGTCGAGATCTTTCTCCCGGGATATCCGGCCGACATAGAGCAGGCGGATTTGACCGTTGGCGGCGGTAAATTTTTCCCAGAACGCCGTCTCACGTCGTGTTGGTGTGAAAAGCTCGATATCGAGGCCGCGCGGGAGGATTTTAAGTTTCGCGGGATCGAAGCCACGTTTGATCCAGCTTTGCCGATATTCTTCGGAGTTAACAAAAACAGTATCGAGCTGGCCATAGAACCAATGCATGTAACGCCACGCGACGCTTTCCAGGAAGCCGTCCTCAGTGAGAATCCGGACGTACTGAGGAAAATCCGTATGATAAATGCCGCTCGTTTGCAGATTGAGCATTTTGGCGGCAAGCAACGCAGTAAGCCCAACCGGCCCCGGCGTGCTGATGATGATCTCAGTAAATTTTTCCCGCTGAATGTAATCGAGCATCTGGAGAATCGGCGGGAAACTCAACTTTTGGAGCTCGTACTCGGGCAATTCAAATTCGCCGATTGGCGGGAAATTTTTGATCGGAACATCATCAATGTGCAACTCGCTGCCCGATACTACCACCACCAGTTCCTTTCCGGCTTCAGCGCCAGCTGCCGTCATTTTACGGATGGTCGTAGCGACTCCATTCACATCTTCCAGGGTGTCAGTGAACCAGGCTCGTTTGCGGTTTTGCAACGCGACTGGAACTTCGCCGGTCAACTCCAGAAAAATAGCCCGCAGCCATTTTCGGGAAGGCGCCTGACTATGAAAGCCATAGATGTACGGCGTTAGAATGACCAGGATCGGCGCGATTGCGCTGAGAGCTTGCATGCTTTCGACCATGTTACCGCCACGAATTTCCTGAACAAATTTTTGGAAAAACCGAAACGTGAGCTGCTCCGCTACCATGTTCGCCATGAGAAATGTGCGGCGCTCCGGCTCGCTGACTTTGTTTAACTGCGCGGCCAGTTTTTCTTTCACCTCCGGTTGTCCGAAATAACCTGAAAGCTCTTTCCACAGCGACACGTTTGCAGGCTTTACGAAGTCGAAAATTTTGCCCGACAAAACGCCCTGCACGATAAATTCCATTTTTTCCTTGAGAGTGAATTCAGTCGGCGCGCGGCCTTCCATGAAGCGCGAAAACATTTTCTCCAGCAGGGCGGCGCCTGGTCCGAGCTTTTCGTTGAAACGATCCTGAATGAAACAGGCGACGGTGTTATAAAAACCATGGGAAAGAACCAGCGGGGTGCCGCCGTGCCCGTGCGCGCTGCAATTCCCGTTGCGGACCAGTTCGAGAAATTTCTTAGCGGAGCCCGCCCGAGGGGTTTCCGTAAAAGCCGACGCTACAAATTGCCCGCCGTGATCATCCGAGCCACCGACGAGGACCTTTTTCCACGGCTCTGCGTGTGTAGGCGCCAGATTATGGCGACTCGCGAGCGCCTCGATTTTTTCAGGCGTCAGTTGTTTGAACAGTATCTGGCCCAGATCGCTTAGAAGCGCGTCGCGCAAACCATTGACGCCCTCGAAATGCTTGAAAAGAAGAATGAGCAATTCTAGATGCCGCGCATCGAGTTTACCGTTGATACTATAAAGGGGATGCGCAACAGCGTGCGCGATCTGCGCACTCTGCAGATACCGTTGCAGCTCAAAAATATTTTCGCGCACCGCATCGATCTCGCCATGCTGGCTTTCTGAAATTCCCCAAACAAGAATATGCAGCTTGCACGGGTCGTTGGGGAAATAGGCGGTGACTTGTTCGCTGATAAAGGTTCGAGGGCGATCACTGATTTGCAGGCAACCTTCGATCGTATCGTGATCAGTGATGGTGACGTAGTCCATCCCTCGCTCGAGCAATTTTTCATACAGTTCTTTCGGGTCGGAATAGCTGTCCGGAAAATCGAAACGGCGAAAAAGCCATTCTTCCGAGCGCGCGCTGTAGCGCGAATGAATATGAAGATCGCACCTGCTCACATCTAGTGTTGTGTAACTACATTCCCCGTCTCAATCTTTGTTGCGCGATCCAGTCCTCGTAAGTCGTCACCGTCCGCGATCCAATCGCCCTCTCGATCATCACCGTGACCTGCCGCCAGATCGCCGGATGCGAGTAATCGGGTGGATGGATACTAATGCGCAACAGTGGCTTTCCCTCCAAATATCGAAAGAGAGTGGCGTTGCAGATTCGGCTAATTCCGCGCCGCCAGCTTTTTCGAACGCTGTAAACGATTGATCGCGCGGTGAACTCAGCGCCAGCCCGGAGATCACACACCTTGTGCAGGCGCGTGGTGTACTCGATGCCCGCGTCGCGCGCAGCGCGCTCGGCTTCCTTGCTGAGCAGCCATGCTGGGGCCACAAAGCCTCGCGGCTTGAGACCGTTCGCGCAAAATTCGTTTTTTGCGGCTGTAATCCGCTGTAGGGCTTCATCGTAGGCCAGGTCGTAAAATTCACCTTCTTGTTGCGTGTAAAATCTCGTGACGAACTTGTCGCGGAAACTCTCCTCGGCACGGGAAGGCCGCTCATGAAAATACCCGTGAATGACGATTTCATGACCGTCCGCTTCCAAGCCCCGCAGCCAGGACACAAATTGTTGGTTTCTCGTGAACAGCCCCTGATGATGGTAATCGGGGACGACGAGAATCGAACAAACTTTAAGCCCGCGCTTAGCCAGCTCTGAAATGATTGTATTCGCGATCTGCTGACTGGATGGAGCGACGTCGTGCAGAGAGACGATCATGAAATCTCTTGCAGCCGCGCCAGTTGCGACGAGGGGAAGGAACTCCGTTGCCGCAATTGTATTCATTCGGGAATTTTCAGCCTCGAGACAGCTTTGAACAAGGCAAAAGGTGATTCAAAAATGACGAAACCCGAATGACGAAGCTCGAAGAAATGACGAAGGACTGCGACGTTGTCTCGTCATTCGGGCTTCATACTTCTTTCGTCATTCGACATTCGTGCTTCCTCATTTGGCTGCGCCCATCCTTACAATTTCGCGAAATGCCGACTGCACCAATGGCATAACCGACAGACGGGATTGTCGAACCAAGGCTATTTCCTTTAGCGGTCGATGACTTTTGATTTCACGAAGCGTGACCGGCCGGTGCAGCGGTTTCACGGGCGCAAGATCAACGGTGGACCACTCGCCTTCCTTCGCGGTCGTATCGGGATACGCGGTCCGAATTACTTTCGCGATTCCCACCACGGCTTTGTCATCGCCGCTGTGATAGAAAAGGACTTCATCGTCCTTCTGCATCTTGCGCAGGTTGTTTCGTGCAGTGTAATTGCGAACGCCAGTCCAACTGGTTTGGCCTTCCGCGACAAAGTCCGACCACGAATACGAGGATGGTTCCTGTTTCACGAGCCAAAACGATTTCATAAGCTCTAAATCCCAAGCTCCAAATTCCAATGAAACCTCAATCTCTCAAGCTCCAAAGTTAACACGGTAACCTTGAAGTTTGAACGTTGGAGTTTCACTGGATGTTGGAACTTGGAGCTTGAAAAAGGCGGCCGCTACGCACAAGTGACATCATGCCTCGACTGCCATTCATCACGTTTGAAGGATCAGAAGGTAGCGGGAAATCGACGCAGGTGCAGAGGTTGGCCGCGCGACTGAAGCGTTCCGGCGTGCCGTACCTGGTGACCCGCGAACCGGGCGGCACGCCGATCGGTGAAAGCATTCGTGAGCTTTTGCAATTTGCCTCGCACAATTCCGGAATGACCCCAGAAACCGAGCTGCTTCTCTTTGAGGCAAGTCGCGGCCAGCTCGTGCGCGAGGCCATCAAGCCGGCGCTTGAACGTGGCCTGTGCGTCATTGCCGACCGGTTTTTCGATTCCACGACCGTTTATCAGGGCGCGGCGCGAAAATTGGATCTTGAGATCGTCGAGCGTTTGAATGTGTTTGCGGTTGGCGATTGCGTTCCAAACATCACTCTTGTTCTCGATGTCGACGCGGCCACTGC
>JBKPRQ010000077.1:0-8655 GCA_046734635.1 Verrucomicrobiota bacterium
GATGTGTATAAGAGACAGGCTTGGGTCCGACCGCGACTGGGGTGACCTACTCTGTGTCGAGACCGAATTTGCTGGATCGCCCAATTCGCGTGCTCTGCGATTAACGACTCAGGATCGGCTGCGGCGCGGTTGAGCGCAGGCAAATCAGACCAATCGCCGACATTGCCCAGTGCAACGCAGACATTGCGAAGAAACCCGCGGCGCTTGATTCGCTTAATCGGCGAATTTTTGAAAAGCACGCCGAATTCGTTGTCCCCCAGGCTGAGATAATCCCGCAGCGACATGCCGGTCGTCGAGTGGCGAGCGGAGAACGCAGTCTCCCGCGACACCTGGGCGAAACGATTCCAAGGGCAGGCATCAAGACAATCGTCACAACCAAAAATTCTGTTTCCGATCAGTGGTCGAAGCTCGAGTGGAATCGGACCTTTGAGTTCAATCGTGAGATAAGAAATGCAGCGGCGCGCATCAACGCGGTGAGGAGCTGTGATTGCGCCTGTTGGACAGGCTTGGATACAGCGGTTGCACGTTCCGCAGCGATTTGGCACGGGCTTATCCGGCGGCAATTCGAGAGTCGTCAAAATTTCTGCGAGAAAAAACCAGGTCCCGAGACGTTCGTTGATTAGCATCGTGCTTTTACCATGCCAGCCGGTTCCCGCCTCGGCCGCGTGATCACGTTCCAAAATCGGTCCGGTATCGACGTAACATTTCTGTTGTCCACCGAACTGGCGAAGAAACTCGTCGATCTTATCGAGCTTGCTCTCGATCAAATTGTGATAGTCATCGCCCCAGGCATAACGCGCGATTTTACCACTCTTCACGGTAGCCGCCGACCTCTGGGCCGCGCCGCCCTGAAAATAATTCAAAGCCAAAACGACAATCGACTTTGCACCGGCCAAAACCTTCTGGGGATCACACCGTTTTTCTTCCCCGCGCTCCATGTAACCCATTTCGCCGTGTCCGCCCTCGTTCAGCCAATTGCGAAATTCCTCTCCGTGTGCCGCGGAGCCGCAGGCCGAGATGCGGCAGGAGTCAAAACCAATCCCGCGCGCAAGAGAGAGCAGTCGTTCCTTCAGTTCCACGCGCGAGATTTCGGTATCGACTGGATGTGCGAATGGCTCGGTCATAACGCAGTAGGCGGCGCTCATTGGTGACAATATCTTTTGAACTTACTCAGGATTGCCAGGGCGACTTCTTCTCCGGTAAGCGCCGATGTATCGACGCGGATATCTGCAACTTTCGCATAGAGCGGCAAGCGCGCTTGTAACATTTTGGCGAACGCGTTTCTCGGGTTTTTGTGTTGCAACAATGGTCGATTGCCGGTTCGTGAAGCCCGTTTGAAAAGTGTTGCTTCGTCTGCCTGCAGCCACACAACTGTACCAAGTTGTTTTAAACGACCCAGGTTCTCTTTGCGCAGCACAATCCCGCCGCCAGTCACGATAACTACCGGTTCACTGATCGCGACTGATTGGAGAGCCTCCGTTTCAGCTTCACGGAATTTGTCTTCGCCGTGTGCCGAAAAAATTTTTGAAATCGGCATTCCAAACTTGGACTTCACAATTTCATCCGTATCGAGTCGCTGAAAACCAGTGCGCCGCTGCAAACAATCCCCAACGGTCGATTTGCCTGCTCCCATCATGCCGATGAGAACGATCGCTCGGCTATGCCGATTCATACCCGCAATATCGCATTAACTGTGGTATCGGCATCTCTGCCGATGGGCCGGTTGGATGGGAGCCGATGCAGTCTGAGTTTGCTGGCACAAACGAATCAACCGCCCTACAATCTGCGCATGCCTGAATCGAAGCCGTTGGTTGCTGTCATCATGGGAAGCAAATCAGACTGGGAAACAATGCGTCATGCCATGGAAACGCTCGATTCCCTCGGTGTGCCTAACGAGGCGCACGTTCTCTCTGCGCATCGAACGCCCGAGGCAACCGTTGAATTCGCGCGAAACGGGGCAGCGCGCGGGTTGCGCGTCATCATTGCTGGTGCAGGCGGAGCGGCACATTTGGCCGGCGTGATTGCCGCTCATACCTGGCTGCCGGTCCTGGGAGTGCCAATTCAATCAAAACTACAGGGACTCGATTCGCTTCTTTCCACGGTGCAAATGCCTGGCGGTATTCCCGTGGGGACGCTGGCCATCGGCGAAGCCGGCGCCAAAAACGCCGCGCTTCTTGCGGCTGCCATTCTGGCGACTTCTGACGAAGCCATTCAGCAAAAGCTGGAAGCATTTCGCAAGAAGCAGTCCGAAGCCGTTCTTTCGGCCAAGCTGGCAAAGTGAAAACCGAAACGGTAGCGGCGACGCTACGACGTGGCGGGCGCGCTGACGCTAAAGAGCGCGCCGTTGAACTGTTGCGCAAAGGCGAAGTTGTCGCGCTCCCAACGGAAACGGTGTATGGACTCGCAGCTGATGCGCTCAATTCCATCGCGGTCGCAAAAATTTTCGAAGCGAAAGAGCGGCCGCGTTTCGACCCGCTGATTGTTCATCTGCCTGAAAAACAATGGCTGGAGCGCGTGGCAAAGATCGATAATCCCTCCCGCGCGCAGATCGAGAGATTGATCGCCCAATTCTGGCCGGGGCCACTCACGCTCGTTTTGGAGCGGCAGCCGATTGTCCCCGAAATCGTAACCGCCGGACTCAACACGGTCGCTGTGCGGATGAGTTCACATCCGATTTTCGCTGAAATTATTTTGGCACTCGGAAAACCGCTCGCCGCGCCAAGCGCTAATCGCTTCGGCCGGATCAGCCCCACGACCGCTCAGCACGTTTTTGATGAACTGAGCGACCGCATCCCGCTAATTGTTGACGCTGGACCGACGGCGCACGGAATCGAATCGACGATTATTGCCGTGCGTGAGAACAGGATCGACATCCTGCGTCGCGGTCCGATAGCGGCAGAACAACTCGCCGAGTTTGGCAAGATCGACGTCGTTAGCTCGCCGCAGAAAGTTTCTGTGCCGGGTCAGTTGCCGATACATTACGCCCCGAAAACTCCCCTTCGGTTGATCGACAAGGCCGAATCGTTTTTGCCAGAAGAAGACAGCCGTGTCGGGTTGCTCGCTTGGAATCCGCTCCCAGGGAAGGGCGATCTCCAGATAGCCCAGCCTGTCGCAGACCGCCGCTCCTTGTTTGTCGCCGTTCGTGAGCTCAGCGAGAAACAGGACTTGCGCGAAGCGGCCGCGAATTTGTTTCGTTGCTTACGGGAGCTCGACGACCTGGGTCTCGACCTTATCGTTGCAGAACGAGTTCCTGCTCGGGGACTCGGGGCGGCGATTCTCGATCGCCTGGAGCGCGCGTCGCACGATTCTGATATTCGAGACACGCATGGATAAACCCTTTGAAAAGTGGATGCGGTTTGTTCGGCTTGCTTTGGAATTCCGGGTGATATTGGCAACCAACGAAATAGGGATGATCGCGAAGCTCGATCAGCTCGGCCAGCGTTCCGTCCGGTGATGTGCCGGAAATGACAAAGCCTTTTTCGTTCATCCGGTCCCGGTATTTCATGTTGAACTCGTATCGGTGGCGATGGCGCTCCATCACTTCGGTACTGCCGTAAATTTTTTCCGCGACCGTGTCTTTGGCGATTTTGGTTGGCCATGTGCCCAGGCGCATACTGGCTCCCATGTTCTTGACGCCTCGCTGTTCTTCCAGCAACGAGATTACCGGTTCCTTTGCGTTCTTGTCGAACTCGGTGCTGTTGGCCTCTTTAATTCCGCATGCGTTTCGAGCGAACTCAATTGTCGCCACCTGCATGCCGAGGCAAAGCCCTAGGAATGGAATCTTGTGTTCGCGCGCGTACTGCGCAGCCCTGATTTTTCCTTCAACGCCGCGAAGGCCAAAACCGCCCGGAATCAGAACACCGGACACATCGTTTAACTGGCCGTTAACACCATCTTGCAGCGATTCCGCGTCGATAAGCTCAAGATCGATTCCGCAGTCTTCGCTCGCGGCCGCGTGGGTGAGCGATTCGTAGATACTCTTGTAGGCATCACGGACTTCGAAATATTTGCCAATCACAGCAATTTTGACTTGTTTCGCGGGGCTGATGACTCGCTTTACAAAATTTTTCCAGCTTCCCAACTCGGGCTGCCGCGTTTTCAAGCCCAAAAGATCGCATACCAGTTGGTCCAAACCTTCCGCGTGAAGCGTCAACGGCACTTCGTAAATTGTGTGCGCGACGTCGCGTTCTTCGATTACTGCTTTTTCCGCAACGCTGCAGAACATTGAAAGCTTCTGCCGCAGGTCGAAGTCGAGCATCCGCTCGGTCCGGCAGATCAACACCTGCGGTTGCAATCCGATCTCGCGCAGCTTGGCAACGCTTTGCTGGGTAGGTTTCGTCTTTAGCTCGTGAGCGGCCTTGATATAGGGAACCAACGTGACGTGCATGTTGAGCACATTTTGCGAACCCACTTCGAGAATGAACTGGCGAATTGCTTCCAAAAACGGCAGCCCTTCGATGTCACCCGTCGTCCCGCCGATTTCCGTGATGACGACATCGTATTTGGTTTCGTCTGAAATTTCACGGATGCGCTCTTTGATGACATCAGTAACATGCGGAATTACCTGAACGGTTTTACCGAGGTAATCGCCGCGTCGTTCCTTCAAAATCACCGACTCGTATACCTGACCGCTGGTGAGGTTGTTGTGCCGAGTGAGAACACAATTCGTGAAGCGCTCGTAGTGGCCGAGATCGAGGTCTGTTTCCGCGCCGTCGTCCAGCACGTAGACCTCGCCGTGTTGGAAGGGGTTCATCGTGCCAGGATCCACGTTCAGATACGGATCGAATTTTTGCAGAACAACACGCAGACCACGTGCTTCGAGGAGTGTTCCAAGCGAAGCGGCCGTCAATCCCTTACCCAGGGAACTAATCACACCGCCGGTGATGAAAATGTATTTCACCGGCGCACCCTCCGTCTTGTGCGGGCTAGCTTTTGCTCCAGCGCCAATGCGTCTTCTGGGGTATCAATGCCAGGCGATCCTTTAGCAGTAACGAGCACATGAACCTTTACACCATTTTCCAATGCTCGCAATTGCTCGAGTGATTCAGCGCGTTCCAGCGGACTCGGTTTCCATCTTACAAATTGAAGCAGCGTTTCGCGCCGAAAACCGTAAATGCCCTGGTGCCGAAAAAACAAAACGGCTGACACACGGTCGTCTTGCGCCGCAGGAATCCGGGCGCGAGAAAAATAAAGAGCGTTGCCGCGAAGATCGAGAACGACTTTCACCTGGTGGGGAGAAAAAGCATCCGCCGGATCCTTGAACGGATGCGCAGCCGTCACCATGCCTACTTCGGGATCCGACCGCAATTTTTCGACAAGCTTGTCGATCAACCGAGGATCGATCAGCGGTTCATCTCCCTGGATATTAACTACGTATGCGAACTGCTTTGTTTTCTTCAATACTTCGGCTACGCGGTTGGTGCCGCTGCCATGTTTCGGCGAAGTCAGCGCGACCTCTGCGCCCCAATCAAACGCCGCGGAAGCGATACGCATATCGTCGGTAGCAACGACAACTAAATCCAGACTATTAGCGCGCTGGCAGCGTTCCCAAACGTGTTTTAGAAGCGGCTTTCCGGCAATCGAATGCAATGGTTTGCCAGGAAATCGCGTAGCCCCCCACCGGGCGGGAATAATGCCAACCGCTTTACTCATGCGTAAGATCGAATCCCTGAGCTACCACTCGACGCGCTGTCATCCCGAGCCGCAAAGACGGGGAGGGACCTCACGTTTGTTGATGAATCACACAAATAACTGTTTGTGCGCCACGAGCGAGGGCGTGAGGTCCCTCGCTCCGCTCGGGATGACAGCGATGTCATAGCGTCGGGTTCAAGATAATCTCTGCGGCTGCGGGCAAGTCTTTTGCCGTCCAATCCGCAGCGCTGCCACTGACATCGCGGTCAAATCCAGTTTGAACTCGAATCGTGCGTACACCGGCGTTGCGACCACATTCGACATCGATCTCCTTGTCACCAACAATAAAAGAACGCGCCAGATCGATTTGGTGTTCACGCTTGGCTTCCAAAATCATTCCAGGCGATGGCTTGCGGTGACTGGAATGTTGACCAGGAACATCGGGGCAAAAATAAGTCGCATCAATCAAGCCGTGGCCCAGTTGGCGCGAAACTTCGGATTCGACGGACCGATATTCGTCAAGCGTGAAAAAGCCGCGACCGATCCCGCTTTGATTCGTGATGACAATGAGTTTGAACCCTTTTGATTTTAAGCGCCGCAATGCTTCGGCAACACCGGGAAAGACCTTCACCTGTTTCGGGTGGGCACAATAGTCTGCGTCCTCGATGATCGTGCCGTCGCGATCGATAAAGACTGCGGCTGACAATTCGTTAGTCACGTCCCGAATCCTCTCGAAAACTGGCAATCAGTTCATCCCGTGTCACGGTTGCCGTTCCAAGTTTGCTCACCACGACGGCGCTTGCGTGGTTGGCAATTTCCGCGGCTTCGGTCGGAGTCGCTCCGCAGGCGAGGCCAAGGGTAAAGAGAGCGATCGCAGTATCACCCGCGCCCGAGACATCGAATACCTCTCGCGCCTTGGTTGGGATATAGTGTGGTGCCCCGTTCTTTTGGAAAAGCATCATGCCCTGTTCGCCCAGTGTGATGAGAACATTTTCTGTCTCCCATTTTTTGAGCAGAGTCTCGCCGGCGCGCTTCAGGTCCGCGTCCCGGAAAGGAGCGGCATCCGCATCCTGACTGGGAATACCCGCGGCGAGAAAGGCTTCACCTCGGTTCGGCTTGATTACTGTCAGGCCGCGCCACTCCACCAGGTTCCGGGGATTGGGGTCCGCGGCGACGATTTTGCCGGTCGAGCGTGCAGCGTCTGCGATTTGCGAAACCAGTTCGGTCGATAATAAGCCTTTGCCGTAGTCTTCGAAAATAATTGCGTCGGTCTGTGGAATATTTTTTCGCACGGCGGCAACGACTTCTTCAATTTGAGGCGCCGATGGCCCGACAAACTTTTCGCGGTCGACACGGACGACCTGTTGATGGCGCGCGATGATGCGGGTTTTGACGATGGTATGGAAAGTCGCCTCTTCAACAACATCGGAAGTGTCGATCTTTTGTTCGGACAATAATTCCCGGAGTTGCTGGCCGCTGCGGTCTTTTCCCAGCAAACCGATGATCGCGACGCGTTCCACGAACTCGCGCAAGTTGCGGGCGACGTTGGCGGCGCCACCGGGGTAAAATGATTCGCCGGTCACCTCCACGACCGGAACTGGCGCTTCAGGCGAGATGCGGCCGACCTTTCCCCAGACAAATTCATCGAGCATCAGATCACCGATTACCGTGATCCGCCGGGACGATGCGCGATCGAGGATCTCCTCTAGCCGGGTCAGATCCATAATGAAGGCAGGTGTCGTCGCACAGGCGACGGAGTGTTTCGGTTAAGGCGATTCAAAATGTTTTGAGCAGAGATTTGTGTACAGCAGCGGTTTTGCTTAAAGTTCGCTTCATTAAACGCTGAATACGAACTCGAAATCAACATTCGAAGGTCCCAATGATTCATAGACATTTGAAGTTAATTGTAGGTGGGGTCTGTGGCTTCACCATGTGTGCGCACGGCGCGCAGGCTCCACAACACATCAATATTAACCAATTATCCACCACTGTGGAAGATGTTGTGGTGCCGTTGCCGAACGAAATTTTCGGGGCACTGAACAAGCTGGGCGCGGTCAATTGGAAGGAACACGTTCGCAGCGATAAGGGACCGAATTTCACGGAGCGCCCGAGGATAGCGCTCCTGCTGGGGGCAGTGATCGCCGACGGTTTTATCGCGGTGCAGGCTGAAGACGCGCCCGCTGTAAAGGACATCGGCCAGCGAGTCCTGGGATTGGCGAAGGGGATTGGCGTAGGGAATTCAATCACGCCACACGCCAAGGCGATCATCGAAGCGGCGGACAAGCGAAATTGGGAAAATGTTCGACTGGAACTGGACCGGACCCAAAACAGTGTGCAACAGGCGATGAATGAGGTACACGATGAAAAATTATCGCAGCTCGTTAGTCTGGGTGGATGGCTGCGTGGCACGGAAGTATTGACCTCGGTGGTGAAACAGCATTTTTCCGCCGACGGAGCCGAGCTGCTGCATCAGCCCGATCTCCTGTCTTATTTTCAGACAAGACTCAAGGCGATGCCTGAGTTCAACATCCCGATCATTCGCCAGATTCAGGATGCCCTGGGGGAAGTAAAGCCTCTGATCGATGTCGGCACTGCTCACATTCCTGCCGAGTCGGTTAAGAAGGTCAACGAAATCACGACGCGCCTCGGTAACGGTATCGTCACGAGAGATTAGGAAATTTCGATGAACGGTTTCGCAAAAGTTCTTTCCCGCGCCAGCGCACTACTGGCCGTCCTCGTCGTGATGCAGCGCGCGGCTTTCGCCTCGGTGGATGACGCACAGTCGTTCGCTCTTCAGGCGGCAGAACCATACGTAAAACAAGGATTCCAAGTGCGTGAGGATTACTGGGGAGGCGACCTCGCCTCGGGGGAAAAGAAAGCGGTCCGGCAACAATTATTCAAAGGGAATGAATATTGGTTCTGGCTGGGAACAGAGGTCGATAAGGCAAAAGTATCCGTTCACATTTATGATTCGGATGGGAAGCTGGCCGAGGAACCTGACAGCTGGGAGAAAGGCCATTTTGC
>JBKPRQ010000078.1:0-3914 GCA_046734635.1 Verrucomicrobiota bacterium
GCAGTTCTACGCCAAAACACCTCAGGAGCTGCTTAATCGCGCCGCGTGGATTGCGAAAGTGTTCGACGGCAAATCGTCTCAATACTTTGGCTACCTGCCCCGGATGCGCTTCGCCATCAAACCTGTCCCGGCCGATCTCGCGCCTTTTTATACTTCAGGCCGTGGCGGTCCGGGCATTTATCTCCTGAACACCTACGATCTGCCGCATCGTCCGCTCTACAATCTGCCCGCGCTGACCCTGCACGAGTCCGCTCCCGGACACGCATTCCAGATTCCGATCGCGCTGGAGCACAAGAACCAGCCGGAATTTCGGCGGTTCGACTACATTTCAGCGTACGGCGAAGGTTGGGCGCTTTATTGTGAAAAGCTGGGCCAGGAAATGGGGATGTACGAAACGCCATACGAGCGCTTCGGCATGCTCGGTTATCAGATCTGGCGCGCGACGCGACTGGTGGTAGACACCGGCGTTCATTCCAAAGGTTGGACGCGCGAACAAGCGCTCAAGTATATGCACGATTACACCGCGCTGCCCGAGCATGAGATCGAAACCGAGGTGGACCGTTACATCGCCTGGCCCGGGCAAGCTCTCTCTTATTACATGGGCGAACTCGCGATCGCGCGTGCCCGCGAAAAAGCGGAGAAAACACTTGGAGCAAAATTCAACATCCGCGCGTTCCACGATGCGGTGCTGGAGCTAGGCTCAGTGCCGCTGCCCGTTGTCACCGCGCGGATCGACCGTTTCATCGCCGAAAGCGGCAAAGGTCCGTACCCGGATACGGAGTGAACAGGCAGCTGTAGCCAGCCGCACGGCTGGCGCAGACGTCAGAAAACTTCGGGACCATACGCGCCTCACGTATTACATTTGGCGCGGATGACATTTTCGCCCGGTAGACCCTCACCGATCAGCGGGAAGAAACAGATCAGCCTGCGTATCCATGATGGCGCTCGTAGGACCGTATTGCTCTCCGAGTCGCAGGTCCCATGATTCCATCAATGGCGCCATGGTAATAGCCGGCGCGAGCGAGCCGGCTCTGTAGTTCAGCGACTCTAGACCCACTGTTACCACCGTATCCATAACCGGAACCGTAGTAACCATAGCCGTAGCCGTAGTATCCGTACGGGTAGCCCCAGCCCGGGCCCCACCAAGGACCCCCGCCCCAACCCCACCACCATGGAAAGCCGAAGTCGCCGATAAAGACGACATTATTAAAGTGGTTGTGGTTGAAGTGGTGAAAGTGGTTGAAGTGGTGAAATCGATCATGTCGATCGAAGTGTCGGTCGCCAAACCGTCGGAAACCCGAGGGTGAATTCATCATGGGACCGCGGTGCATTGGCATCCCTCCCATCGAATGTGGCCGGACACCGCCGCCCATTCCCATCCGTCCCATCGAGCCACCGTGCCCTCTCGTCTGCGCCGTCGTAGTCGAGGCTGCGAAAACGCACGTTGCCACGCAACCAAGGAGAATGATTTTTTTCGAGTTCATAACTTTGTTCCCTTTCTAAACCCTTTCTAAAAATTGAACCCTTCAGGATTTGAAAGTAGCGCCTTTGCCACATTTGAAGGGTAACGCCGTTGTTACCGTTCCGATGCGGTGCTCGAGCTCGGCTCGGTACCGCTGCCCGTTATCACGGGACGAATCGACCGTTTTATCGCTGGAGGCGGCAAAGGCCCTTACCCGGATTTGGAGTGAGTGGCCTCCGATTGTCCGGCGTTCCGCCGAATCGGCGGCAATCGAGTTGAACTCGTAGAGTCGCCTCATCCCTACGGCCGATGGCCTCGGTGGCTATTTCCCCGATCTCGCCTATAGTCTTTGATGGCTAAAAAGCGCGCTATCTCTTTCACACGTCGTATGCCCGACAACATTACAGAGGAGCTGCTTGTCGTGCTTTCCTCCAAGGCGTCGTTTGAATTCAAGCCCTTGTTCGACATCATCCTGGTTAATCTGCGTGAGCGAAACGCAGCCAGTGGCGGCGAAGAGATGCTGCGCTTGCGTGCTTACGAAAGGCTTCAGGGCCTTGTCCACCAAGGCGCGGTCAATCGGACGGTCACGGGGACCGCGAAGAAATACAAAGGCGTCCCTACGCGAATGATTGTGCTGCGTGCTGAGATGAAAGCTTTGCGTGCTGCCTGCAAGCAGCGGGCTCTCGCCAAGGCTACCCGCGCCTAACTAATCGTTCATTCCAAGGGTTAGCGCTTCGCTGGTAAGGGGCGGGACCGGTCCGAGCCGGACTGGCATTGGGCGCGCCGCATCACGAAATCACCGCCTATCGAAGAAAGAAGCTTCCTTTATGAAACGCGGCGTTGCTGAACCGGAAGCAGCTCAGCTAGATCGATCATAGTCGGCGACAAAGTTTTTTCTACGAGCTCGCCGGCAGCTTTCTTCAATTCATTCCAGCGCGGTAGAGGATGAGGTGGCGCAGTGACGATGCGACGTAGCAGACTTCGCCATTCCACCAGCGCACGTTCGATATCGCCGTGACGAACCAGGTCGCCGATGAGTTTGTGTTTCGATCGAGGATCAGCCACCAATTCACGCACCACTTCCGATGCGCCGGCGCCGTATTGCATCGGCACGCCCATGGTCAGATAACCCGGATAATCGGCCCGGCTATACTCGCGCTGACACAAAATCCCGAGCCGCCCGCCCATCGGCGCATCTTCTCCGGAAAAACGCGGTCCAGCGCGGACATTTGCGAGATCGAACACCAGATCGCTGATCGGATACGTTTCATCTTCCAACGCCGCCGCGATGGCCAGCCCTTCGCCTCCATGGAAAAATGAGAAGATCATTCCGCGTGTGGTCGGCGTGCCGTCCGGTTCAACCAAACCAAGATAACGCCAGGCGTAAGCCGGTGAATTCACAATGGGCACGCTTCTGTCGTGCTCAAGTTGGTCGCACCTGCGGCAAACCTCCGGCAGATTTTCCCGCTCCGGCGGATCGATCAACGCCTTGCCTAACGAATCAATGTGCGCATTGACCGGCACATCGGCGTAATCGAGCCGGATCGAGATCAGATTTCCGCGCATGATCCAGTCGACGATCGTGCCTGGCTTCACCAGTTCAACGAGCTGCGGCCGGATCTCAGTCTCAAATTGTTCATGAGTAAAAGTTCCGCGCCGCGCAGCCAAATTTTTCATTCGACGTTCGGCGTTGGACGTTCCGCCTTCGCCAAGGCTACGGCGGACAAATGGTCGTTCGGCGTTTTCTCCTCTCTCACGCGTCGCTTTCTTTAGCCATTTCACCAATGCCACCTCTCCCGAAGCGAGCACCGTCGCGATCGGCAACTCCCGCCCATAATGGTTTTGCGCGCGCAGCCGGCAGAGATTACCCGTGCCGATTCCTTCGAGCATGCGGGGCAGGGTCAATGCGCGCCGCCAGCGGTCGTTTTCGCGGACCAAGGCAACGCCCATGGTCACAGTCTCTGCCGGCGACCTTGGCTCCCATTCATTGCGCGAGTTCAACATTTCCGTTACACCGCGCCTGACGAATCTCGCACGCTCATCTGTTACCCAGAATCCGCACGGACGCGGACCGGTTTCGAGCGAGTGCTCCACGCCGAGCGGCACCTGCTGCACGCTGAACAACGAACGGGTTAGTTCCACGGCGGCGGCGAATGGTTGTTCACCGCGGGCGGCAGCTGCATGCATCACACTGATCAGGCTCGGCCAATCGACCTGGGCCGCACGTTTCAGCTGGCGCGGCCTCGCATCGCTCAACCGGGGAAGATCGTCGGTGTAAAGTGCGTAGCCCGTTCTGTCCAACCCGCGTCGACCGGCGCGTCCGAACATTTGCAGAAGCTCATCCGCTTCGACCTGGTGCTCAAAATTGGCGGCGAAATAACGCCGGTCGGTCACGATCACGGAACGCATCGAAAAATTAATGCCGGCGGCAAGACCCATCGTCGCCACGACC
>JBKPRQ010000079.1:0-9397 GCA_046734635.1 Verrucomicrobiota bacterium
GACGGACTATACATTGGTCAACGGCGGGTGCGGCCAAGTATTCAAAAGATCGGACGTTGCGGTCGGTGCCAGCGTTGGGGAGCAAATGTATTTTCAGTGAAGGGTTGGCGCCATGTGAAATGTGTGCGATTGGACGAATCGAGAGCGCCTCAACTCGCTCGCGAAATGTCATAATCGCTGTCGCGCACTCGCCATTCAAGGTTCTGTAAGGCAAAAAGAGAGCGGACACACGTTTGAATCGCCGATTCAAGCTCGAGAAACGCCGTCAACTTTTCATCCGCCCGCCTAGTGATTTCACTGCCCTAAATTTGTTCACTCAATAGGTGGAGACAAATCGCCCTTTCCAGTTCCAAAAACGCAGTGAGCTTTTCATCCGCTCGCACAACGAAACGCTTTCCGTCGTCGCGATGCGCGTCAGTAATCCAGATCGTTCGTCCTTCAGAGTCCAGGGCTGAGACCCAGCCCAAACTCCAACCGCCTTTACTGAGTTTGTCGGCGACCAGTTCCCAGTGTTCACCGCAAAGGTTGTGCCTCTTTTGCTCTCTACACGGCAATGACAAATCATATGAACACGCTGCCCCCCTCCAGAATCGCGCCTAGAATTCGGTGAGACTGAATGCGGGCGGTTGCTGCAGGAACATTCGAGAGATCAGATTTGTCTTCCGATCGTTTGCCGAAGTGATTACTTCTTGCGAATGGTGGAAACCCAGGCTGGGGCTACGGAAGGAATTCGCAGACCTCCTCGATGGCGCTATTTGATCGACATCGTGGTACTCGTGGCGGTGACGTTTCTTCTCGACGGCCTTCTCGGCGCTTTTATCCCTGTGCCGATCAATTTGGAGAGGGGATTTGTGTTTGACGCGATTGGTAAAATGCTGCTGGTCGGAGTTGCGTGGGGATTGATCCGGTTGCGCGGCGAGAGATTGGCCGACGTCGGACTGAAGCGGCCTGCTAACTGGATCCGTACCTGCGCCATAGGTGTTGGGCTTGCTGCTATTGTTTTCATCGCGATGTATCTCTCGGAAAAGGCGGGGTTTCGCCGTGACCTCAGCAAGTTCAAAGATGTACAAGCAAATCTGGAACTCGCAGCACTTGGCGTTTTCTATGCGTTGATCGGCGCAGGGTTTTACGAGGAATTTATGTTTCGTGGATTTCTTATGCAGGGTTTGGCCACGTTTTTCGGCGCAAGCCGCGGCGCTTGGATCGCGGCGTGCCTGATGCAAGGCGCGCTTTTCGGAGCAGCGCATGCCTACCAGAACCCGCTTGGCATCGCGATTACCGGCACACTGGGCGTTTTAATGGGTTTGTTGGTTCTCTCGTCCGGCCGGAATCTTTGGCCGGTGATCATCGGACACGGACTTTTCGACGCGAGTCGTTTCGTCTTGTTCTATTTCGAAGGCCCGCCGACTGGATGATTTTTCGCTTGCGAGCTCTGTCTTCCTAAGCAACAGCCCCGTTGCGACACAACTTCAAATGAGGCGGGCAACGTTCACGAATCGCGTCTTACCCGCTCTGCTCGCATCCTTTGTTGTTGCCTTAGCACTCGGTGATTCGCCGGAACCAGCTAAGATTCGCATCACAACTTGGAATCTGGAATGGTTCCCAAACGGCTCTGCTCATGACGCAACGCCGGAAGTACAAGCGCAAAGAATCGCGGCAGCAGCAGATGTTCTCAGGCCGATTAATCCTGACATCATTCTGTTGCAGGAGGTGCGGGACTACGATGTGTGTGCGCGACTGGGGGAGGCCATTGCGCCGGGAGTGTATCACGTCGCAATTTGCTCGGCGTTCCGGGAACCGTTCCAACGCGGATTAGGCAAACAGCAAGTTGCAATTCTATCGAAATTCCAAGCACCTATGAAGAACGGTGGGAGCCTGTTACGGCCTAGCAACGCCCGGCAAAACAGGGGTTCAACTCCCCTCGCCTCCAGTCTTCGCTCGCAACAAGGTGGACAGCGAAGACTGCCGCGCCGTAGCCTCGGCGAAGGCTGGCCTTTCTGATTTACAATGCAACTGTTGCGAGCTACGACTCGGCAGGCCAGCAAGTAATGCGTCGGTTCACTTACGTGAACATTCTGCAAAGCGAGACCGACCCGAGACGTTTCTACACCGGCCGCTCCCAACCGCGCCGTCGAATTCGAACGGCAGCTCAAATCCGCATCCGGTGGCGCTTTTGTTAAAAAGCACTTCGACTAATTCGTTCGGAGCCTTGTAAAAGCGAAGGCTATCGTATTCATTTTCCGCCCGACTTGAGCCATTCACTCCAAAGCTGCGGCCGACCATTCGGATTAGCGCGAGCATAATCGTAAAACGTGCGGACGAACTCAGCGCGCTCTGCCATATACGGCGCCTTCCAGTTCCCGGTGTCAGGCGGCTGAAGCACGTCGTAGCCGTAACCGAGAATTGCTTGGCGGCGGACGATGTCTTCGAGCGATACGCGAGTCGCATTTCGCAGCATGTCGTACAGCACCATGAACGTGGTCGTGCGTCCGAGTCCGGCTTCACAGTGAAAATGTGCCCAGGCGCCGCCTGGAAGTGCGCGAACGGCAACAATGAATCGATCGACGGCTTCATCGAGCGGCCGCGTATGATCTGTAACTGCGACCCGGACATAGCCGGTGGCTGCGGTGGACACCAGATCACCTTCGATGCTCGCTTCTTTTACAGTCACCTGTTGCGGGACGACAGAGTCAGCGTTGCCGTGTTTGACGGGGTGACCTGGCCGAATGGCAATCTCGTTTCCTCGCGCAAGCGAATGAACCCATGCAGCTTCGGCCTCTTCAATTTCAGTTTGATTCCGCCCGACGTTCGCCCAATCGCGCGTCGCATACAAACTAACCGGGAGTCCGTTGATAAATATGTGCGTTTCCTGCCTGAGATCGAAAATCGTGACTGGACTATGCATTCGCGCCAGCAAAAGCTTGAGATTATCAGCGGTAAACTCTCCACTGCCGGATGCATGAAGATCAGACAAACCAATGGTCGAAGGCGTTTTACCATCGTTCGCCTTAAGCGGATTATCTGTTGTTCGAAAGTTTCGCGGCAAAGCGCTGGCAAGCGTCAGGTCAATGTCCCAGATCATCACCGGTGAGCCCGCAGGACGGACCGGCGGATTCTTTTGAACAAGCGTGCCCCCGAGCAAAATTGCGGGAGAAAGAAGAAAACAGAATGCGCTGAGCCGGCCGCCAGGCAAACGGGCGATAAGATTCATGTGAACCGATGCCAGATTGGCGACGAACACCTTCGGCAGGCAAGGAATTTTTGCCACTCCGCATTCCAAACTCGCAATTCGCGCGACCTGATCTAATTCTGAAATCATGCGGGACGCGCTTACTCCGATGATGCAGCAATACCGGCGGCTCCGAGGCAGCATCCCGCCCGATACGCTTTTGTTGTTCCGGCTCGGCGATTTCTATGAACTCTTTTTTGAAGACGCAAAGGAAGCTTCGGTCTTGCTAAATGTCGCCCTGACCAAGCGCAATGGTGTGCCGATGTGCGGCATGCCATATCACGCCGCGCAAGCTTACATTGCAAAGTTAATCAAGGCGGGCCGGCGCGTAGCGATCTGCGATCAGACAAGCGAGCCGCAACCGGGAAAAATTGTTTCGCGCGACATCACCCAGATCATCAGCGCGGGCACCGTTAGCGACCTCGATCTACTCGAGGCGAAACGCGCGAATTATCTGGCTGCGGTTTACGCTGAAGGCGGCATATTCGGTTTTGCATACGCAGACCTGACCACAGGCGAGTTCCGGCTTACCGAACTGCGAGATCGACAATCACTCCTTGACGAACTCGCGCGCGTTTCGCCATCGGAATTGCTCATCAGCTCCGAACAGAAAGATCAGCTTCGCGAGATCGATCATGCGCTTGAGTACGACAGCTACGCGTTCCTGCCGGAGCAGGCGATTTTCACCTTGTGCGAGCATTTCAAAACGAAATCGCTGGACGGATTTGGCTGCGGCGAGATGTCGCGTGCGGTCGCTGCCGCGGGGGCAATGGTTCATTATTTGAAGCATCAGCTTCGGCGTACGATCGATCACCTCACCTCGTTGCGCTGTGACGCACCGGCGGACTACGTCATGCTCGACGCAGCGACGCAAACGAATCTTGAGTTGGTTGAATCACGCAGCACACGTAACACCAGTTTGCTCGCGGTTCTTGATCGCACCATCACACCGATGGGTGGCCGGAAGTTGCGTTCGTGGATTTTGCAGCCACTCCGCAATTTGCACGAGCTCGAGCGACGCCAGCAAACGATCGCCGATTTGGTACAGGAACCAGACCTGCTTGCGGCAATCCGCGCTCAACTGAAATCGATTCGCGACATCGAACGCGCAGCGTCGCGGTTGAGCCAGGCCTCGGGAAACGCACGCGACCTGGTCGCGTTGAAATTCTCGCTACAAGAGATTCCAAAGTTAAAGCAGGAACTCGGCAAGCTGATTGAACGCATTGAATTTGGTAGGGCGGGCTCGCCGAGCCCGCCCTACGTCACCCGAGAAAACGGCGTGCCCGACGGTGGCGTCCTACCACAACAGCTGCACAATGAGATTCACGAAATGCCGGCGCTGGCTGAGATGCTCGGAAGAGCAGTCGTCGATGATCCACCGTTGGCGCTAAAGGAGGGCGGAATTTTCCGCGATGAATACGACGCTGACCTTGACGAGCTGCGGCGAGCGTCGCACGAAGGGAAAAATTGGATCACCCATTTGCAGGAACGCGAGATTGTCGCAACCGGAATCAAGTCGCTAAAGGTGCGTTACAACTCTGTGTTCGGTTATTTCATCGAAGTGACAAAATCGAACCTGGCGAATGTGCCGGCGCACTACACGCGTAAGCAAACCACTGTAGGCGGGGAGCGTTTCGTCACGCCCGAGCTTAAGGAAATGGAGGCGAAAATCCTCGGCGCAGACGAACGGGCCCGCCAACTCGAGTATCAGCTTTTCCAAAAACTGCGCGAAGAAACTCTACGCGAATTGGGGTCCATCCAGCAAACCGCCATGGCCATCGCGGTTCTCGATGTTATTTGCGCGCTTTCCGAGACAGCACGGCTGTTCCGTTATTGCAGGCCGGAATTAAACGATACGCTGCGGCTTGCAATCAAAGATGGACGACACCCGGTACTCGACCAAAATCTGGTAGACGAAAAATTTGTGCCTAACGACACGTCCCTGGATGGCGCGACCGTGCGACTGGCGATTGTGACCGGCCCGAACATGGCCGGAAAATCGACTTACATCCGCCAGGTAGCCTTGATTGTTTTGATGGCCCAAATCGGCAGCTTCGTTCCGGCAGAGAGCGCCGAGGTCGGGCTGGTGGACCGAATTTTCACGCGCGTTGGCGCGAACGATGATTTGGGACGCGGCCAATCGACGTTCATGGTCGAGATGAACGAGACCTCGAATATCGTGAACAATGCGACCGAACGCAGTCTGGTGATCCTGGATGAGATCGGTCGCGGCACCTCCACATTCGATGGTCTCTCGATCGCCTGGAGCGTCGCCGAGTTTCTCCACGACAAAATCAAAGCGCGGACCCTTTTCGCCACGCATTATCATGAGTTGACCAAACTCGCCGAAGAACGCAAGGGCGTTGGCAATTTCAACGTCGCGGTCCGTGAGTGGAACGACCAAATTATTTTCCTGCGCAAAATCGTCCCCGGGGGTGCCGATAAAAGCTACGGCATCCAGGTCGCCCGGCTCGCAGGTTTGCCAAAGGAAATTTTGGATCGCGCCAAAGAAATTCTCGCTCATCTCGAAAATCCAAACGGCGTTGCGGTGGGCGAAAAACCGAAGCGCAAGAGATCGAGCGCGCGCATGCCGCAAGCAGAGAAGCCACAGCTGGATTTGTTATGAAATCGACTAACCGTGGACGGTGAAAGCAACACACGGTTTGATTGTAAAATGCAGAACGTCCGAGTCATCATTCCCCCTGTCGAAGCATATGCCGACGCAGAATTGCGTATTGTGATAAACTAGCGGCGATGGCGGTTAAGACGGAAAAGGAACTGAGCAACCCACAGCGCAACCTTTGGCTCAAGGCGGTGGCCGCCGTGGAGCTGCGCAATCTCGGTTACGCCATTTCGCTTTTGCAGGAAATCCTCAAACAGGAACCTCAATTTCTCATGGGGCGACAATTGCTGCGACGGGCGGAGGTCACGAAAAACAGGTCGACCAAAAGAAGTTTCTTCAATATCTCGACCGCACCGATTGCCGTCATGAAGGCGCAGCGAGAAATCAAGAAGGACCCGAAACGCGCAATCGAAATGCTGGAAAGGGTGCTGGAAGACGAGCCTTACAATCGACACGCGAACCTTGCGTTGAAGGAAGCCGCAGAGGCGGCGGGATGGCCAGAGATCGGCGTGTTCGCGCTGCGGACGTTGCTCGAAGAAAGTCCACGCGACGTCAAAGTGTTACACGAGCTCGGGCGTTCGTACCACGATCTGGGAGAGAACGATCAGGAGGTCGAAGTCTATAATCAAATCATCGAGATAAATCCAATGGATGCTCAAGCGCTCCGTTTGGGTAAAGACGCGGCAGCTCGGGCGTCCATGCAAAGCGGTGGGTGGACACAGGCGGAAAGTTATCGCGACCTGATCAAGGACAAAGAGATGGCGATTTCGCTCGAGCAACAAAACCGGATGCGCTTGACCGGCGAATCACTCGAGCAACAAATCGCCGAGACATACGCGCGTCATAAAGCGGAGCCGGCAAACGTCGACGTTGCCCGGCGCCTGGGCGCGTTGAACGAGCAAAAAGAAGAACTGGAGGCGGCGATCGGCTGGTATCAGTATGCCGCCGACCTGACCAAAGGCGCGGATACAGGATTAGTCGGAAAGGTTTCTGACTTGAAGGTCAAACGCCTGGAACGCGAGATCGCTGCTCATCAGGACTTTCTCTCGACGCACGATGCAGCCCATGAATCGCATGCGCAAAAATCTGAAGAATTAAAGGCGGCGGAAACGAAGCGCGCAGAAATCCTCATCGCCGACGCACGTGAACGGGTCGGCAGAAATCCGACCGATCTTCAGCTTCGATTCGAGTTAGGCGAGCATCTCCTCAGTGCCGGACATTTTCGGGAGGCTGTTCCGGAATTGCAGCGGGCGCGGCAAAACCCGCACGCCCGCTTAAAAGCGATGAACTTGCTCGGTTGTTGTTATAGCGAGCTCGGGATGTTTGACCTTGCAACACGGCAATTGGAAGAGGCGTCGAAGGAAATTTTGTCGATGGACGCGATGAAAAAAGCGATCGTCTATAATCTGGGACTTGTTTACGAGCGGACAGGCGACCAGGAAAAATCGCTCGCTTGTATGAAGCAGATTTACGAGGTCGAGCACGGCTACAAAGACGTGGCGAGCCGGGTAGAAAGCTCCTACGAAAAAAACATCGGCGAAGTCTGATTAAATGCCGCCGTCGTCGGCAACGCACCGAAGCAAATCAGACGTTGAAAATCAGCAGGGTCCAAGGGCGCGTCTGTTTTCGATTCTATATGGACGGATTATTTCCGCACATCCCAATCGGAGAGAGTCATGAAAAATAAAATCATAACCATTTCGCAGTTTTGTGTTGTTCCCTTGTTGGTTGGAGTACTAGGTCTGGCTGGAGTGGCCACTGCCCAAGATACGCCAGCGAGCAAGAAAGATGCCTCAGGGAGCAAGAGCTCATCGCTTAGCGCCAAAGACAAGACGTTCATGAAAAAGGCCGCCAAGGGCGGAATGATGGAGGTCGCCATGGGAAACATGGCCGAGCAAAATGGTCAGAGCGATGATGTGAAATCATTCGGCAAACGCATGGTGGCTGATCACGGCAAGGCAAATGACGAATTAAAATCAATTGCTTCACAAAAAGGCGTCACACTGCCCAGCAAAGAGCCAACACATAAGTGGAGCTCGGACAAGACCTACATCGATATGATGGTCAAGGATCACGAAAAGGACCTGGCCGAATTTCAAGAGGAAGCAAAAAGCGGGAGTGATCCGGACGTGAAAAAATTTGCTGAGGACACGGCCAAAGTGGTCCAGGAACACCTTGACCTGGCCAAAGAAACTCAGAAGAAGCTGCAATAAGAACACGCTAACTGCACGATGCGGCACGCCTCGAAGGGAGTGCCGCATTTTTTTTGCGAATGCCGCGGCCTCAATCCGGTGCGACTGCGACCAGATCGCTGAATCGATTCTGGCGCCGTTTGCACTGGGCTAAAGCCCAGCGTTAATGAGACTCAATCCTTTAATCGATGCGCAAAACCAAGATCATTTGCACACTCGGCCCAGCCACGGAAAAAACCGAGGTCTTGCGTCAGCTAATCCAGAAAGGCAGCGATGTCTTCCGGTTGAACATGAGCCACGCCACTCACGAGTGGGTCCGCGATATCGTTCCGCGCATCCGCATGCTGGCGCAAAAAGCCGGCCGGCCGGTGGCGCTTCTACTCGATACGCAAGGCCCAGCGATTCGCACTGGCGATCTGAAAGCCAATTTGCATTTGAAGCCAGGCGATATTCTGGAGTTCATTGTGCGCGGGGCGACGAGTAAAGAGCGCTACTCGGTGGACGTGAATTATGGCGGTTTTGTCGACGACGTCACAGTTGGCAACACGATTTTGGTCGATAATGGCTTGATCAAATTGCTCGTCCTCGACAAGGGAAAAAATCGTGTGCGCTGCAAGGTTTTGACGCGCGCTATTCTCGGTTCACGGCGTCATATTAATTTGCCCGGCGTGCACGTGAATCTTCCCTCGCTCACGAGGAAGGACCTCGCGGATGTTTCCCTCGGCGTGGAGTTGGGCGCAGATTTCATCGGCCTGAGTTTCGTGCGCGAGAAAAGCGACATCGAACAGCTGCGAAAACTTCTGTCGAAGAAAAAGAGCAGGGCGCAAATCGTGGCAAAGATCGAGGACCAACTGGCCGTGCGATCAATAGACCAGATGATTGAGAGCACGGATGTGATCATGGTCGCGCGGGGCGATTTGGGGATCGAATGCCCGATGGAGGACTTGCCAATTATTCAGCGCCGAATTGTGAAGAATTGTCTTCGCCTGGGCAAGCCGGTCGTAATCGCGACTCAGTTATTGGAGTCGATGATCAATAATCCTCTGCCTACGCGCGCGGAGATCACCGACGTGGCAAATGCAGTTTTCGAACAGGCCGACGCTCTGATGTTGAGCGGCGAAACGACAATCGGCCGCTACCCGGCTGAGTGCGTCGAAGTTTTGCGCCGCGTCGCTGTGCGCATCGAACGCAGCGGTGGCGCGGGTTATGCAGAGAACGCACTGTTGGAAAACATTCGTCAGAAAATGGTGGCTTCGGCTGTCACGCTGGCGGACTCGCTGCAGGATTCAAAACTCGTTGTCTTCACGCTGCAGGGAAGGATGGCGCGGTATGCTTCAAATCTGCGGCCGCAGC
>JBKPRQ010000080.1:0-34419 GCA_046734635.1 Verrucomicrobiota bacterium
GGGCTGTATATGTTGCAGGCGAAACCTCAATCCGCCTCGCACAAGATCGACAACCAACGGCCATTCAAAATTGCTGTCGCAGTTTCCTCGTACAACAATGACCGGAGGCCCAATCGCGCGGAGCTCATCGAGAATGCTCTCCGTGCAAACGTCACCAAGATGCCAGATTTCATCAGCATCCTTGGCTATTTCCTTAATGGTCTCGGGCAAACGATTGTGAGTATCGGCCAGAACGAAAATGCGCAGGATGTCTTTCAATTGGTCCTGCCTCGTCATGTTTGAGTGAAAATGCGGCCAGACAAAAGCTGAGCAGCCCGGGAACTGTTTCCAGGTTCGTAGCTGCGCGCAGCATTGACATTGTAACTCGTTGCACCGCTCAAGAAAATGAAGTCAGGATAAGTATCCCGCCTTCTTTCGCAGCCCAGGTGGCCAATCGATTGCGTACATTGATTTGTCCAGTGGCCGATGTTACGGGCGAGGTCGTGGAATCGGACGCGGCCTTGGCGTTGGAGTAGGTCGAGACGTCGCGCTAGGCGTTGGTGTAACTGTTGGCGTTGATGTCGGCGTAGGTGTGGGTGTAGGTGTTGGACTGGCGCTGGGCGTAGCGGTTGGGGTCGGAGTCGGCGTAGGAGTTGGCGTTGGCGTCTGAGTGCCGTACAGTTCTGCGCTCGCGGAAAAATTGCCGTTACTATCAAATCCCCCTGCAACCAGCACCATCTCGTTGGGCAGCAAGGTCGCCGTGTGCTCATAACGCGCGGTGTTGAGGCTGCCCGTGGCCGTCCAGGTCTCGTTTGGTGGGTCGTACAGTTCCGCGCTCGCGGAAGCGCCGCCAGTGCTAAATCCCCCTGCGACCAGCACCACCCCGTTGGGCAGCAAGGTCGCCGTGTACAGATAACGTGGGGTGTTGAGGCTGGCCGTAGCCGTCCAGATCCCGCTCCCCGGGTCGTACAGTTCCGCGCTCTCGGAAGCATCAAAATTGCTATCAAGTCCCCCTGCAACTAGCACCATCCCGTTGGGCAGCAAGGTCGCCGTGTGCTGATCGCGTGCAGTGTTGAGACTGCCCGTGGCCGTCCAGGCCCCGCTCGCCGGGTCGTACAGTTCCGCGCTCGCGGAAATATTGCCGTTGCTATCATGCCCCCCAGCAACGAGCACGATCCCGTTGGGCAGCAAGGTCGCCGTGTGATCTTGGCGCGCAGTGTTAAGGCTGCCCGTGGTCGTCCAGGTCCCGCTCGCCGGGTCGTACAGTTCCGCGCTCGCGGAAATATTGCCGTTGTCATCAAATCCCCCTGCAACCAGCACCATCCCGTTGGGCAGCAACGTCGCCGTGTGATTAGTGCGCGCGGTGCTGAGGCTGCCCGTGGCCGTCCAGGTCCCGCTCGCCCGGTCGTACAGTTCAGCACTCGCCGAAGGACAGATACTGCTACCACGTCCCCCTGCAACCAGCACCATCCCATTCGGCAGTAAGGTTACCGTATGCAGATAACGTGCGGTGTTGAGGCTGGCTGTGGCCGTCCAGGTCCCGCTCGCCGGATCGTACAGTTCCGCGCTCGCGGAAGCGCCGCCAGTGCTAAATCCCCCTGCAACCAGCACCATCCCGTTGGACAGCAACGTCGCCGTATGAAAATAACGTGCGGTGTTGAGGCTGCCCGTGAATGTCCAGGTCCCGCCGTCCAGCTCCAATGGCGTTCGAACATTCGAGGTTCTCTTGCTGATACATTGGTCACTTCGCTGTCCCAGCACGCGTGGCATCATCTGGATAACGAGACACGGCAGAACGAGAAAAAACGCACTCCAACGGAGACGTGTCATAGCGGTAGGGTACTTTGTTTATTCATTTTGAGGTGTCCTTTTTTGATTTTTGAGAGATCCCTGAAAATTTGGAAACTGTTATTGGAAAATATTTGAGTTGACTCGTCAAATTTTCACATACGTCTCGATGTCGCGAACAAGCAGGCGGGCGGTCGCTTCGTTGATTTGCGTGACGGCGGATGTTACGTAGCCTCGCCCGCTCTGCCCATGAGTCAGAACTACAAAAGCACTCTTAATTTGCCGCGCACGGAATTTCCGATGAAGGCGAATCTCGCCACGCGTGAACCGGAAATGCTCCGGGCGTGGGAGGAGACGCGACTCTACCAGCAGATCCAGAAGTCGAAGGAGGGCCGCGAATTATTTGTGCTGCATGATGGGCCGCCATTCGCCAACGGAGATGTGCACATGGGCACCGCGCTCAACAAGATCCTTAAAGATTTCGTGGTGAAATCGCAGACCATGCTCGGCAAACGCGCCCCGTACGTGCCCGGCTGGGATTGTCATGGCCTGCCCATCGAATACAAAGTGGTGAAGGAGTCCCGCGGACTTTCGCCGTTGGAGATTCGGAAGAAATCGGAAGCGTTTGCGCGGAAATTTGTCGACATCCAACGCGAGCAATTCAAACGCCTGGGCGTTTTCGGTGATTGGGAGAATCCATATCTGACGATGGAGCCCAAGTATGAAGCAGAAATCTTGCGCGCTTTCGCCGTATTTGTTGAGAAAGGTCTCGTCTACCAATCGAAGAAGCCGGTTTTTTGGAGCACCGGCGCGCAAACCGCGCTGGCAGAAGCCGAGGTGGAATACCAGGAGCGCGACGACACCACTGTTTATGTGCGATTTCCGCTTTCTCCCGAGCAAGTGGCGAAAATTGGTTTACCAACTGATAAGTCAGTAAGCGTCGCGATCTGGACAACAACTCCGTGGACATTGCCCGCAAACCTGGCAATCGCCGTCGATCCCGACGCCGAGTATGAAATCCTGGGCAACGAAAATGAGCGGGTGATCGTCGCTCGGAAGCTTCGCGATCAATTTGTTCAACAAACTGGTTTTGCTGCCTCCCAAGGATCGATTGTTCGTCCCGGCAAACAGCTCGTCGGCCTTCACGCGCAACATCCGTTTCTCGACCGAAAATCGACGATACTCGCTGCCGATTTTGTGACCATGGATAGTGGCACAGGCCTGGTGCACATCGCACCCGGTCACGGCGAGGACGATTACTGGTTGGGCAGGGCCAACGGCCTGGAAATTCTGTCTCCGGTTGATGACCACGGACGCTTTACGGATGAAGCGAATCTGCCACATCTCACGGGGAAATATGTCTTCGATGCGAACCAGGACATTGTCGATTTGTTGCGTGAGCGGAAGATGTTGCTTGGGCAACAGAATTTTCATCACTCCTATCCGTACTGTTGGCGGTCAAAAACGCCGATCATCTTCCGCAACGTTGAGCAGTTCTTCATTCGGATCGATGAACTGCGAGGGAAAGCACTCAATGCCATTCACAATGAAGTGAAATGGATTCCCACATGGGGCGAAAATCGCATCGCAGGGACGGTTGAATCTCGGCCCGATTGGGTGATTTCGCGCCAACGAAGCTGGGGCGTGCCGCTGCCTGTTTTTTATTCCAAGGATGGAAAAGCAATTCTCGACGCAAAGATTATTCGGAAACTCGCCGACCTTGTCGCTGAGCGAGGGTCCAATGTTTGGTTTGAACTAAACGATGCCGATCTTGCCGAGAAACTTGGTCTTCTCCCCGGTACAACGAAACGCAACGACACGATTGATGTCTGGATCGACAGTGGCGTTTCGCACAAAGCGGTCTGCGCGCTGCATCCGGAACTGCGCGACCCGGCTGACATGTACCTCGAAGCAACCGACCAGCATCGCGGCTGGTTTCAATCGTCGCTGATGACGAGCATCGCGCTGAATAATCGCGCACCGTACAAAACGTGTGTCACGCACGGGTTCGTTGTCGACCTCGACGGGAAGAAAATTTCCAAATCCAGTTCTTACGAGAAGCCGATGGATGCCGGTCATTTTGTCAACGAACACGGCGCAGACCTTGTTCGCCTGTGGGCGAGCAGCATCGATTACACTGCCGACGTTCCGTTTTCGGAAGAAATTTTTACCCGCCTGGGGGATACTTATCGTCGGATTCGAAACACGCTGCGCATTCTGCTGGGAAATCTTCATGATTTCCCTGTAGCCGGGGTCGCTGACCCCGGCCCGCGGTCAACGCCCGCGGCTACAACATTAATTGATCGCTGGATTTTGGAACGATTGAATGACGTGATCGCTGATTGCCGATCGGCGTACGAAGCGTTCGAGTTTCACAAAGTTTATCACACACTGAACCAGTTTTGCGCCGTCGACCTCAGCAGCCTGTACATCGACATCACCAAAGACCGGATGTATTGCGACGCCGCAGATTCGCACCGGCGTCGCGCCACACAGATCGTCATGCACGAAATCTTCAGCGCCTTGTGTCGATTGCTTGCGCCGGTGCTCGCGTTTACCGCAGAGGAATCGTGGCGACATTCCGCGCTGGGCGGTTCGGTTCACCTGGAGGAGTTTCCACATCCGCAAGATCGGCAACACGAAGCAAGCAGTCAGGTTGAACAGCTCTTAAGATTGCGCGGTGTGATCGGCCAGGCGATTGAGCGGGCGCGTCAAGAGAAGCTGATTGGAAATGCGCTCGAGGCGGCGGTTGTTTTACATTCAGACTCCGATGCCACGACAAAAATCAGCAAGGAAGAGCTGGAGGAATTTTTTATCTTGAGTGATCTGACTGTTCGCCAAACGGACGAAGCGAGCGCGTCCGTCACCAAAACAGCGTACAAAAAATGCGCGCGTTGCTGGCGTCATCGGCCGGCTGTTGGCACAAGCAAGGAGCATCCTGATTTGTGCGATCGGTGCGAAAGCGTGGTCACAGCGCGTTAAAGGTCATGTCGAGCGAAGTCGAGACATCCCGTGAAAGAATCCTCGATATTGCCCCGGGGTTCCGGGACTTCGCTTCGCTGCGCTCGGAATGACAAATAGCCCACATGAGATTCATCCTTTTCCTTTCCCTTCCGCTCTACGCACTCGATCAGTTGACCAAGCAGATGGTTCTGCGGTTCATCAGTCCTGATGAGCCACGCGTTCTGATATCGGATTTCTTCAGTCTTGTTTACGTGACCAACAACGGCGCAGCGTTTGGATCCTTCCGAGGTAACAATACGTTCTTCATCGCAATTTCCTGCGTTGCGCTTGTGGTTGTTTTGGGCCTCCTATTGCGAGCGCGAACACCAGATCGGTGGCGTGATCTTTCACTGGCGCTTCTTCTTGCCGGGATCCTCGGAAACCTTACCGACCGGCTTCTTTACGGACACGTGATCGATTTTCTCCTTTTCGATTTGCACGTTCCATATGCACATCCCTGGCCGGCTTTTAATGTTGCCGACTCCTGCATCTCGATTGCGGTGGTTTTGTTTATCATTCATTCGTTTGGCAAACAAAAGAGCGCTGGGTAGGGACGTGATTCGTTGCGTTTCGCGCAGCGAAGCGACTACAGTACTGGGATGAAACCTTCTCCGATGGAAGAAGCGGCGCGCAACGTCGTCGCGAGTCTACGCGGGGAGGGGCACATCGCGTACTTCGCGGGTGGTTGCGTGCGCGACATGGTGCGCGGTTTGCCGCCAAAGGACTACGACATCGCCACCGACGCACGACCGGAGGCTGTGCAGAGACTCTTTCCGCGAACCTATGCGGTCGGCGCGCATTTTGGTGTGATCATCGTACTGGAAAACGATTTCCAGTTTGAGGTGGCAACATTTCGCTCCGACGAGGCTTACATCGACGGACGGCACCCAACGGCAGTTCGTTTTTCGTCGCCTGAAGAGGATGCGCGCCGCCGGGATTTCACGATCAATGGAATGTTTTACGATCCGATTGCGGAGGAAGTAATCGATTTTGTGGGTGGGCGCGCAGATATCGCTGCGAAATTGGTGCGCGCCATCGGCGATCCCGCGCAGCGTTTCGCAGAGGATCGGTTGCGAATGCTGCGGGCCGTGCGGTTTGCGACCGTCCTCGATTACGAGATCGATGCAAAGACGTGGGACGCGCTGGTTGCCAATGCTGCCTCGATCGACCAGATCAGCGCGGAACGAATTCGTGATGAACTTGTGCGGATTTTTCTATCACCGAACCGCGGCCGAGGTTGGGATTTGCTGGATGCCAGCGGACTGATGCGCGTCATTTTCCCCGAGATTGAGGCGATGAAGGGGTGCGAACAACCCAAGCAATTTCATCCCGAAGGCGACGTCTTCAAGCATACACGATTGATGCTGGATCTTCTACCAGACAATGTTTCTGTGCCGCTCGTTTTCGCGGTCTTGTTTCATGACGTGGCAAAGCCACGCACGGCAACCGTCGACGAGACTGGGCGAATTCGTTTTAGCGGGCATGACCGACTCGGTGCGGAGATGGCTGAGGAACTCATGCGGCGCCTGCGATTTTCGGGCGCCGAAATCGAGGCGACGGTCGAAATGGTGCGACAGCACATGGTTTTCAAGGACGCGCCGAACATGCGAGTGGCGAAACTAAAGCGCTTCATGGCACGCCCAACGTTTGAGGACGAGCTGGAACTGCACCGCGTCGATTGCCAGGGCAGCCATCGCATGCTCGACAACTACGAATTTCTCCTGCGGAAACGTGAGGAATTCGCCAACGAACCGATCATTCCGCCGCCACTCGTGCGAGGAGACGACTTGATCACCCTCGGTCTTAAGCCGGGTCCCAGGTTCAGCGAGATCCTCGAAGCGGTTGAAACACGACAGCTCGAGGGAAGCTTGCACACTCGGGAAGAGGCGCTTGAGTGGGTGAAACGGGAGTACGCGCCGGGCCAGAAACCGTAAAGGTGAAATGAGAATTCTAATGATTAGCGCCGAAGCGCCGCCGCTGCAGCGAACGGCGGCCCTGATCGATGTCCTGGACGCGCTGCCTGCTGCACTGCGTTCCCAAGGACATGAGGTTTGTGTAGTCCTTCCGTTCTATCGTGAGATCCGAGATAACCCACTATTCAAGACGAAGAATACCGGGATCGCTGTCGATGTGCAGGTCGGCGAAAAAGTTTACGGCGCACGGTATCTCGAGGGGCGAAGTGCCAGCGGCGTGCAGTTATATCTGGTTCGCTGCGACGAATTCTTCGATCGCGACGGAATTTACGGCGAACGAGGCAAGCCGTATGAGGACAACGCGTCGCGGTTTATCTTTTTTTGCAAAGCAGCGCTGGAGCTGTCTCGCCGATTGACGCCGCAACTGCAGATCCTGCACGTGCACGATTGGGCCGCGGCTTTGGTGCCCGTGTTCGTGTATGCACAAGGGTTGCCGTTCAAGACCGTCTTGACCATTCATCATGTCGCTGATCAAGGCAGTTTTTGGGGACTCGATTTCAGTCTTACAAATCTGCCGGAGCGGTTTTTCACGCTGCATGGAGTCGAGTTTTTCGGAAGGCTGAATTTTCTCAAAGGCGGAATTTTGTATGCCGATCGGATCACAACCGTCAGCGAACATTATCGCCGCGAAATCCTGACACCGTCCGGCGGTTGCGGCCTCGATGGGGTATTGCGCGAAAATGCGTATCGTCTAAGTGCAATTTTGGATGGCGCAGATTACAAGGTCTGGAATCCGGCGTCGGATGATTTCCTGCCGGCGCGTTACGACGAAAAACGGCTTCGCGGAAAACAGGTTTGTCGTGATGCATTGCTAAAGGAGATGAAACTTGTACCCGGGCCGCGCGGTCCGGTCTTCGGCATGGTGACTCGCGTTGTTCATGAAAAAGGTTTCGAAATCCTGGTGCCGCTCCTCGATCGACTGTTGTGGGATGATGTGCGGCTGATCATTCTAGGCGAAGGCGATGCCGCGTACGAAACCGCGCTCGCGATCGCAGCGAGAAAATTCCCGACAAAGTTCGCGTATCAAAAAGATTTTGACGCAAAACTGGCGCACTTGATCGAAGCAGGGATGGACATCAGCCTGATTCCATCACAGTTCGAGCCAGCGGGTTTGAGCGCGATGTATAACCTGAAGTACGGTGCTCTCCCAGTCGCGCGCGCGACCGGCGGAATTCACGAAATCATCGAGGACTACGATCCGAGCTCGGATAGCGGTTACGGGTTCCTCTGCTACGAATATTCAAGCGAAGCGTTTTGGGATGCGATTAAGCGTGCGCGACAAATCTTCCGTGACCGGCACCTCTGGACCAAACTGATGAAACGGGCGATGGCGCGCAATTTTTCCTGGGACGTGTCTGCACAGCGCTACGAAGATTTATACAAGCAACTTATGGACACTGGCGAAAAAGCGGCAGCGTAGCCCGCCGTTCCGGCGTGGCGTAGCAAGCAAGCTTTCTGCTTGTCAAACCGACCCATCTGTGGAACTTTGGGCGGCTTTTTCTCAGGCATTTTATGGCTTACGCAATTATCAAGACTGGCGGCAGACAATTTCGCGTCGCGGAAGGCGATACGATTGATGTCGATCTTCTGGATGTCGATGCGGGTAAGACCGCGACCTTCGGCGACGTGCTGATGTTTGCTGACGGAAAAGACGTGACTCACGGAAGCCCGCTCATCTCTGGGGCGAAGGTCACTGCTGAAGTTCTGGAGCAACGTAAGGACAAGAAGGTCATCGCGTTCAAATACAGGCGGCGCAAAGGCTATCACCGCACGGTCGGGCATCGGCGCAAATTGACGCGGGTGAAAATCAAAAGCATCAGTATAGGAACGAAAAAGACCGCGGCGAAGAAGACTGAAGAATAACGCGTCGCAGGCTATCAACTAACGACCATCAATTTTCCGCAATGGCTCACAAAAAAGGACAAGGCAGCGTTAAGAATGGCCGCGACAGCGTCAGCAAGCGGCTGGGTGTCAAAAAATTCGGCAGCGAAATGGTCGTCGCCGGCAATATCATCGTGCGTCAACGCGGCACGAAGTTTTTGCCTGGAAAAAACGTCGGACTCGGCCGGGATTACACGATTTTTGCTCTGATCGATGGGAGCGTGCGCTTCGATCGTGCCGGACGCCGGGTCAATGTTGATCCCGTGATCTCCTCGTCATCTTGAGCCAAGCGAAGCGGAGTCGAAAGATCCCGTTGAACCGCTTTTGGTAATGCCACGGGGTCCCTCGACTTCGCTCAGGATGACAGTGCTTGTCTAACCGATTTCTTTTGCGCTATAAACCAACTTTGCTCATGAGATATAACACTTTTATCCTTTTTGGCGCGCCGGGCAGTGGCAAGGGCACTCAAGGCAAAACGCTTGGTACGATTCCGCGTTTTTATCATTGCGCCTGTGGCGACGTATTCCGCTCCATCGACACGCGCACGAAAGTCGGCAAAGCGTTCCTGGAATACTCCAGCAAAGGTCAGTTAGTTCCGGACGACATCACAGTTGAGCTTTGGCGGGAAGCGATCGATGCGGCTGTGGAAGCTCACAAGTTTAAACCGGACATCGACACGCTGGTGTTGGACGGAATTCCGAGAAATGTTGGACAAGCCAAGATCATGGAGGAAATGATCGACGTAAAAAAGGTGTTTCATCTCGCGTGTCCGAGTCGCGAAACGCTCTTTTACCGGCTCAAGAAGCGCGCCCTGAAGGACAACCGGCTCGACGACGCAAACGAACAGGTGATTCAGCGACGCCTCGACATTTACGAGAAAGAATCGAAGCCGGTGCTTTCATATTACGCCCGAGAGATGGTCAGCGTGGTTGACGCAACTCAGCCGCCCGCCAAAGTTCTGCTCGATATATTAAAGAGTGTGAACGGCGTGTATGAACCAGCAGCAGTTTGAAAATTTCACGGCATCGAGCCTCTACTGCCAAAAGTGTAAGGCCGCGATGCCAGTGCGCGAGCGCTTGTTACTGGTCCTGCCTGATCGGGAGATTTTCGATTATCTCTGTTCCGGTTGTGGATCGTCGGTAGGCCGGCGCGAGATTACCGCCGGTGAAAAAGTAATGGCGCAAGCGGTGGCTCGACGGCGTCCGCGTCGCTCCGCGGTGGTTCGTGAACTGGCGCCGTAATTCGGCATGCGCATCGTTTTTATCGGCACCGGCGACATCGGCGTGCCGACACTGCAAGCTTTGCTGAAATCGGAGCATGAAGTCGTTGGTATTGTGACCCAGCCCGACAAACCGGTCGGACGCGCCCAGTTGATCGAGCCATCACCAATTAAGAAAGGGCTAGGCAGCGGCGCGCCTGAAGCCAGTCCGGCTCGGACCGGTCACGCCCTACCATTTCCGATTTTGCAACCGGCGCGAATTAAAGATCAACAAGCGATCGACGCGATCCGCGCGTTGCAACCTGAAGTGATCGTCGTCATGGCTTATGGGCAAATTTTGCCGCGCGACGTTCTCGAAATTCCAAAGATCGCCTGTTTGAATCTGCACGCTTCGCTCCTGCCGCGTTGGCGTGGCGCAGCGCCAATACAGTCGGCGATCGCAGCGGGGGATCACGAGACCGGCATCACGGTCATGTACATGGACGAAGGACTCGACACTGGCGACATGCTTTTGCAACGCGCAATCGATATTCTGCCTGCAGACACGGGTGAATCATTGCACAATCGATTGGCAGAGGTTGCGCCTGAAGCGCTGCTCGAATCCCTGGACTTGCTTGCGAACGCAAGTGCGCCGCGCACTCCGCAAGAGAACGCACTCGCGATTTACGCCCCGAAGCTGAAACGCGAGGACGGCAAGATTGATTGGACGGATCCGGCAGACGCGATTGAGAGAAAAATCCGCGCGTTCGATCCATGGCCGGGCGCGTTTATGACCATCCACGCGAACGGAACGCGCAATTTAAAGATTTTTTCGGCGGAGGTTGTCGATTTCCAAGGAGTACCAGGCCAAATCTTAAGAAGCCAGAATGAGTTCGTCGTAGCCGCGGGGAAAAATGCGTTGTCATTGCGTGAGGTCCAGTTAGAAGGAAAGCGGCGGATGAGTGCGGCGGAATTTCTGCGCGGATACCAGGAGCGGTCGCCCTGAGCGAAGTGAAAGGCCTCACACAGGCTCGTTGCGAACACTTGCTACCTCGTCTGCGACAAACTTCGTAGGTGAGGTCCCTCGCCGTCTTCGCGGCTCGGGATGACACGCGTGTTTGTGCTTTTCAAGAGCGGTCATCTTCTGTTTGATGTTGGTTCCGGGGCATGCAAACGGAAAAGCCAGCGTATAAACGCATCGTTCTAAAGCTGAGTGGTGAAGCCGTGCAGGAGCGCGGCGGGCGGGACAACATTTCGCCCACCGTCGTGCGTGAGATCGCAGAACGGATAAAACAAGTCCGCGATCTCGGAGTGCAGGTTTCCATCGTCATCGGAGGCGGAAACATCTGGCGCGGTTTGGCGGCGTCGCACCGGGGCATGGACCGCACCACCGCGGATTACATGGGCATGCTTGCTACCGTGATCAACGCATTGGCGTTACGCAGTACGCTCGATCAAATGGGCGTCGAAACGCGTGTCCAATCGGCGATCGACATGAGAAACGTGGCCGAGCCATTCATTTTAGGGCGCGCCATACGGCACCTTGAACTTGGTCGCATTGTTATTTTCGCCGCCGGCACGGGCAATCCCTACTTCTCTACCGACACAACGGCGGCACTGCGTGCGAGCGAGATTCGCGCCGATGTGATTCTGAAAGCGACCAAAGTTGACGGTGTCTATGATCGCGACCCAAACAAATATCCGGACGCGAAACGCTTCGAGCAGCTTACTTTCTCGGAAGCGCTTGCGAAACGTTTAGAAGTCATGGATTCAACGGCGTTCAGTTTGTGCATGGACAACAAAATACCCATTGTTGTTTTCGACATGAATAACCCGACTAATATCCGGGATGCCGTGCTTGGGCGAAAAGTTGGGACACTGGTTTGCGATGAGCTTCCAGCGCAGTAAGAATTCAGCGACATGAGTAAGGATGACATTCTTTTGGAGGCCGAGATGTCGATGGAGAAAAGCGTCGACTACATGGTGCATGAATTTGCCGCCGTGCGTACCGGCAAGGCGTCGCCGGGATTGGTCGAAAACGTCGACGTCCACGCATACGGATCGACCATGAAGCTGAAGCAACTGGCTTTGATCACGACGCCAGAGACGCGCTTGCTTGTTGTTCAGCCGTTTGACGCGAGCACGGTGCAGGACATCGAGCGGGCGCTGAAGGAATCGAAGATCGGCATTACGCCCGCGGTTGATGGAAAGATTATTCGCCTGCCGATCCCAGAGCTGTCAGAAGAACGGCGCAAGGAGTTGGTGCGTTCCCTGCACAAAATGGCCGAAGAAGCGCGTGTGCGTGTGCGCGCCAATCGCCGCACTGCGCTCGACGAAGCGAAAAAACTAAAGGCTGCAGGCGACTTGACCGAGGACGGTTTTCGCGATGTGGAAGACGAAGTACAAAAGCTCACCGATCGCTTCGTTAAATCGGTCGACGATCATCTCAAGCACAAGGAAGCCGAGATCTTGAAAGTTTAGCTCATCCGCTCGATTGCGGGATTGACTCTGGCGGAAGTGGGTTCCTAGACCGCAAAACTTTCGCCGCAAGAGCAGTGGGCGACGGCGTTTGGATTCGTGACTTTAAAGCCGCCTTTTTGCAGATCTTCGCTGTAATCGAGGACCGAACCGCTAACGAAAAGCGCGCTCTTCGGATCGACAACAAGATGGACGTTCTGTGTCGGGACGAGAATGTCCCGCTCCTTCGGACCATCCACTAAGTCCATCACGTACTGCAGCCCCGAGCATCCGCCGCCGACCACTTTCAGGCGCAGCGCACCGTCTGGCTGGCCTTTTTCCTCAAGCAGCGACGCCAGTTTGCGCGCCGCATTCTCGGTAACGCTGATCAGGCGCTCGTTACCGATCTTGTAATTCACGGTCGGTGATTCTGTGGTCATGAAAAAGTACAAACCGCGCTGTGACTGTAGGGGACTCTGGCCGCTTCTGCGATAGCCGTTTCTTGAAACATATTCTCCTCAGCGATCACTTCAATTTCGGTGAGAGTCGAAACGCTCGAAAACTTTTGGCGTAACCGTTTCGCATCGGGCAGCGCTTTCGAGTAAGCCATCAAACGCGCGCGCATTGAGCGGATCGCCGGTTGTTCGTCTCCCCAAACATGCACAGCCAGCCCGCAATGTCTTAGGATCAAATTCCATCTTTCGGATAAATCCGGCGAATCAACAATCTCTCCGGTGACGAGATACTCTTTGGTCTGACTAAAAATCCACGGGGCGCTCATTGCCGCGCGGCCGATCATCGCGCCGCGAATTCCCGTTTGATGACGTCGCTTTGCAACCTCTGTGGCGCTGGAGAGATCACCGTTTCCAATGACGGGAATCGGAACGGCCGCTGCAACTTCGCCGATAACATCCCAGTCGGCGGCGCCAGCGTAGCCCTGTGCCCGTGTGCGGCCATGCACTGTGATCGCCGCGATTCCGGCATCGACAAGAAGACGCGCGACACTCGTAGCGTTGATCGAATCTCCATCCCACCCAATGCGAATCTTGGCCGTGACCGGGGTGGGCGCCACGGCGCGCACGACCGCATCCGTCACGCTGGTCAGCGTTGGACAATCTTTGAGCAGCGCCGAACCGCCATTTTTCGCGACCACTTTTTTAACCGGACAACCAAAGTTCAGATCGATGAAATCGGGCTGCACCCAATCAATCACCTGGCGCGCGGCGTCCGCCATGTGCCCGGCGTCGGCGCCGAATAGTTGCACGCCGATCGGCCGCTCAACGTCGTCAAAGTCGAGATATTCGCGTGTTCTCTCGTTGCGCCGAAAAATTCCTTCGGCAGAAACAAATTCGGTCGTAAGAACGTCTGCACCATACTCTTTGCAAAGCTGACGAAAAATCTTGTCCGACACGCCGGCCATCGGCGCAAGATAAAGCGGAAACGCTTCGCGAAACCAAGGTAATGCCGCAGTCATGAATGATATTCTCTCACAAGATCGACGTCGGCGCATCGGAACACAGGCTTGCAGTCTGTGCGGCCAGGGAAGTGTTGCACTCCGCTGAGTCCCTGGCGGCACTGCGATAGCGGAAAAATTGCCGGTGGGTGCACACGCCACAGGCCCATGTTCCTACGCCCCACGCAGCAATTGCGCGACCTCGTTCTGCACGGTTTCCAGCTGGTCCAGACGCAATTGCGGGTCCGGCACGATGAAAACGTCGCCAGTCGCAGGTTGTTCGTAGATCAGGACCCGCCCGTTCGCATTCTGCTCTGTCTTCACTTGTTTCAAGGCGCGTTTGCGCTCGAGCATTGCCGCCAAGACGTAACAAGCATTTGCTGGCGGGTTCTCGGATGCGATTAAACGGCGAAAGAGCTGTTCCGCATTTTCCCTTGGCAAAGGTTCAGGCGGCTTCGGCGGCAATGGTTCGTACCGCGATTTCCAAAATGAAAATGGCTGAATGTTTTCGTTTCGGTTTTCCCAGGCTTCTTCACTCAAATCCTCACGCCGATAGCCATCAGCGCTGTGATAAAGCAGGGTGTAGAAATATTCTCCGGGAACAAACGGCCGATGCGTCACGGCGCAGGCGTCCGCCCGATGTGTGATTGCCCATTCGTTTGGAAGCGGGGTCATCGTGATACCATACGACGCCCGGCGAAAAGATGAAGGCTGGGCGCTTCGCGGTTAGACGCCCGCAGATAGAGTAGATAAAGGCCTACCGCGGCGAAAAGAAGATTCGGCGCCCAGGCCGCCACCCATGGCGAAACGCGGTCGCCTTCGCCAAGCGCGAGAAACAGATGCACCAGAAAATTCATGGAAAAGACTAGAAAAACCGCCGCGGCGACACTTGATAACACACCCCGGCGCGAATAGCCGATCCCGAGCGGCGCAGCAATGCACACTACGACCAAACAGGTCCAGGGCAGAGCGAGGCGATATTGCAGATGGGTGCGAAAGGGCGCGAGCAACGTAGCGGGGAAATCTGCATTGAAACGCAAATACTCCCGTAACTCTGGCAGGCTTAGAAATTCTGCGCGTTCATTTGCACTGCCGAGCCGGAATGGAGTTTCACTCCAGTGTTCGATCTTGAGCGAAGGATAAATCTGTTCGTCAACGATATTTCCCGCCTGATCGTAATGAACAACTTTCACGTTCTCCAAATCCCAGGTTTTGGTTTCCGGACGGAAGGTCGCGCGACTGGCAACGTAATTTGTAATAATGTTGTCGTTCGTATCCTGCTGAAGGACCTGGACGTTGTTGAATGTGTTGCCCCGGGGAAGGAAATTTTGAATGAACCACGTGCGCAAATCGGTTCGGTTACGGAAAATTTGTCCCTGGATATAGCGACTGGGACGGGCCTGCGCTTCGGAAAGAAAATTTTTGCGAGCGAGTTCCGCGTGGGGCGCTAGCGAATAGTTGAGCGCCATGCTCCCTGCCACAGTGAGCAGACCCATACCGATCAACGGTAGCAGAACGCGTGGGAGACTTACGCCGGCGGTAAGCATGGAGACAATTTCGTTGGCCCGCGACATTCGACCCAGCGCAAAAAGGAGCGACAGCAAAAGCGAAACCGGGAGCAGAATAATCAAAACCTGCGGAATCTGTGTGGCGTAATAACGAACGACCAAAAGGAGACTAACGCGCTCGTCGATAAAGGTAGAGATGTTATCGCTTACGTCGAAAATGAGCCAGATGGAGATGAACCCAGCGATGCAGTAAAGATAGACCTGCAGGAAATTGCGAATGACGTACCGGTCTAGAAGTTTCATGACGATTTGGGTGGATTCAGGTCGCAATTACCGTACTCAAATCAGTGGGGTCCGCCAAATCACAAGAGAAAAGAATAACGAAATCAGAATGACGAAGCTCCAAAGAATGACGAATGATCAAACGCCGAAGGATCGGCGGGTCGCTCCTTCGTCGTTCGTGCTTTGGGCTTCATTCGTCCTTCGTCATTCGTGCTTCGTCATTTCTTCTTGCCCGTCATGATTGCATTGAAAGACAGCTTGGGCAGCGATTTCGTCGAACGTGTCCGGGGATTTTTCTCGGAAAGCGGGCCCTTATCAAAGGCGAAGAATTTCGAGTTCCGCCCACAACAGCAGGAAATGGCTGCGGCCATTGCTAACGCGCTGGAAGAAGAGCGCCATTTGGTGATCGAAGCCGGAACCGGCGTCGGTAAATCCCTGGCTTATCTCGCGCCGGCAATCTTATTGGCAATCGAACAACACAAAAAGGCCATCGTCTCGACCCACACGATTAATCTCCAGGAGCAGCTTCTTTACAAAGATATCCCCATTCTGAAGAAAATTCTGCCGGTCGAATTCAACGCCGCGTTGATGAAAGGGCGCCAAAATTACCTTTGTCCGCGACGATTGGAACGCGCGCTGCAACAAGCCAATGAGCTTTTCACGGGACCAGAGCAAAATGAACTGAACAGGCTGGCGGAATGGGCGCGCACCACGCGCGACGGTTCGCTCAGCGATCTATCCGTGGAGCCGGATCCAAAAGTATGGATCCAGGTCTGTAGCGAAGCGCACATTTGCACACAGAAAACGTGCGGCCAGGATCCGCGCTGTTTTTATCAGCAGGCGCGGAAACGTTTGCTGGCAGCTGACGTTTTGGTGGTTAATCACACGCTGCTGTTTATTCTTTTGATAAGTCCGGAGATACAGCAAGAACGCGAGAGCGGCTTTATTTTTCCGAATGATTTCCTCATTCTGGATGAAGCGCATACAGTCGAGCAGGTGGCGTCGCGGCAGATCGGCATCGGCATTTCGCAATACGGGTTAAGATCGACGATCCAGCGCCTCTACAATTCACGCACCCGCAAGGGCCTGTTCACGGTGACGCGCGACGCGGAGGGCGTAAGACTCGCGGCTGAGCTGGTCGAAGATGCAGAGAAGTTTTTCGATGCCGTTGAATCGAAATGCGATTTCAAAAAAGGCCGCGAATTTCGTGTCCGCGACGCCGACCTTGTTCCGGACACAATCACCAGTCGTCTGACAGCCTTGCAGTCTCGGATTGCGGAAGTCGTAAAGCGAACTGATGACGAGTTTCTAAAGGCAGAGTTACAGGAATACGGTCGGCGGGTTCGTGACGCTCGTGTTGGTATCGCAGAGTTCCTTCAGCAGAATCGCCGCGAGCATGTGTACTGGGTCGAACGAACGGGTAAGACTGCGCAATTTCTCACGCTTAACGCCGCGCCGATTGATATGGCGCCTGTCCTGCGTGGAATGATTTTTCGCGACAATTGTTCGTGCATCATGACGAGCGCTACCCTCTCAGTCGGTCGCAAGGACCTTGCTTATTTCCGGCAACGCATCGGCGCGGATGAAGCCGAGCCAGCGCTGCTCGGAAGTCCGTTCAATTTCCAGAAGCAGATGAGACTGTTCATCGTGAAGAAAATGCCCGATCCGCGTGATACGGGTTACGAAGAAGCGCTGGAACATTGGGTCTCCCATTTTGTCGAGCAGACTGAGGGTCGTGCATTCGTCCTTTTCACCAGTTATCGCGGCATGCGGCAGGTGGCCGAGCGAATGGCGCAATTCTTTTCGGAAAAAAAATTCAATCTGCTGTTGCAAGGTGGCGGCACGCCGCGTGGAAAGCTTCTTGATCAATTCAAGACCACGCCGCGCAGCGTTCTTTTTGGTACCGATAGTTTTTGGATGGGTGTCGACGTTCCCGGCGAAGCACTTTCGAATGTGATTATTACGCGTCTGCCGTTTGCTGTTCCCGATCATCCGTTAATCGAAGCGAAACTCGAATTGATCGAGGAGCGTGGCGGCGATCCGTTCACTGAATATTCGCTGCCGGAAGCGATCCTGAAACTACGACAAGGAGTGGGCCGCTTGATCCGAACAAAGAGCGACCGCGGTATTATTGTCATTCTCGACAATCGGATCGTGACCAGACCTTACGGCCGTGGCTTCCTGCAAGCGTTACCGAAATGTCCGGTGGAAATAATCTGAGTCATCGAAGCTGTCATTCCGAGCGGAGCCGAAGGCGGAGTCGAAGAATCTCTGGATGTTGGAAATCGGAGGGCATAGCAATCTGAGATGTCTGACTTCGCTCGACATGCAGCAAAGAATGTTCACTTGAACATATATCATACACGACTTAATTTGAGCGCATGGAGCGCTCTGAGTCATCGAATTCTTCTGCAACCAAAGACCGACAGAGCGAGATCCGCCAAACTCTGATCGTCCTGCATAAGTGGGGCATTCATACGCTGGGACAGCTGGGGGCTCTGAATAGGGAGGAGCTTGGCGCGCGACTTGGTCCGGAAGCCATCCGCATGTGGGAGCGCGCAAACGCGCAATCGAACCGGGTGCTCAAACTGATTCGTCCTCCGGAGTTATTCGAGGAGAGTTTCGAATTTGAAAATGAAATCGAAACCGCCGAGCCGCTTCTTTTCATGCTCCGTCGTTTTTTGGAGCAACTCGTGGTGCGTTTGAGCGGAATTTATCTCGTCGCAAAAGAACTGACTCTGCACATCACGTTCACGGATAAACAAATTTACGAGCGCGTTTTCAAAATTCCGCAGCCGACCAACAATGTCGACCTTCTCTTCAGGATGCTGCATACGCATCTGGAGAATTTTAAATCGGAATATCCGATCGTTGCGATCGCTTTGAGCGCGCAGCCGATCAAACCTGCGAGGGAACAATTTGGATTATTTGAAACCACATTACGCAATCCGCATCAGCTCTCAGAAACGCTTGCACGTTTGAACGCTCTTCTGGGGGCTGATCGAATCGGTACTCCGGTTTTGGAAGAAACGCATCGGCCGGACGCATTTCGAATGGAAGCATTCGCATGGAAGGTAGGGGCGATTGACCTCAATCGCCCGAATGCGATCGAACCAAGATTTCAGACAGCGCTGCGCCGTTTTCGGCCAAATGTGTCGGCATCTGTTTTATTGGATGAAGAGGGGCCTGTGCACGTCCGCGGCGCAGATGTTCGCGGCAAAATCATCGAGCAGCGCGGTCCATTTTTGATTTCTGGAAACTGGTGGGACGAAAAATCGTGGGCGTGCGCAGAGTGGGATCTGGAGCTGGAAGATGGACAACTGGTTCTCGCGCATGAAAGCGAAGGAACTTGGAAATTGGATGGGATTTATGATTGACCGAAACCCAGGGTCATCCTGAGTGGAGCGCAGCGAAGTCGAAGGATCCCGCGGAATAGCCATAAGATTTCGCCACGGGATTCCTCGACTTCGCTCGGAATGACGGTGAGCTACATCGAGTTACATGCATGCAGCGCATTTAGCTTTTTGCGGGGTGGTTCATTTCCCGAGCAAATAGCTGAGGTCGCTGCTGAACTGGAAATGCCTGCGATGGCTTTGCTCGATCGCGACGGCGTTTACGGTGCTCAACGATTTTCCGTCGTTGCGCGCGAACATAATGTTCGCCCAATCCTTGGCTGTGAATTGGCGATGGAAGACGGCGGGATTTTACCGGTGCTGGTTGAAAATCGCACCGGCTACAAAAATTTGTGCGAACTACTGACCCAGACGCATCTGCGCAGCGAAAAAGGCAAATGCGCAGTGCGATGGGATGAATTGCCACAATTTACAAAAGGGTTGGTGGCGCTCTTTGGATTGGGGAGCGCACGCTTGCAGCGTGCTGGCGAATACATTCTGCGTTCGCGAACTTTTTCCGTTTCGAAAACCCGTAGAAGTTCGTTTCGGCAGAATGCCGAAAGTCCGAGCCGGACTGGCATTAGCACGCTACAAGCGTGCGCTCCCCAGAATTCTGCGGATCGTGCGCGATTTTTGATCGACACTTTTGGCCGGGAAAATGTTTTCGTTGAACTACAGCGGCATTTCATTCGCGGCGAAGAACGCGTCAATCGCGAACTGATCGATCTGGCGCGCGCACACCGATTATCGCTTCTCGCGACAAACGGCGTGAAATACGCGAAGCCGTACGGGCGCGAAGTGCTGGATGTTTTCACCTGCATTCGCGAGCACACCCACCTGGATGCTGCCGGCAAATGGCTAACGCAAAATGCCGAACGCCATCTGAAGAGCCATCGACAAATGCGAGCAATTTTCGCGGATTTGCCAGAAGCAATTGAAAACACGTCGCGCCTGGCCGAGCGGCTCATGTTTTCGCTCGAAAATCTCGGATACGAATTTCCCGAATATCCAGTACCGGCCGGCCATACGATGGATTCGTTCCTGCGCACCATCGTCTGGTTCGGCGCGCAACAACGTTATGCGGCGATTAGCGCGAAAGTGAAACGTCAGCTGGAAGAGGAACTGGCGCTCATCACAAAGCTCAGGTTTCCCGGCTATTTTTTGATCGTCTGGGACATCGTCAATTTCTGTCGCGAACACAACATCATGGTCCAGGGCCGTGGCAGCGCCGCGAACAGCGCGGTTTGTTATTGCCTGGGGATTACCCCGGTAGATCCGGTGGAAAATCATCTCGTATTCGAACGGTTCTTAAACGAGAGCCGTAAAGGCTGGCCGGATATCGATCTGGATCTTCCCAGCGGCGATCGGCGCGAAGCAGTGATTCAGGAAATTTATCGCCGCTACGGCAAACATGGCGCGGCGATGACAGCGAACGTGATCAGTTACCGCGGTCGCAGCGCGGCGCGCGAGATTGGTAAAGCGCTCAATTTTTCGCCAAGCATCATCGATCGTTTCTCACATCTATTTGCCAGTGGCGATTTTCCTCACACGCTCGAGCTCGAATCGCAAATCGAACAGGCAGGCTTGCCGAAAGACCATCCGCGCATGCCCGCGTTCATCAGGCTCTATCGCGCGATTTATGGATTACCGCGGCACCTTGGCCAGCATTCCGGCGGCATGATTATCTGCCAGAATAAACTCAGTTCGTTTGTGCCGCTGGAAAACGCCTCAATGCCTGGCCGTGTCGTGGCGCAGTGGGACAAGGACGATTGCGAAGACCTGGGTATTGTGAAGGTGGACTTGTTAGGCCTCGGCATGATGTCGGTGATGCAGGATGCGTTTGAATTATGCTGCGAACGCGGACGGCCACTCGATCTGGCTCACATTTCGAAAGATGACGAGAAGACCTACGAGATCATGCAGCGCGCAGACACAATCGGTGTCTTCCAAATCGAAAGTCGCGCTCAAATGGCGACCTTGCCACGCATGAAGCCGGAATGTTTTTACGATGTGGTAATCGAAGTGGCGATCATCCGCCCAGGACCGATCCAGGGCGATATGGTCCATCCGTATCTCGCGCGCCGCGCTGGACGCGAATCGATCACATATTTTGATCCGCGTCTGGAGCCTGTTTTAAAACGCACACTTGGCGTTCCGCTTTTTCAGGAGCAAATGCTCAAGATCGCAATGGTGATGGCCGATTTTTCCGGCGATGAAGCGGAAGAGCTCCGACGCGCGCTGAGTTTTCATCGTTCCGAAGAACGGATGAACAAGGTGTGCGCGAAATTGCGTACGGCCATGGAATGCAAAGGCGTGACGTCGGACAAAATCGACAAAATTGTTCAATCCATCTCATCGTTTGCGCTTTACGGATTTCCGGAATCGCACGCGATCAGTTTCGCCATTCTGGCATATGGCAGCGCGTATTTAAAAGTCCATCGCGCGCCGGAATTTTACGCCAGCCTTTTGAACAATCAGCCGATGGGTTTTTACACACCCGCGACGATTGTGAAAGATGCGCAGCGGCATGGGTTGAAGATCAAGCCGGTTTGCGTTGTGCGATCCGAATGGCGCTGCACGGTTTTCGATGACAACACCGTTCGTCTGGGACTTTGCGTGGTGAACGGCTTACGCCAGGAACACGCCGAAGAACTCGTTAGGCAGCGACAGGAATGCGCTTTCGCGTCGCTGGCTGACTTTAAGCGGCGTGTCCCGCTTTCAAAGGATGAATTACGGACATTAGCGGAGTTGGGCGCGCTCAATTGTTTTGCTGAACATCGTCGCACCGCGATGTGGGAGGTGGAAGAAACATTACATGACGATCTGCTGGGGAGCGCACGCTTGCAGCGTGCTAATGCCAGTCCGGTTCGGACTTTCGGCATTCTGCCGAAACGATCTTTAGAAAGTTCGCAAATGCAGGATGCATTTGCCAGCACGCCAGAGGCGTGCGCTCCCCGGACATCCGAATCCCCTCTCACGCCAATGACTTTACCAGAGCGGGTGCGCGCGGATTACGAGACTATGAATCTGACCACTGGCCCGCATCCGATGAAATTGTTACGCGAAAGTTTGCCCAATATTTGGCGCGCGATTGATCTTCCTCACGCGCGACATGGTTCGATTATCCAGATTGCAGGGAACGTGATCTGTCGGCAGCGTCCTGGTACGGCGAAAGGATTTGTTTTTATCAGCCTGGAAGATGAGACCGGCGTTTCGAATGCAATTGTGGAGCCAGACTTGTTCGAACGGTTTCGGCTGGTGATTACAGAGGAAGCCTTTTTACTTATTGAAGGCCAAGTGCAGCATTCGGACAACGTGGTTTTAATTAAAGCCCGTGAGATCAGACCGCTCCTGCACGACCAACTCGTTGGAAGCGAGTCACACGACTTTCGGTAACTCCTCGCCACTCCCCCTGTGCCAAGCAACCCGACCACGCCGCGGCTACTGCCTACTCACCCGCGTGATGCGGCTCGGGCGTTTTCGGTTCGGTCGGTTTTTCGGCTGGTTTCTGATCTGACTCGATCCATTCGGTGTGGAACACCCCGGGCTTATCGATTCGCTCATAGGTATGCGCACCGAAGAAGTCGCGTTGGGCCTGCAAGAGGTTCGCCGGTAACCGAGCGGAGCGATAACTATCGAAGTAAGCCAGCGACGCGGAAAATGCAGGAACCGCGACGCCATGCTTAATGGCTGCTGACACCGCGACGCGCCAATTGCGCTGTGCTCTTTTGATAGCTCTCGTAAAATATTTATAGAGCATAAGATTGTGGAGATTCGCGTCCCGTTTGTACGCTTCGACGATTCGGTTCAAAAATTTCGCGCGAATGATGCAGCCGCCTCGCCAGATGGTGGCGATGTCGCTGAGGTTCAGGTTCCAATTGTATGTTTCGCTTCCAGAGCGCAGAAGGTCCATTCCCTGCGTGTAAGAAACAATCTTCGATGCGTAAAGAGCGTCACGTACTGCATCGACGAATCGGGACCGGTTGCCTTTGAATTTTCGAACTCTCGGTTGTGGCAGAATCTTTGACGCGGCCTCGCGCTCTTCTTTCTGCGCGGAGATAACGCGCGCTTCGACCGCTGCATTAATCGTAGAAATAACGACAGATTGTTTGATGGCCGCTTGAAGCGTCCAGATGCCGGTTCCTTTTTGTCCGGCTTTGTCGAGAATCATATCGACCAGCGGGCTGGCGGTGTCAGGATCGATCTTTCTAAAAATCTGGGAGGTGATTTCAATCAGATAGCTGTCGAGCTCGCCTTTGTTCCATTCTGCAAAGACGTCTGCGAGCTCCGGAGCTTGCATCTCCAGAACGTCTTTCATGATTGCATACGCTTCGCAGATTAATTGGATGTCGCCGTACTCAATGCCGTTGTGGACCATCTTGACGTAGTGACCGGCGCCGTTCGGCCCCATGTAACGGCAACACGGTTCGCCATCTACTTGCGCAGCGATCTTGCGAAAAATCGGGGCAATGATTTCCCATGACTCGCGCGAACCCCCGGGCATGAGCGAAGGCCCCTTGAGCGCGCCTTCTTCTCCTCCGGACACGCCCATGCCTACAAAATGAATTCCGATATCCTCTAATTCCTTGCAGCGCCGTTGCGTGTCGGTGAAGAGGGAGTTTCCTCCGTCGATCAGCACGTCGCCTCGCTCGAGGAGCGGTACGATTTCACCGATGACAATGTCCACAGGCTTGCCGGCCTTGATCATCATCATCGCTATCCGGGGTTTTTTAAGCGCCGCGACAAATTCCTCCATGGTGCGGGTCGGGTGAATGTTTTTTCCCTTCGCGCGACCGGCAGCAAATTTTTCCGTGACCTCGGTGGTGCGATTGAACACCGCGACAGAAAAACCCTTTGATTCCAGATTCAGAGCGAGGTTCTCGCCCATCACAGCCAGGCCGATCAGCCCAATATCACATTGATTCGTATTCATTTTGATATCTTCTTTTCCAACTGCTTGAACAGGGGGAGACTCACTGTAGCGAGCACTTGAACCTTATGGCAAATCCGGTTTGTGAAGTTTTAGTGACGAACGCGCAGCTGCTCAATTCGCCGGAGAAGCGAGTCGACGCCGCTGTCGGCGCGAGAGTTGATTTTCAGGGGATCGTTCGCGGCTCCGAGGCCGGGCGCGAAATCGAGGGAATCGAGTACGAAGCGCACCGGGAAATGGCCGAGCATCAGTTGAAACAAATTGCCGAACAGGCGTCGATCCAATTTGGCCTCCGGTCGGTTATCATTCATCACCGGATCGGATTTATTGCTGTTGGAGAGCCCTCGCTCTTTATGCAAGTGTGCAGTGGACATCGGGAAGCTGCATTTCAGGCGTGTCGATGGATCGTGGATGAGCTGAAGAAAAAAGTTCCAATTTGGAAACGCCCGCGGTTTAACAGCGACACTTTGCGCAGCGCCTCGCGGAGCGAAGCGGCAAGAGTATGAACTGGGCGAATCGGATCACTCTGAGCCGGCTGGCGCTGACTGTGCTTTTTGTCGTGGCGCTCAATTCCTCGTGGCAATATGCGCGCACCACCGCGCTGATCATCTTCCTCATTGCGGGCCTGACGGATTTTATCGACGGAGAAATTGCCCGGCGCTACGGCGTGGTCACCAACTTTGGCAAACTGATGGATCCGCTGGTGGACAAGATCATGATGGCCGCCGCTTTTATTTCGTTGGTTCCTCTTAAAGCTGTGCCAGCGTGGGCAGCCACAACAGTTGTTGCGCGAGATTTTTTAATTACCGGTTTGCGCCTGATGGCGAGTGCCAGGGGTCGGATTTTACCGGCGGAACGGCTGGGCAAACAGAAGACTTCCTGGCAGATCATCACCGTTATTTTCTTTCTGGCGCTCCTTTCGATGGCGGAACTGCAATACGTCAGTGAGAAATCGACGTTGTGGATGCGTGCTTGGACCGAAGCCGGGCCGGTCCTGGTGTGGGTTACCGTGGCGTTGACGATTTACTCTGCTGTGGGCTTTACATGGCGAAACCGCGAGCTGATTGCGCCAAACCAATAACCGACAAAATCGGAAAACTGAATCGTCGGGAATCCTTACGTATCGATCGATATCTATTAAGTCATTCGTTTTCAGGTTGTTATGCCGAGTATCGTGGGGTCCACAAATAATCGTCTAAACAAATTTACACCCCGGCGTCTGCGACAGACAATAACCCGCAAACGTCTCTGTAAGCGCAACTTCCTGTCATACAGAGATTTAGGATGACACTTGGCTCGCCCATCAAGTGTGGCACGGTACTTGCAGCATTTTGTACGATTACGCTTTTGGGTCGGACCATGGGATCAAACTTAGTTTCGAGACACAAATCTTTGCTGCTCTGCATGGCCTTTTTCGGGGCAATGCTTGCGCCGAGCCGTGATGCCAGTGCCTTTGGCCTCGAGATCGGCGACTCGTACGAGGTGGGTTCTCTCTGGCCCGGCATACAGAAGAAATCGAGTAATCAGGACAAGGCGAGCTATGTGAACCACTTACTCGGCATGGCTGTTGGCGCGGTCGACGTGGTCAGAGGCCAGGTCTACTTTCGCTCAAGCCATGGTTTTGAATTTTTGCCACCTGCTGTCCAAGCCCACAACGGTGGTGGCAGAACGCTTGATCTTCGTACAGCCGGTTTATACACGTATTTGTTCGCGACATACAGCGGCTACGGGACCGAAGTCTGGTACATCGGAAATCTCAGTGGAATAGTAACCATTCCCTTTCTAGCGTCCGGGCATCACCTCACCGGGTGGACGCTTTTTGGCGCAGCCAGAATCGGGGTTCCGGACGGCGGTATTACGGTAATGTTGCTCGGTGTGGCTCTCGGTGTGCTAGCTTTGGCGCGACGCTTCCTCATGCGTTAGCGGCCACACCTAATACACGAAGTGCACACAGCCAATGCCCACCCGTAGCATGACAGTAAAAGCCGATATTCGAGCGGAATAAATGGCCGTTGTCCGACATGAAGAGACGCCGCGCTAAGAAATTGACTGGAATTTTGGGAATTGCCGCGGGCCTGGGGATCCTGCCCGGTTTTCCTGCTGAAAGAAGTCATTCGGCAACCCCAACCATGAAGCTTCCGGGCCCTTATCCATATGAAACGCCGGTGCAAGTTCCAGCGCCGCCGCCTGTTTCAGATTTATCGCCTTTGCCGTCGCCTGCTCCTTTTCCGTATCCGGAATCGGTCCCCTCGCTCTCGGCTAGTCAGGAACGCGATTCACGAACCACAGATGCACACCGGTCGCTCACGGCGAAAGCTGTGCGCAAGGCAGCGTTCAAATACAATGGAGTGCCAAATTTTTGTGGATTTCTCGCAGCACTTCCTGCTGACGTCAGCGTGTTCGATCCCAAACTCGGCAAACCGCGCGCGCTTGTAAAAGGAGGTCGTGTAATACGCAAAAACGTTACGTGGCTCCGTAAACATAAGCACGCTACTGGACACGAATAGGGTTGAACGTGACGTAAATGAGCGGGCAACGGGAATCGAACCCGCATGGCCAGCTTGGAAGGCTGGAACTTTACCATTAAGCTATGCCCGCATGAGCAGGAAAATAGTGGCCGGTGACGAGTGAATAGTCAAAACGATTGACCAAGCCTCGAGGCGCCCGGCGGTCGCGCTCTACCATTATTTTTCAAACGCAGCCGCAACCAGGGTGGCGTTGTGGCCGCCAAAACCGAACGAATTATTTAGCGCGACGCGCACTTTCTTTTCGCGCGCGACGTTGGGGGTATAATCGAGGTCGCATTCTTCACCGGGATTTTCCAGGTTGATTGTCGGCGGGATGACCGAATCGCGGATGGCGAGCGCGCAGGCTGCCATTTCGATTCCGCCGGCGCCGCCTAACAAGTGACCAGTCATCGACTTGGTAGAGCTAATCGCGACCTTGTAGGCATGGTCGCCAAACACCTTTTTGATCGCACGCGTCTCACAAATGTCGCCGATATCAGTCGAGGTAGCATGCGCGTTGATGTAATCGACCTGGCTTGGGGATAATCGTGCGTGGTCCAGTGCCAGTTGCATGGCCCGCGCCGCACCTTCGCCACCTGGCGGTGGAGCTGTCATATGATATGCATCGGCAGAAACGCCGTAGCCCGTAAGCTCACAATAAATTTTCGCGCCGCGCGCTTTGGCGTGTTCTAATTCCTCCACTACAACCACCCCTGCGCCTTCGCTGACAACGAAGCCGTCCCGGTCACGATCAAATGGGCGCGACGCGCGTTCGGGTTCATCGTTGCGCGTGCTCAACGCTTTCATGGCCGAAAATCCGGCGAGTCCAATCTCGACGATGGACGCCTCCGAGCCACCGGCGAGGAAAATGTCGGCATCGCCAAATTTGATGATCCGCCAGGATTCCCCGATTGCATTGTTTGATGTCGCGCAAGCGGTGACGATGCACATGTTGGGGCCCCGTAGGTCGAACTCCATCGAGATAAGGCCGCTCGCCATGTTGCTGAGCAACATGGGAATCGTGAATGGCGAACTCCTGGACGGGCCCTTGGTCAGAAGGATTGTTAATTGATCCTGAAGTGTTTTTAGTCCGCCAATTCCGCTGCTGACGAGTACGCCGAAACGGTCGCGCTCTTTCAGGTTCGCCACATCAATTCCGCCGTCCTCGAGAGCCAACTTTGCGGCCGCCATCGCGAGCTGTGAGAATCGATCAGTGCGGCGGGCATCTTTTGGATTTTTGAAGAATGGTTTTGGATCGAAGTCCCGAACTTGCCCTCCGATTTTGCAATCGTATGCCGACGTATCGAATGCATCGATCGTGTGAATGCCGCTGACTCCGTTCTTGAGATTGGACCAGAACGTCTCCACGTCGTTGCCTACCGGCGTCATGAGGCCGAGACCAGTGATAACTACTCTGCGATCGTTGTTCATTTAGCGATTTGGTGATTTAGCGATTCAAAGCTCGTGGAAATGGACTAACGACACAACGAGAGGTCAATCGTTAAATCGCCAAATCACTGAATCGCCAAAATAATTTACCTCGTTCCCATCCCAACGCTTTGAACTGTTTGAAAGAGCTTTCCTTCAGTCTTGATGGAAGGCGCAATGATAATCTCCGTTTGCTGAAATTCGGCAATATTTCGAGCCCCAACATTGCCCATGCAGGTGGTGATCGCACCAACCAAATTTTGGCTGCCATCGTCCACTTCCGCCGGTCCAAACAGGATTTGTTTCAGCGAGCCGGTGGCGCCGACCTTAATGCGCGTCCCACGCGGGAGATTGGCGTGAGGTGTGGCCATTCCCCAATGGTATCCGCAGCCAGGCGCTTCGTATGCCTTGGCAAATGCGCTGCCAACCATCGCAGCATCTGCGCCACAGGCGAGTGCCTTGCAAACATCGCCGCCTCTGCTCATTCCGCCGTCAGTGATGATCGGCACATAGCGCGACGTTTTTTTGAAGTAGGCGTCGCGCGCCGCGGCGCAATCAACGGTGGCAGTCACCTGCGGCACACCGAGGCCGAGCACACCGCGTGACGTGCAGGCCGCTCCCGGTCCGACACCGACCAAAACCGCAGCCGGCCCACACTCCATGATTTCGAAGGTCACGTCATAACCAACGGCATTTCCCACGATCACAGGAATGCGCATCTCCCGGCAAAACTTCTCCAGATCAAGCGACTTGTACTCCGACGAAATGTGTCGCACAGTCGAAACTGTGCTTTGTACGACGAAAACATCCGCGCCTGCTTCCTGCGCGATTTTGCCGAATTCGGCCGCGCGCTGAGGAATGGAACTGACCGCGGCTATCACACCGCCATCTTTGATCTGGCGGACGCGCGCCGCGATTAGATCTTCCTGGACGGGTTCCTGGTAAATTCGTTGCAGCAACGCTGTGATTTCGGATTTATCCGCGTCGACGATTTTTTGCAGCACTTCCTGCGGATTCTTGTAGCGCGTTTGCACTCCCTCGAGATTCAAAACGGCCAGTCCTCCCAATTTGTTCATGGCGATGGCAAAGCCGACATCGACAACTCCGTCCATGGCGCTGGCAAGGATGGGAATTTTCATTTCAAGCGGCTCGGTTCCTCTGCTCGGCAAACGGAAAGTAATGTCGACCTCGTTCGGGTTGATCGTCACGCGACCGGGTACCAGCGCGATCTCATCAAATCCATACGTGACCCGTGCTTTGCGATTCCTGCCTATCCACATTCCCATCTTAAATTTGCTCCATTCTAAATCGTTCGTTTAAGCTTCCACAGCGCGGGCACCGGGGAAGCAGCGCGTCCGTTCGATCTTCAAATTCGAACGCGCAAATCACACAGCGAAGCCGATACTCCAGAGCCCGTCGCTCCCGCCGCCGGCGATTCCATTCTCCCACTATCCAAAGGAGAAAAACCGCCGCAAGAAAAAGCAGCAAATAAATCGTGACCAGAGCGGCGAGACTGACCCGAATCACGGCGTGGCGCTGCCTGGCTGTTTTACGGGCGGACGCGTAATGTCGCTGCCCCACTCGATTGTTGCGATTCCCCAGGTCAACGGCGTTTCAGATTTTCCGCGCTCAGGAGCTCGTCGCGAGAAACGGCAACGCGCGAGATAAACACGTGCCTGTTCGTCCAGCTCCAGATCACCGGAGGAATTCATAGGAAAACAGTACCTGACTTCTCCAAGTCCGCCTACGGCTACGCGGAAACGAATTGCTTCGGGCGCTTCTGCCGTTGCAGTGACGAACTTGAGTGGTGGCGACGTCGTAACTTCCAACCCGTCGAGCTCATTTGAAAACGATACAGACGTTGAGAATGGCGCGGCAGCGGGGGCGCCTTGTCGATGCACAAACGGTGCCGGGCCCGGCGGCTGAGAATCGGGGGTGCGCGAATCGACTTCGAAGGGTGGAAGTCCCTTTAGAGTTGGTTCCAATGCGTGATAGGACGGAACATGCTCAACTTTTGGCAGAGCCCGGAGCCTTGCTTCCGGCGGACGATGAGTCGTAAAAGCAACCGCAGGATCTTCTGCGTCGATCCAGCGAAGCAGGGTGCGGCCCTCTTCGGATGACGAAGTAATCAAAGCAACACGGGCCGGCGGAGGTAGAAGCGTGACTGTTGGTGGATAAACCACTTGAAAAATGTAGAAGCAAACGGCATGCGCCAACAGGGAAAGCGCCAGAAAGACAAGGAGCGCTGCCTTTTTCGTCCGAGGTGAATCCCAGCTAAACAGCAGCGGTTCGGTTGCAAGCTCGGGACTGGGATTGTTCATCGCGGGGCAGCGGCGGCAAGTGACACAGATGTGATGCCGTGTTCCAAGGCAGCATTTGTTACTTCGACAACCGTTTCATAAGAAGTGGCACGGTCGGCCTTGATGATAACTGATTGGCCTTCGCGCTTGACCGCGTCCAGTAGCGGCCCGAGTTGCTCCATGGTGACGCGCTGGTCGCGGAAATAAATGGCTGGAACTGCACCGCCGGTAATGCTGATGATCTGCTGGTTAGTTTGTGGACCAAGCGTAAAACGAGAGAACGGCATGGAAACGGAAATCCCCTGCTGCAAAATAAAATTCGAACTCAGCAAAAGAAAGAAAACCAAGAGGAAAGCAACGTTCAGCAACGCGACGAGCACAAGCCAGCTGAAGTTATAATTGACTGTGCGCTCGAGTTTCATTTCTAACGCAGCCTCTTCATGTCATTCTGAGCGAAGCGAAGAATCCCTCATCATTTCGCTGACCTGATTAGAGATGTTTCGCTGCGCTCAACATGACAGTGCCACTCGAGAGGTGAATTCTACAAATCCGGGCGTGCTTCCAGCTCGCGTGCGGTCTCGTTAGGTTGTTGAAAGCTGATGATTCCGCTGATCGGACGGCTCTCGGTCAGCATGTGCACAATTTCAATCCCGGCGCGTTCCATGTCATGTAGCATGTTGTTCACGCGGGAAGAAAGATAGCTGTAGGCGACAAAAGTGGGAGTAGCTACAACCAGACCCGCTGCAGCCGTCAGCAAACTCTTGTACACGCCGCTCGAGAGTTCGGTCACCGTGGCGTAGCCGCCGCTTGAGGCGATTGTCGCAAATGCGTCGATCATGCCGGCGACTGTTCCCAACAACCCGAGCAACGGGGCCAGGAAAGCTATCGTAGCGAGCACTGGGAGAAATCGTTCCAGTTTAGGCACTTCGAGTTGTGCCGCTTCTTGCACCACGTCTCGCAATTCTGCGCGAGGTGCATCGTGCCGAATGATCGCTGCATGAATCACTCGCGCTACAGGCCCCGGAGTTCCCGCTGATTCATGAAGCGCTTCCGCAAAATTGCGCCGTCGAATTAAATTCGACAATCCTTTCAGGAATTCGCCCACATGAATTGTCGCACGGTGAAAGTAAAACAGGCGTTCGGCGAAAACTGCGATCGATATGATGCTACACACCAGAATTGGCCACATCAACAGGCCGCCCTTTTGGATGTAATCAATCACCCCGGTTTTGTAATCTTGTTTCCGGGCTGTGGCAAGCCAACAACCCGATCATCGGGAGCCTTTTCCTCGAGGCTTAGGAGTAGCAGACGGTCGTACCTTCGCAGCGCTTTTGCCACTTACCAGTTTGCCGGAAGCGTCAAGGACCGAATAACCTGTTTGCTTGCCAGATGCATCGTAGCTGTAAATGATCTTGTGCAAGAGCGCACCGTCTGCGGTGCTTTGGGTTTCTTCCAAGAGACGGCCGGCGTCATCGTACTTGTAACGGCTCTTGAAACGGAGCCGGCCATCAGGTCCGGAAATTTCGCCGCTGGAAAACCGTCCTGCTTCATCCAGCTCATAACGAATCGTCTCACGGAGTTTCCCATCCGGATCGGTGGTTGTCGCGACGGCCTTGTGCTCCGCATTATCGAACTTATAAACCGTGCGCGAACCGTCCGGGTGCATTGAAACAGTTACCCGCACGGCGTCACTCCTCGCTTGTTCTGGAGACTGACTCAATCCGATTTCGGTGCTACCGACGACAAGCGCGCAAGCCATCGTCAGCGCCGTCCGGAAAAATTTCATGACGGGAGGAGCTTACGGGTGAGGTGAGCAGGCGCAAACGGACCTGAAATTTTTTTATTGACCCCGGAAGGGGACGGTGGTTAAAAGTGGTGTCAAGTGGAGCAGAATGGATGATTTCTCCACTCGATACATGGACAACGATTCTCCACCCGAACGCTTCTACGCCGGAGAGTTCCGGCATTCCATCGACGAGAAGAATCGAATCACGATTCCTTCTCGCTGGCGTCGGGACAAGGCCGAGGACTTCATTCTTTTGCCAGAAGCGACTCATCAATTTTTGCTTGTCATGTCGCCGAAGGAGTTTGCGCGAATGAGTTCTGCGGCAGAAATAAACCAGGGCGTTTCTGCGCGGGATCGCCGGATTTTTTTGCGTCATCTGCATTCCCGCGCGCAGCACGCGAGCGCGGATCGTCAGGGACGTCTTGTTTTGCCCGAGGAGCTTTGCAGGAAGATCGGACTGAAAGACGAAGTCGCTTTGGTCGGTAACCGAGGGCGCTTCGAGATTTGGAATTTGCAACGCTGGAAACGAGCGCACGAGGAGGAAACAGCTACTTACCAGCACGTGGCAAATGTCATGGGCTTATAACCAGATGCTTGGTCAAAACGTTATCAACACATTTTGGTTTGAGCGGCCTTTATGGGTGGCCGTTGATCCGTTTACTGCCGAAGAGGAGGCACCCGAAGTGGAGGAATTCATATATCACCGTCCAGTGCTCGAGAGTGAAGTAATGGAATTACTCGAACCAAAGCCAGGTTCGCTCATCGTCGATGCTACGTGCGGCGGCGGTGGCCACACCGAAGCGTTGTTGGAGAGCGGAGCTAACGTTCTGGCGTTGGACCGGGATCCTGACGCCGTCCAATACGTTAGTGAGCACCTGGCGCGCTTTGGCGAACGCATCGCAGTCCGACAGGCGAACTACAGGTGCGCACTTAGTGTTCTCGATGAACTCGGCATTCGCACGATCGGCGGCGCGCTTCTTGACGTTGGTGTCTCTTCCCGGCAACTCGAAAATGCGGAGCGCGGGTTCAGCTTTATGCGAAACGGGCCGCTTGATATGCGCATGGATCCGCGGGCCCAACTGACCGCTGCAACAATCGTAAATGAGTACAGCGAAGAACAATTGACGCGGTTGTTTCGCGAGTTCGGGGAAGAGCCAGCAGCGCGCCGTATAGCAAGCCTGATTGTAAAGATGCGAAAGACTGTGCCATTTCGCGAGACGCTGCCGCTGGCGCGAGCGATCGAAAAACTGGTCGGTCGTCACGGCCGTCATCATCCGGCCACCCAGGTCTTTCAAGCGCTGCGAATGGAAGTGAATGACGAACTCGGAGCGCTCGAAGACGGCCTGCGCGTGTTGACTGCCCGCCTTGAGCGCGGGGCGCGCATTGCAGTGATTACTTTTCATTCACTGGAAGACCGGATCGTGAAAAATTTCTTTCGCGATCGCAGTCGCGAATGGCTGGACAAGCCCGAGTGGCCCGCGCCTCAACGCAACCCCGACTACGATCTCAAATTGATTACGTCAAAACCAGTTGAGCCGACGGATGAGGAACGGCGCACAAACCCCCGATCGCGCAGCGCAAAATTGCGGGTAGCAGAAAAGATTTAAAATGAACCGTTCGCGTCGAAGAAATTGCAATACGGTGAACGCGGCGTCGCTTGCGCGCTGGATTGTGGTGACGGCGTTTCTGGCACTCGCAGGGTTGAGTTACGTTTATTTGACGCTGCAACTCTATCACTTGGGCGAACGCAGGAAGGCGGTTGAGAACGAGCTCGCTGGTCTCCGCACCCAAAACGACATAGCCAGTGCGCAAATCGCAGCGTTGACTTCGCGTTCTGCGTTACAACGCCGTTTGAAGGAAGGCTACTTGAAAATGGTGCCGATTTCGGAAGCCAACATTGTGCGGCTCGCCATGCCTGCAGGCTTAGCGAATGAAGACGCGATCCAACCCGTAGCCAATCCTTCCCAAACAAAATGAAAATAAACAGCCGAACACGTTGCCTACTGGTGTGCGCTGTTTTTATCGGGCTGTTCAGCATTTTTTCCTTTCGCTTGGTCTATCTGCAGGCAATCAAGCACGACGAATACGCCGGTCTCGCCGCTGAAAAGCATGTTTATAAGCAAATCATCCATGCCGAACGTGGCACGATCCTCGATTCGAATAACGAAGTCCTTGCGAATAACATTCCTGTCCAAACCGTAGTGGCCGACGCCACGCATCTTAACAATCGCGACGCAATCGTCGATATCGTCAGCAAAGAACTCGGGCTCCCGCCGGCGGAGGTCGCGGAAAAGTTAAGCAGCGATCGCCGCTACATCGTGATCAAGCGTGAAGCGCCCGAGGCGCAGGTAGGCGCCCTGCGTCAAAAACTTCGTGCCGCTAATCTCCGTGGAATTTATTTCGAGCACGACGCCACCCGTGTTTACCCAAACGGCTCGATGCTGTGCCATGTCATTGGATTTACCGACTTCGACCATCACGGCATCCAGGGAGTCGAAGCGTCGATGGAGGAATATCTTCACGGGCAGGACGGCTTCCGTTTTATCGAACACAA
>JBKPRQ010000081.1:0-8819 GCA_046734635.1 Verrucomicrobiota bacterium
GTTGGTTCGAGCTTCTTATCGATCAGCATCACGTGCACGATCATTGCAGTGCTCCCGGCTGAGATGATGAAGTGAATGATGCTCAATCTAAGACTAACTCCCAGGGCGACAGCGCTAATCACTGCGCCCCAGACGAGGTACCGCTCATGCATCTGACCCAGCAGTGCAAACATCAGTAGCCACGGAGCGGTGACCGCTATCAGGACCCGAGAGTCACGATCGCGAACCTGTCGCGCGGCCCCATACGCACACAGCGTGAGTGCGCCAAGATAAAGCAACCGCAGAGTCCATTGCAGCGTGAGATGGAAATCAAGAGATCCAAGACGAATCACTGGATCCTTCAATGACCAGCCGACCTTGGAAAGAAGGGTTGGAAGGTTGTAACACGAACTAATGACAAGGTAGGGGTAATGCTCGCTGCCATATAGAAAACCGACTTGCAACCATGCGAAACTTCCACCTGCGAACGCGCCAATTACAAACGCAGCGCATCCGATGGTTCCGATGATCCACGCACTTCGGTATCGATCCTCTCGTCGCAAAAACAGCCACGAACTGATGGCGGTGACAGCAGCAAGAACGAGCCAGGCCGCCGGTGTGCGCACGAGCCATGGCGATGCGATCAGCGCCGCGGTGCCAGTGAAACCTGCGAGCACGCGCAGCGCGCGGTCCCATCTTTTTTGCCACAACGGCCAAAGAACGAAAAACGGCGCCACAAATAACAGTTGCCCCTTAAACATTGCGCCTACAGCCAACAGACAACCGCACACGAACCAGCGATTTTTCAGCGCTGCCAACGCGGCGAAAAGATAAAACGGCAGGATCCAGGCGTCCCATTGCGGCCAGCCGTGCGCATCGAGAATCATGGACGGCTCAAGCCATGCGACGCTCGCTGCCGCCAGACCAAAAATCCAAGCGCGATCTTCTCGGGGTAAACCATTAAACAGGAACGATTGTGTCGCGCGTGTCTGTCGTTGCAGACATAAGCGGACGAGAAAGAAAATCGCCACTGCCGAAAGCAGTTCACACAGCAGATTGATCTTCAATAGTGGGTTAACCAGCTTGGGGTGTCCGTCATCGACTCCGGGGAATTGGTTGCGCACTTCCCTTGCCCAAATTGCCATGACCAGAAGCCGCAGAGGCGGATAGTCGAGACCATAATCGTTATTGTACGCCTTATGCTTCACTCGGTCGTACAGTGCCAGGTACCCGCGAAAGGACCCCGCCAGCGAATTAGCAGACCCTTCGTCGGGCGATAATCGACGCGCCTCCTTCATCGTCTCGCTGCCCCAGTAAAAAGCATTCACGATGTCGTGCTGATAACGCACATGTCTTGTGCTTTCCCCAACCCAGCGGCGCAACTGAATGCCACCGAGAAAAAGTGCAAGGATTAACAACGCCAGCACTGTCCGCCGGATAAACTTACTGGCGTAGATTTGGCTAAGCAGCGCGCAAATGCCCATGCGATACCCGTAAAAAAGACAACAGTTCGATTCGGACGGTTACAAGAGTTCTCCTCGAAGCAAGTTTTTCTTCGTTCAAATAGCTCCGACCCAAGGCGGGTAGAGACCATTCGTATAGCGATGCTATTGCGGCCGCTTTTGCTCGAAGAATTAGTTTTTGATTTGCACGAAGGCGATCACGTAACTATTCTAAGGGCGCGGGGTGGAGCAGCCTGGTAGCTCGTCAGGCTCATAACCTGAAGGCCGCGGGTTCAAATCCCGCCCCCGCAACCAATTTTCCGTAACGAACGATTTGTCTTGAGGCCGCTGTTTTGAGCGGCAATTTTTATGCGCAAGGAAGCACTTGCCGCCGCAGGTCGCGCAGGCAAGATTCAACGCTCCGCAACCGCGAAGAAAAAATCCAGCGTAGCTCAGTGGTAGAGCGGTCGGCTGTTAACCGATTGGTCGTAGGTTCGAATCCTACCGCTGGAGCCAAAACTCTAACTGCGGGTTGCGTTCGTTGCCGCGTGCGACTTCGTTGATGCGTGACCAAAAGATCGTCAGAAGCCAGGAAAATTCTCGTTGGTACTGCTAGTTGGTCGGACCCCGGATTTGTCGAGCGTTGGTATCCGAAAAAGATGCCGGCAGCCGCGCGGCTCGGTTGGTACGCGCAGCATTTCGATATCGTCGAGGTGAATTCGACGTTTTATTCCGTGCCCGAACCGAGAATGGTGGAACGCTGGTGCGCGGCAACGCCGGATGATTTCACCTTCGACGTAAAGTTGCATCAGTTGTTCTCGTTCCACGCGACAAAGGCGAAGCTGTTGCCGCCGGATTTGCAAAGACGCGCAGAAACAGACGCCAGGGGAAACGCGAAATCGACACCGGATTTACAGGAAGCGCTGCTCAAAATCTTTCTACGCGCAGCGTCGATTTTTCGTGACGCTGGCAAGCTTGGCGTCTTTCTTTTGCAACTCTCGCCCGCGTTTTCTCCACGGAAACATGAGCTGGGCGAGCTGAAACGCTTGATGGAAATGCTGAGCGACTATGATCTGGCGATTGAGTTTCGAAACCGCAATTGGGCAACTGGCGATCAGTTGCAGTCGACCATTGATTTCTTGCAAGAGCATCACGCAATTTTTGTGAACGTGGACGCGCCTGCATCGGATCACTTCATGGTGATGCCATCGGATGTCGACGAGGTGACGAATTCAAATGTCGAATATTTGCGGCTGCACGGGCGCAACGAGAAGGCTTACATCACTGGCAAAACTGTGGCCGCGCGTTTCGATTATGACTATAACGCGAATGAAATCGCGGAGGTCGCACAGCGGAGCAGGAAACTGGCAAAGGAAGCGCGGGAGTTGCACGTGATTTTCAATAACAACAATCTCGATTACGCGCCGCGTGCGGCACTTCGTTTGCGCAAGGCGCTGGGACAAATCGTCAACGCACCCGCACAGACAGCGGAACTGTTTTAGTTTAGGTTCGACGGTGCGCGATTTACAGCCGGGCCCAAAATCCGCGGTGGATTACGAGTCACGATTACCAGGGTCGCTTGCCCGGCTGAAGAGCTGGCTGGTAGCGCATCACATGACCCTGATGACAATCGCCGACACGCCGCACTCCATCGCTCTCGGCTCGGCGATTGGAATTTTTTTTGGTTTCACACCGCTGTATCCGCTGAAAACATTGTTGTCGATCGGCGTGGCGTGGGTTTGCCGCTGCAACAAGATTGCCGCTGCGATTGCGGTGACCCTCCATGACGTGCTGATCTTTGCGATGCCCGCAATCTATTTCGCAGAATATAAACTGGGCTGCTGGACTTTGGGGAGGACGCCGCCGCACCGCATTCACTTCGGGCCGTTTGCGCTGCGCGATTATTTCCATTGGCACGTGTTTTCGCGGGTGGTTTGGCCCACGTTTTGGCCTGCGTTCGTTGGTTCGCTGTTTCTCGCGGTTCCTTCAGCAATCATCATTTATTTCGTGATGCGGTTACTGGTGAGTCGGGCTCGGAGACCACAGAAGACCGGATGATCGAAAGCGTACACCGCTGTGATCTAGATTGCGCGCGTGAGCACCGCTGTAGCCGCGGACGTCGCCCGCGGCTACAGCACCAGTTTGCGAATCAGAACGCGTCGATTAAGGTGCTGCGGTTCGAGGGTCCTTATGCATTTACCACCTAGATTTTTCGTCGTTTTTTCTGCTCTTCTCGCAAGCGTGGCGCTGCTCCGCTCGGCCGCTGGCGCAGAAGCATACCTCATTGCCGATGCGCAAACGGGCTACATCTTGGAAGAACAGGAAGCGAGGAAGAAACTGCAAGTCGGCAGCCTGACGAAAATCGCGACTGCAAGTGTGGTGCTTGATTGGGCGGAACGACGATCGGGCGATCTCAATCAGGCAGTCACAATTCCGCAGGAGGCGTTTGCCGGCACACTTGAAAACAACATTGGTTTTCAGCCAGGCGATTCCATTACGCTGCGAGATCTCCTCTATGCCGCCCTTGTCCAGTCCGATAACATTGCGGCTTACACGCTCGCGTACCACGTCGGCACGAAGATAGGGTCGTTCGTGCCGGGGGACACGAAATACACTCCAGTCGATGCATTCGTAGCCCAGATGAATGCGCTGGCGAAACAGTTAAAGATGGACCGCACGCGCTTTGTTAACGCGCACGGCGTCGATTACAAGGTCAAGCCGCTGCCGTATTCCACGGCCGAAGACATGGCGCGTCTCACTCGGTACGCAATGAACAAGGCCAGTTTCCGCTTTTATGTGTCGCAAAAGGAACGCCAGATCTCGTTCGATCGGACCGGGCGTCGATTGAACTACATGCTTCGCAACACAAACGAACTTCTGGGAAAGATGGGCATCGACGGAGTCAAAACGGGTCGCACTTCGCGGTCCGGTGATTGTTTGATCCTGTATGCCAATCGTCAGGCGGAAGTTGTTCGCCAGGGCCAGGTGGAGACAGTGTATCCACGTCATTTAATGATCGTGCTCCTTGGCAGCACGAATCGATTTGGTGAAGGCGCAGCCCTTTTGCAACGCGGCTGGCAGTTATACGACCAATGGGCCGCGGGCGGTCGCATGGCCGATTCAAAGAAAATGCTCTAACTCGCGAAAGATTTCGGAGTTGATTCTTCGATTGCAAAGATGAAGCCACGGATTGGCGTTTTGACCAGCGGTGGCGATTGCCCTGGACTTAACGCAGTGCTGCGCGGCGTGGTGCTCGCGGCGGAGAAACTCGGCTGGGAAGTCGTTGGTTTTCGTGACGGATTTGAAGGACTTCTTCCTCCCGGCAATCATGTCATTCTCGATCGCCAATGCATCAACGGAATTATGGCGCTGGGCGGGACGATCATCGGCACGACGAATCGCGGTCATTTTGTTGCCAAGGTCGGTGCAGGCAATCGCACCGTTGTGGCCGCGGATATCATTGCGGGCGCCAAGAAAATCCTGGACGAACTCCAGGTGAAGGCGTTGATCATTGTCGGCGGAGATGGATCGATGGTGACGGCGCAGCAATTGCAGGAAGCCGGTATTAATTGCATCGGCGTCCCCAAGACAATCGATAACGATCTCGAAGCCACTGCGACAACATTCGGATTCGATTCCGCTGTCGCTGTTGTGATGGACGCGCTCGATCGGGTGCACACAACGGCCACTAGTCACCGGAGGGTCATGGTCGTTGAAGTAATGGGACGCCACGCCGGCTGGATTGCGCTCCACGGCGGCATCGCTGGCGGCGCCGATGTTATTTTGATTCCAGAAATTCCATTCGATTTCGCCCAGATCGCTGACGCGGTAAAAGCACGCGAGGCGGCTGGATACCTGGGAACCGTTGTTGTCGTTGCCGAGGGCGCGCGGCCAAAACACGGAGAACAAGTGAAGCGCGACGTGGAAAGTGGCGAATTTCGTCTCGGCGGAATCGGTGAAATCGTCGCGCGCGAGATCGCGAAACGCACCGGCAAAGAAACGCGCTGCGTTGTTCTTGGTCACTTGCAACGTGGAGGGGCGCCGACGACCCTGGATCGAATTCTGGGAACCCGTTTCGGTGTAAAGGCTGTCCAGCTAGCGAACGAAGGACATTTCGGTTCGATGGTCAGCTATCAAAATTATCAGGTCCGCCAGGTGTCGATTGCGGAAGCTGTCAATCGGCTCAAGCTGGTTCCGCCCAACGGCGAAATGGTGCAGACTGCGCGCGATGTGGACATTTCCTTCGGAGATTAAAGATAGTCTAAAACTGCGATGACGCGGAGCGCTGTGCTCACGCAAAGTACCAACTCGGTGCTGATGATCCGGCCCTGCCGGTTTTATCTGAACCCAGAGACAGCAGCCGACAACGCGTTTCAAGCGCGAGTTGATTGCGCTGGTGATGCGCTCAGCGCGACTGCGCGAAAGGAATTCGACGCAGCAGTGCAAACACTTCGTAACGCTGGCGTGAAAGTGCATGTGTTTGAGGACACGGCCCAGCCGGAAAAGCCGGACGCAGTTTTCCCCAACAACTGGATCTCAACGCATCACGATGGACGGATCGCGCTATTCCCCATGTATTCAGCGCTACGGCGGCGGGAGCGTCGCCAGGACATCGTTGGTCAACTGCGCAAGGACTATCACGTCAGCAACGTAATCGACTACTCGGCCTTCGAGGAGCAAGGTTGTTGTCTTGAAGGCACTGGCAGTCTGGTGCTCGATCACCTCAACAAAATCGCGTACGTCTCGCTCTCGAATCGCTCCAACCCAAAGGTGATCCGCCGCTTTACGAATGATTTTCGTTACGAGCCGGTCACCTTCACGAGCATCGGCTCTGATGGTCGACCGGTCTATCACACTAACGTAATGATGTGCGTCGGAACTGCGTTCGCGCTGGTCGGCTTGGAGATGATTCCGAACAAGGCCGAGCGGGAACAGGTGCTAGCGCGACTGGAGCGGAGTGCCAAAGACATCGTCGCATTGTCGCCAGATCAGATTGCGAACTTCTCGGGCAACGCGATTGAACTACATGATTCGCAGGGGAAGAAACTTCTCGTGTTGTCTGAGCGCGCCTTGCGAGCTTTGACTGGGGAACAACGCGCGACGTTAAGCCGCTACGCGCGCCTGGTGCCGCTTGAACTTCCTACCATTGAACTTGGTGGCGGAAGCGCTCGCTGCATGATTGCGACCATTCATCTGTCTCCGCGGTTGTAGCGCGCTGTGGTTGCTGCTCGCTGAAACATTACAAGAAAATAATGTTAGAAGGCTTGGCAATCGCCAGCAGGCCTCCATAGCATCGCCGCCGAAGTCGGCAATCGACGACATGGAGGAATAAGTATGAAAATAACAGCCCGTCGTAAATCTGCGTTCTCTATCTCAAGTCTTCTCGCCTGCTTGTTATGCTTGCTTGGCTTTGTCTTGGCGCTGCTCGCGATTACTGGCCCCTTCGGCACAAGATCGCTGGCGCAGGGAGCAGGCAATGTGGGCCCCAGCTCTGTCTGGGTTGGTGCCTCTTATCACAACGATGTCTCGCCGCCTGTACGCGAGATGCCCGCCTGGAGTGAGTACGACTTGCGGCGCGGTGGTGAACGAGAGGCGAATGAAAACCCCAAAGTACCTTATCGACACGTAAACAGTTTCGATCCAGTCGTCCAAAACTGGGATGCGTCAGTCTTCGCTGGTAAAGGGCCGAACATACCTGTTCCCATCCGCACATTCGATGGCATTCCTTTCCCTGGCGTAGGCTGTAACTGCGCGCCGCCTGATACGAACGGGGCCGTGGGGCTAACGCAGTATGTGCAAATCGTGAACGAAGGTTATCAGGTTTTTGATAAGGCCACAGGTAATTCAGTTCTGGCTCCCCGTAGCATTTCTTCCATTTGGAACGGGTTCGGCGGCGTCTGCGAAACTGGCGGAAGCGGTGATCCGGTCGTGCTCTATGATCATCTGGCCAACCGCTGGCTCATAAGTCAGTTTGCTGGGTCCAGCACGATAACTGACGAGTGTGTTGCAATCTCGACCACTTCCGATGCCACCGGCAGTTATTATCGCTACGGATTTCACCTTGGGTCGAACTTCTTTGACTATCCTCACCTCGCTGTATGGCCTGACGGCTATTACATGAGCATGAACGTCTTCAACTCATCAGGCACGACTTACCTTGGTCCTCAGCCTTTCGCCTTTGATCGTACCAAGATGCTGGCCGGGCAACCCGCTACGTTTGTTAGTCCGGTAGGACCTCTTGGTGGATCGGTTGATGCCTTTCTTCCCGCAGATCTCGATGGATCGAGGTTGCCGCCTACAGGCGCTCCGAACACTTTCGTAGGGTTCCCCGGCCAGGCGATCAATCCGAATTACACCACCTATCATTTCCATGCCGATTTTGTCACTCCTGCGAACTCGACCTTTACCACCTTCGCCAATCCGACGACGGCTGGCTTTACTGCGCTTTGTCCTACAAGTCGCGCCTGCGTACCGCAAAGTGGAGTCACGAGCTCAAATTATCTCGATGGTATTGGAGATCGTTTGATGTTTCGCCTGGCTTACCGGAATTTCGGCGACCACGAAGCTGTGGTCGGCAATTTTACTGTAAGCTCCGGCGGCGTGGCGGGCATCCGCTGGTTTGAGCTGCGCAATGTGACGTCGGGACCAGTCACTGTTTACCAGCAGAGCACCTATCAGCCGGACACGACGTGGCGGTGGATGGGGAGTGCGGCCATGGATGGACAGGGAAATCTTGCCATCGGCTTTAGCGCTTCAAGCTCGAGTATTCACCCCCAACTTCGTTATGCTGGGCGACTGGCAACAGATCCGCTTAACACCCTGGCTCAGGGCGAAGCCCATCTTTTTGATGGCGCCGGCAGCCAGACCGGGAGCGGCAATCGCTGGGGTGATTACAGCTCGTTAACAATCGATCCCGTGGACGACACGACGTTCTGGTACACCAACGAATACTATCCCACGAACGCTTCCTACAACTGGCGCACCCGCATCGGGAGTTTCAAGCTGGCAACCGGCGCCGCGACTCCAACCCCAAGCCCGACACCAACGACGACACCTACTCCTACCGTTCCACCAACACCTACGCCCTCACCGACAGCTACTCCAACTCCCAGCCCAACGCCGACGGCAACCCCTACGGCGACTCCTTCGACTGAATTGATCGTCAATGGCGGACTCGAAGGCAGCATATCGCCCTGGCTCTTATCGGGATCCGGCGCTTTTTACACCAACAACGGCAACTATCCTCACGGCGGCACGGGGTACATGTATTTCGGGGTGAACAATAATGTGACGGGACAGGTTTATCAGACAGTTGCCATTCCCACGACAGCAACGGGAAACCTGACTTTCTGGTTCAATTGCAGCTCTCAAGAGGGCACGACGCAGGCCTATGATTTC
>JBKPRQ010000082.1:0-7046 GCA_046734635.1 Verrucomicrobiota bacterium
TCCGTGGGCGGCTCGGTAAACCGCCCGATCTAATCGCAGGCAGCTGCTGTTATTTCATCACAGTGCCAAGCGGTAGAACTGTTTTACCGAAAATTTCATTGAGCACCTGCGCAAGGCCGGCGTAGATCGCGGAGAATCCGCAGAAGATCCCTTCGTATCCGGTGAAATGTTTGAAACCGGCACTGGCGTTCGTGTAGTCGCCGATAGCGAGTAAGAAAAAAAGAACTGCCAGGGAACCAAAAACGATTTGGCCAGCAACGTGCAATCGTAATGTCCCGATAAACATCACAGCAGTAAACAATCCCCACATGGCAAGGTACGCTGCCATTGCCGTGTCGTTAGAGGGGGCAGCCCATCCCAATTTCGCCATAACAATCAGCGTTACGAGCGAGAACCAGAAGAATCCGTAAGAAAGAAACGCGGTCGTGGCGAATGTATTGCCCTTCCTCCATTCCATAATCCCCGCAACAATTTGCGCAGCACCGCCATAACAAATTCCCATTGCCAGAATCATGCTGTTTAACTCGTAAAAACCGGCGTTATGCAGGTTTAACAGCACAGTCGTCATACCAAAACCGAGGAGTCCCAGCGGGGCGGGATTCCCGGTTGTGTCCTTGATTTGAGTGACAGATTCATTCATGACGCGGACAGTCTGGCGAAAGAATGTTCGACAGCGCAATAACAATATCGGGAAGCCCAAAAACGTGCGGCCCCTAACGATTTAACTTGTCGACGCACCAGCGACGAAATTATGGTGCCTGTTTCGAATATGATTCAGCGCGACTATCTCATCATCGGCAGCAGCATCGGCGGGGTCAGCGCCTGCGAAGGAGTCCGGCGCCACGACAAGCGCGGGAGTGTGACGCTGGTCGGCGCCGAAGTGTTTCCCCCTTACAAACGCTGGATTCTATCGAAGGGCTTTTTGCGTGAGAAAGATCCGCAGCCCAAGAAATTATTCGAGCCCAACGAGGCCTGGTACGAGAAGCACAAGATCGAGACGCGATTTGGCACAGTGGTAACACAGTTCAACATCGATCGCCGCCTGGCCGTGCTTGCCAATGGCGAAAGTATTGAGTTCAACAAGGCGTGCCTGGCGATGGGCAGTCGCCCGGTGCGACCACCAGTGGCCGGAACCAGTCTCGGCAACGTGATCTATTTGCGGACGATCCGCGACGCACTCGCTTTAAAAGAGATGGCGAGCCATGAGAAAGGCATCATGGTCGTCGGCGGCGGATTACTCGCATGCGAGGCGGCAGCGAGTTTGCGCATGATGAAGCTGAAGGTCGGTCTCATGCATCGGGATTCCTATTTGTTGGACCGATATATCGACGCGGAAACCGGCAGATGGCTCACCGAATACTTTGAAAAACACGGAGTAACTCTTTCGATGGGCGAAAGCCTTAATGGCTTTGAGGGCAAGACCGTTTTGCGCAATATCCAGACAAAAAGCGGCAATCGATTTCCCGTAGGCCTCGCTGTCGTAGCATGCGGCGCGGAGCCGAATCTGGATCTCGTCCGCAACACACCACTCGCCGGACCGCACGGCTCGCCGGTCACCGAATATCTCGAGACAGAAGAAAAAGGGATTTACGCCGTAGGCGACCTTGCGTTTTATCCCGATCGGATCATGGGCGGTGTGCGGCGGCAGACACATTGGGATAACGCGCGAAGCCAGGGCTTGGTCGCAGGCGCAAATATGACAGGGAAAAAGCGCATACGCTATGAACAGGTCCCTTATTTTTGGACGGAGATCTTCGATTTGCGGATGGACTTTGTCGGTGATTTCAGCACCTCGCCGACGCGTGTCGACGTTCACGGCACATACGCAAAGAAAAAATTCACTGCGCGTTATTATCAGGGAGACAAACTCCGCGCGATTTTGCTTTGCCAGCAACCGCCGCGAGACGTAGAAACCGCCAGGACTCAATTACGCCAGGCGCAGGGGAAGTAATCGCGATACTCATCCAGGCGGCGACGTTCATTTGATTCGCGCCATTGCGTAAGCGTCCACGAACTCTCCATCGCGGAACGCGTATTTGCGAAACGTGCCTTCGATCTCGAATCCGAATTTGCGATAGAGCGCGATCGCGGGGGCGTTGTCATTGAAAACGGTCAGCTCGATTCGCGTCAGGTTCAGCCACCTGTCAGCGAGATCGATCGCTGCCTGCATCATCGCCGTTCCAACGCCTTTGCCGTGCCAATCGTCGCGAACGATCATCCCGATCTCTGCTCTATGATTGACTCGCGGTCTCGAAGACGTGTGCAGGCCGATCACGCCGACGACCTCACCGTCAACAGTGGCTACCAGGATGTGATCATTCTCTCCACTTTTGTTCAGAAGTTCACGAATCGATTCGAGGCTACGGTAAGGTAGTTGAAGCGTGTTGCGGAACGCCTGCGGCGCGGTGTAACACTTCCAGATACCTTCCGCGTCCGAAGGCTCAGCCTTGCGGATCGTGACGTCCATATTCACTCGCGCTCCAGCGACGCTCAGCCCGCATCACGCGCGTACCAATCTACCTTTCGCGTCACGTACATTACGATCGCCAGCACAATGAAGAGTGCGATTGCGCCCATGAGCAGCGCGTAATCCTGTTGCCGCAAGGTGATGTAAAGAAATGTGTAAACACCCGCGAGACCTGCGCCAATCATCAGCGTACGCGCGCCGCCCCCAAGGAAAAATCGGCAATACCACGTAATCAACCCGGTCGACGCGACCGCCGCGATCAGATAAGCCCAGCTGAATCCAATGAATTCCGAAATCGACAATAGCAGGAGATAAAACAAGCAAAGAGCCGCGCCGACCATCAGATATTGAAACGGATGAATCTTCTGTCGCGCCGTTACCTCAAAGAGAAAGAAAGTTGTAAAAACCAGCACAAGAAACAGCACACCGTATTTGATCGAGCGTTCGACGTAGCGATACGCGTCCAGAATCGACAAGAGTTGAACACCGAACCGGGAATTCGTGACGGAGAGAACACTGAAACGCTCGTTGCCGGCGCGACTCGTCCACGATTGCGGATAATCGCGACCGTAATAAGACACCTTCCATTTGGCGTCGAATCCGTCCGGACGCACCGACCGGTCCGCAGGCAAAAACGCGCCGCGAAAAGCCGGATCAGGCCAATTCGATTTTAAGGTCGCCTCATTCTGCACCCCAAAAGGCGCAAAGTAGATTCCTTCGCTGCCGTTAAAATCGAGTGGAATGGAAAATTCGATTTCGCTTGCAATCGGCTGGTCCGCGCCCAGAGACGCGGTCGCGCCAGTTGTATATCCGGGGACTTGGGAGCCAGGCAGCAACGGGTGCTTGGTGCCACCCCAGTCGAGCATCAGCGCTTCGCGTGTTCCTCGCAAATCGTTCACCGCGATCGTGACAAACGCATCCTTCCATTGCAGGTCCTTTACGTCGATCTTGAGCGGTCCAAAATCCGGCGGCGCAAACTTGCCCGAGAGCGTAACCTGCGCGCGAAACACTCCCGCATCGTAGATACCGCGATGTAACATCTGCGTCTGCACGTCACCTGTGATGCGCAACGTCTCGGGAAGAAAATATGCAACCGCAGTGCCATTCTCTTCCACTTCGCGTCGCTCCATCTTACCATCAGGTGCGGGCACTTCTTTGACCACCTTAAATTTGTATTGATAAGGAATCCCAAGGACCGGTCCGATCACGTTTTGTTCGCCGCCCCACGACGATGTGATATCGGCGACCGCTTCATTGCGCCGTTGCAATCGCTCTCGCAAAACGCCGGTAATCATTGCAAGCGGAATCAAAAGCACCAGAACGAGCGCGCCAACCCCAAGCAGCTTGATTATCGTGCTGTAGCGTTTCCCAAATGATGGCTGCGATTTGGGCAACGGCGGCGGCGCTGTTTGGGCTTCAGGCATGCCGCGATGTTGAATCAGAGAAAATAGATTAGGTCAATCACCTTTGCGTCCAACGTTCCCACCGGCTTCGTAGATGCAAGGCGAATGACGGAGGACCCATGCTGTAGCGTCCGGTGTCCTCAGCGGAGATTTCCGCAGACATTGCCGTTCTTGAGTGGGATGCGCTGAGGACAGCGCACACTACAGCCGGCCGATCTCAGGAAACACGAGCTTCATGAAAGTCTTAGCCTTCAGTCCGCCATTGCCGACGAATTCGCGCGGCTTCGCGCATGAAATGCGGATTTCGAACTATCTTCGTCGACGCATTTTTGGGCGAGCCGGTTCGCTCAAACCACGACAAGCAATCAATCAAGCGTCTGCCTCGCCAATTAATCAATTCCTGGCTGATACAGTGTAGCCCAGCCTGCGTGCATAGAGTCCGAAAAACATCCGCGCTCATCGTTGGATTACGGTGATGCTCCCAGTCGAGGACTTTTATTTTGCGAAGAAGTCTACGCATCTGTTGCGGAATGCGTTGCGATAATGAGTCAGCGTACGCGGCGAGATTGGAATGATGAATAAATCCTTTGCCGCCGATTTTCAGTGTTCTTCCCAGTTCGTTGAGGTAGGCCGCGACGAGTTCGCGGCGCAAATGCACAAACGAATCGAAACTGAACACGAAGTCGATGGAGGCAGTGGGAATCATTGATAATGAACGGCCATCGTTAAGGTGGCAGCGCACGTGCGGCTCAGCGACGAAACGCTGGCGACACGCTTCGACACATTCACCGGAGGCGTCAACAGCCCACAGTTCCTGGCAATAATCTTTGAGATAATGTGTCCATCGCCCAAAGCCGGGCGCGATTTCCAGGATAGTTCCCGCTGGCAGGCAATCCCGAATACGCGGCAGGATGGTGCCGGACCATTGCGCCGCAGAACTGCCCCATGGCTCGGACCATTCCTCGCCTGCATCTTTCCAATCGTATTTCGTTGAATGGCTCGGCATACTCATGGTTTCAATGTCGGCAATCAAGCGAGACTTGTTCCAGAATTAAACCTTATGAAAACCCGAGTGTCATTCATCTTCATCGTAGTTTCACTCATCTGCGTTGCGCTTTCGCCACAAGTTGAGGCGGTAAGTCCGCCACCAGACGGAGGCTATCCCGGAGGCAACACGGCAGAAGGACAAAACGCCCTTTTGAGTCTCACCAGCGGCACATGGAACACGGCGGTTGGTTTCGCGTCGCTCAAAAGTAATACCATCGGGACGGTCAACACGGCCATCGGAGTTAATGCGCTGTCCCTGAACACGACTGGTATCAATAATACGGCCAACGGCGGTAATGCACTCTATAGCAACACGGTGGGAAACCAGAACACGGCCAACGGAGTATACGCCCTCTTTCGCAACACCCTCGGCAATAGCAACACGGCTATCGGTAGTGCGGCGCTCGAATTCAACAACACGGGCGACTTCAACACGGCAATCGGCACGGCTGCGCTTCTGCTCAACACGACCGGCAGCCGCAATACGGCGAGCGGGGTTCAGGCGCTCTCCACAAACACCGTCGACGACAACACAGCCTATGGATATCAGGCACTCTTGGACAACACCACCGGCAGCCGCAATACGGCGACCGGCAGCCAAGCGCTCCTTAGCAACACCACCGCCAACAACAATACGGCTGTTGGCGCTGAAGCGCTTCTTAACAACATCGCCAACAACAACACAGCTGTTGGCGCACTCGCCCTATCCTCTAACACAGGCGGTCCCAGTAATAGCTCGGGAGTATTCAACAATGCCGTCGGCGCTAATTCGCTATTCTTGAACACGACCGGATCCAGTAATAACGCTTTTGGTGAGAGCGCTCTTTTCAACAATAGCATCGCCTTTGGCAACACGGCTCTCGGTGATATTGCTCTGGGAAACAATGATGGCAGTGGAACCGGCGAGGCAAGTGCCAATACTGCCGTTGGCGCTGGCGCGCTGTTTAGCAATGTTGATGGCAATTCAAACAATGCCCTCGGTTTTAATGCGCTCGGGGCCAACATTAACGGATCTGCCAATAGTGCTATCGGTGTTGACGCGCTTAGTAATGCCACTACCGGCAGCCTCAACGTCGCAATAGGCGATAGCGCTGGCCAGAACGTGAGCAGCGCCAGCAACGTAATCTGCATTGGGGCGAACGTCGCCGGCGGGGACGTTAGCAATAGCTGTTACATCGGCAGTATTTTTGGCCAAACGTCCTCGGCTGGCTCTGCGGTGTTCATTAATTCAGACGGCAAACTTGGCACGGCCACGTCCTCACAGCGATTTAAGGAGCAGATTAGAGCGATGGATACAGCCAGCGAAGCGATCTTTGCGCTAAAGCCGGTTACGTTCCGTTACAAAAAGGAAATTGATCCGGCCGGCATTTCGCAGTTCGGACTAGTGGCTGAAGAAGTGGAGCAAATCGATCCTGACCTCGTTGTGCGAGACAAAGAAGGCCATGCCTACAGCGTGCGCTATGATCAGGTGAACGCGATGTTGCTCAATGAGTTTCTCAAAGAGCACCGCAAAAACGAGGAGCAGCAAGCGACCATTGCACAGCTAAAATCCGGAATGGAGACTCTGACCGCGACATTGAAAGAGCAGGCAGCGCAAATTCAAAAAGTGAGTGCACAGCTTGAAGTGAACAAGCCCGCACAGCAAGTGGCAGACAGCAATTACTAAGGCTGCTTTAGCATCAGACGAGAATTAGACTGCAACTTGCAATCTATTTCTGCCTCCATAGGGGGAAGTGTCTTTTAAAGGCAGCAGGATGGCGAGCTCGCACTTGCCCAGAAGGATGTCGTAATTCGTCGTATACCCATTCACTCGCATTTTACCTAATGACAACGGGGGTGTGGCTGGGGCCGGAATCGAACCGGCGACACGTGGATTTGGAAGCCGCAACCAAATGAGAGGCCGCTACCAGACTGAGCCCTCGCGCGCGAGGACGCAACACGCTTTTTTGATCACCACGAGTTGGTTATTTCCTTCACTCATCACGTCTACTCTTGCGCCGCTGACGCGAGCGTGCGTAGAAGCGCCGAGACTTGGCGGCGTTCCCGCAAACCGCCATGTCGCACCAACGCCGACGGCCGGCTTTCGAGCTATCAATGAATAGCCATGAGCAGTTAGGCCCCTGACAGAT
>JBKPRQ010000083.1:0-9346 GCA_046734635.1 Verrucomicrobiota bacterium
CTGCGGTACGATGGGGGTTCACGCATACTTGTCAGGCTTGGGCATCATTCGTGTTTGCTGGATAATCTTCGTATTAGTCTGGTTACTGGGCGCCGTCTCGACCAAGCGCACGATCTACCGCGAAAGCAGCGCCGAGAGAGCCGGCTACTGGCTAGTACTCGTGATCGGATATTTTTTGGTGATCAAATCCGGTAGTCTGCCATCCCCGTTGAACTGGCTCATCGTTCCGCATGCAAGCTTAAGCACCTCGATTGGTGTCTTTCTGTGCGTGAGCGGCCTTTTGTTTGCGATTTGGGCAAGAGTGATACTGGGAAGAAACTGGAGTGGCGTGGTCACGCTCAAGGAAGGACATGAGCTTATCGAGCGCGGGCCCTACCGCGTTGTGCGTCATCCTATTTACACAGGAATCCTTGCCATGTTTGCCGGCACTGCCATCGCCATTGGATATTTCGGCGCGTTCCTGGGCTTATTGCTCGTGTTCGTAAGTTTCTGGCTGAAACTGAAACGTGAAGAAGATCTGATGCTAAAGCATTTTCCGGACAAATACGCCGCCTATCAGCTCAGAGTGAAACGCATCATTCCGTTTCTCGTTTAGAAACCGCGTATAGAACCGCGAGCGTTTCGTCGATGTTTCTAGAAATATCGAACTGCGCTGCGAGTTGCGTGTTTGTCGATCGGGCGGCTGCGCGGCGCGAAGAATCAGCCCAAAAGCGAATAGCATCACGTAAGGCGACGAGATCGCCTGGTTGATCGACAATCGATCCGTGGACTCCGTTCTCGATGATTTCGCTAAAACCGTTGGAACGCGTGGTGATCACAGGCAAACCGCAGGCAAGCGCTTCCAGGCAGGCATTGGAAAATGGATCGTAAATCGTAGGCAAGATGAAAATGTCCGCAGCGGCGTAAACACGCAGCATGTCCGCAACTTCGCCGAGAAACTGCACCGGCTCTTCGCGCCAAAAGCCCAGGCGTTTGGTCTGGTACGGCTTTGCATTTCCGCGGCCGGCAACCAGCAACCGCATCTTGAGGTCCCTGCAAAGCGTCGCCGCCTCAATAGCAAAAAGCAGCCCCTTTCGTTCCCAGCCAGAGCCCGCAAATAACAGCGCGGTTCGGTCTGGCTTTAAATTTAATTCCTCGCGTGACTTTTCGCGGAGCTCCTGATCGACCCGGAATTTCTCAAGTGGCACGCCATTGCGAACAATGTCGATCTTGTCTGCCGGATACCGATAAAAATTGACGATCTCATCTCTAACCATTTGTGAGGCGGCGATCACGCGCCTGGCGTTACGATTAGCAAAAAGCGATTGTTCCAGGCGTAACAGATCGCGATGCTTCCGGTTGAGACCTCGCACAAATCGTTTCAGAGGTAGCTCGAACTTTCGTCTGCGGTCCAGCCAGGCGCGATGAACTCCGTCACCGGCTCGAAAAACATCGCAGCTCGAGACACGCTCAAGACTGAACAGCACATCGCCCCGAAATTCGGTACGGATTCGTTCCAGCTCGCTGGCAAATTCGATCGGCGATTTGGCCCGCAAGTGCGTGATCGATCCAAATGGCCACTCGGCGTCCGGCCACTCATTCGTCGACACGAGCTGTACCTTGTGTCCCGCCTCGGTTACGCCACGCGCAAGGCGTTTTAAGTACGCCTCCGCGCCACCCGTCGGCGAATATCCGCGTCGGACAAAGGCAATATTCATAACGGCACTGACACCGTCGGATGACTCGTCGTCATTCGTGCTTCGTCATTCATTCGGCATTCGTCATTCGTGCTTCGTCATTAACAAGAGGCCACTTTACACGCCTTGCGTTCGCCAGAATAGTTGTAAGCCGATGCCGGGTGAAACCTTAAACGCTCCTCCGCCGTTGCGTTCCGACTCGGCCCCGGTGCGTACTTTGCCGAACCATTTACTCTATTCCATTTTCGCCCGCATCGGCGGTTCCGGTCTGGATACAGATGCGTTTGAGACGCTTCGCGCTTCTTACCGCGGAGGATTCCTGGGCAAAGCGATCGCCTACGATAACAGGCAGAAGGAAATCCCTGCTTCGTTGATTCATTCTTTGCGCTGGCATCCGGTGCGTCTTATCTCGTTTTTCGACCGGCCCTACTACTACGGCGCGAAAAAAAAGTACCTTGATTGGATCGCATCACGCCATCTTGCCACCGGTCGTTACGATTTGTTTCATAGCTGGTCGGGAGACTGTTTGCGATCGTTACGAGTCGCTAAACAGCGCCGTATCCCTTCGATTGTGGAGATTCCGACGTGGCATCGAGATGGTGGCAAACGCAAAATCGATCGTCCAAAAGCTGCCGATTCCGAAACCACGATTCGTGGTCTTGAAAGATGGAAAGCCAGGCTGTTGCTCGAACGAAAACGTTTCATAGAAGAATACCAGCTGGCTGACCTCCTGCTTGTCTTGTCGGAGAGAGCTGCTCACACGTTTCGCGTTCGCGGTTTCCCGGAAGAAAAACTGTTTTACCTGCCGCGCGGCGTGGATGTGGAGCGATTCAAACCGGGAGATCGGCCGCCAAAATTTCGTGCAGTTTTTGCCGGAGCTCTGATCAAACGGAAAGGCATCCAACATGTGCTCGAGGCGTGGCACCGCCTCAACCTGCCTGATGCAGAGCTGTGGTTGGTTGGCCACGTGCATGACGAAGCGAAACCTTTTCTCAAGGAATTCTGGCGCGATAACATCCGGGTAGTGGGATTTGTGCGCGATCCCGAGAATTACCTTAGTCAGGGCACGATCCATGTTTTTCCATCGCAATGGGAGGGCAGCGCCAAAGTGACATATGAAGCCGCGGCATGTGCGCTGCCCCAAATCACCACGCGTGAAGCAGGCGATGTCGTGCGCGACGGCGTGGAAGGAATTATCGTGAAGCCGGGTAATGTCGACGCGATCGCAGCAGCGTTCCAACATCTGCACCGACATCCTGAAATCGTGCAGCAAATGGGCAGCGCCGCGAGACGCCGTGTAGTCGAAAATTTCACGTGGGACCATTTTCGAACACGGCTACTTGGCGCATACGAAATGGCCATGCGCATGGCGCGATGATTATTATTGTAGCGGCGGTCTGTGACCGCCGGGAACTTCGGCGCTCGTAGAGCGCGCTACAGCGTCAAGCCCGGATGAAAATTCTTCTTCTGCAACTCAAGCGAATCGGCGATCTAATCCTGACAACGCCCGCGATTGCGGCTTTGCGCGAGCGCTTTCCAGAAGCGGAAATGACCATGGTTGTTTCCAATGAATGCGCTGAGCTGCTCCCAGCCATTTCGGGCGTCGATCGCATTTTGATGGCGCGACGTAATCTAAGCGATCTCACGCTCTTTCTCGCCGCCGCCAGCAAGAAGTTTGATTACTGCATCGATTTCACACGAAACGATCGCTCCGCATTTCTGGCGTTCCTGTCCAACGCCCGGAAACGCATCGTGTCATACCGGGTGCGCGACCAATCGAAAAGCCGCGCCCGGTTTTACACTGATTTTGTCGACGCGCGTATGCGCGACCTGCACACGATCGATTACAACCTCTCGTTACTTGACCCACTCGGCATCGGAGACGTTTCCTCCTCGCTGCATTTGCAGCTGCCCCAATCGGCGCACGAAAAAGCCAACGCGCTCCGACGCGATCGGAACATCAGCAAGCCCTACCTTGTTTTGCATCCCGGTTCGGCGCGCCAGGAAAAGCTCTGGGAACCAGGGCGATGGGCACGAGTGATCGAGCGGTTTGGCCGAGACCGTGATCTGGATCTCATTCTAACAAGCGGAACGTCGAAGCACGAGCAGGCGCACATCGCGGCGATAAAGAACAAGCATGAAATTATCGATCTTTCCGGGAAGACAGATTTGCTCACCCTGGCGGCGTTAATTAGCGAAGCGCGACTCCTGGTGACCGTCGATTCCGCTCCGGTGCATCTCGCCGCCGCGACGCATACGCCACAAGTGATTCTGTTCGGTCCAACCAATCCGTTTCACTGGCGACCGAGGGAAAGTCCCGCCCTCATTCTGCACGGGAAAACGCCTGTGCCCGCCACTGAGTTTCGCCCGATCCAGCCCCGCCTTCCAATGAGTCAAATCTCGACGGAAGCAGTGATTAGTGCTATGGATTCCCTGCTGTCGCAGCATGCGGCGGCCCGAACGTCATGAGCGGCGCAAAAGCGGCTAAGAAAAAAAAGCAGCCATTCTGGCAAACGTTGCGTGAAGCCTCCGCCTCGTATCGGCGGCTCCTCGCTTACGTCAAGCCGTATAAGGGTCGCTTTATCCTGGGCCTGGCGCTGGGTCTCGCCTACGGCGGTGTTAATTCACTTTTCCCGCTGGCGATTGCCCGCGTAACAAGCACCGTTTTTCACGGCGCAGCTCCCAATGCGGCGGCCATGCGCCATAACCTTGGAGTCCTTGATAGTGGCCCGAAAATCAATTCGATCGTGCTTATCTGCCTCGCCATTCCGGCGATCATGACGGTGCGCAGCCTTTGTTCCTATGGAAGCACCTACTGCATGCAGTGGGTGAGCAACAGGGTTGTGACCGATATCCGGACCCAGCTCTTCAGCAAGATGGTGCGCAACTCGATGGATTTCTTTAACAAGGCGCGTTCGGGGTTTTTGATGTCGCTTATCACGAACAATACCCGCGTCATGCAGATGGCTTTGACCACCATCGGCAGCGACATTTTCAAACAGCCGATCACGATTATCGGTGCAATCAGCGTTCTGCTAGTCATGGATTGGAAATTCACCGTGGTTACGCTGGTTCTTTTTCCAATGTGTCTGCTGCCGCTTCGTATTTATGGCAAGCGCGCCCGCAAGGCAGTGCAGAACGAGCAGGCTGGCATGGCCGAGATGGTCGTGACGATGCAGGAAACATTCGCCGGTATTCGAGTGATCAAGTCATTCGCGCGTGAAGCGCATCAGGAGAAGGAATTCAAGCGCAGCAATCAGGTGCAATTTTCCCAGATGATGCGCATCATTCGATCATTGGAGGCTGTAGGGCCGCTGGTCGAAACCATGGCCGCAATCGGGGTGGGAGTCGCCTTGCTCTACGTTTACGCCGCGAACCTTAGCGTCGGTAGATTTTTTGGGTTGATCTCAGGAATTTTCATTCTCTATGATCCCATCAAGACGCTGAGCAGGATCCATCTGGTCATGCAGCGCTCAATCGCCGCTACCGGCAGCATCTTCTCGATCCTCGATTCAAAGCCTACTATTCAGGACGCGCCAAATGCCGTTGCGCTCAATTCGTCACAAGGTCGAATCGATTTTGAAAACGTCACATTCCGTTATGCCAACACCACCCGAGACGCCATCAGCAACGTGACGTTGCATCTCGAGCCTGGCAAAACCCATGCCTTGGTTGGAGCCAGCGGCGCAGGCAAAAGCACAATCCTTTCCCTCATCCTGCGTTTATACGATCCCATTTCCGGAGCTGTAAAAATTGACGGTCGTGATCTGCGCTCGGTTACACAGAAATCGTTGCGCGAACTGCTCGGGCTGGTTACTCAGGAGACATTCCTGTTTCACGATACCATCTTTAACAACATCCAGTTCGGGCGGCTTGATGCGACACCCGAAGAAGTTCACGAGGCAGCGCGGGCCGCCTATGCGCATGATTTTATTATGGCTCAGCCAAAGGGTTACCAGACGGTAATTGGCGATAAAGGGTGTCTCCTTTCCGGCGGCCAGCAACAACGTCTTGCCATCGCGCGCGCAGTGTTGAAGAACGCGCCGATTCTTTTACTTGATGAAGCCACTTCGTCGCTCGATTCCGAATCGGAACAGCAAATTCAAAGGGCGCTGGCCGAGCTGGCGACTGGCCGCACGGTGATCGCTATAGCCCATCGGCTATCCACTGTTTTGTCCGCCGATCAAATCATCGTGATGGACGGCGGCCGCATCAAGGAGATTGGCACACATGCCCAGCTCCTTGAGAAATCCGGCTACTATCGGCGGTTGTACGATCATCAATTCAATCGTCTTCCGGAGGAAACAGCTACGGAGCCAGTCTTTGCCCTTGAAGAGCTTGTTTAGCAGTTACGAAGTTAAAAAGTTGCAAGATTAAATGGTTAGCCGCTTTGTTCGGGCCGTTCCCTTTTTTTGCTTTGAAACTTTTTTAACTCTTTTAACCCCGCGTTCTAGCCATGCCATTTAACTTCGATCTGCATACACATTCTTTTTTTTCCGGCGACGGGGTCTCCAGTCCGGAAGACTTGATTGCAGCCGCGCGCGCCAAAGGTTTGCATGGAATCGCAATCACCGATCACAACACCTGTGATGCGGTCAATTATTTGCTTCAAAAAGGCTTGATGCGGCTGGACGGGTTGCCGGTCGACGATTTTCTCGTTCTCCCGGGAGTAGAAGTGACCACTGCCGATGGCCACCTTCTTTGCATTGGTGCGGAGCTTCCTTATCTGAAAGGAAAACCGGCGCGCGAGGTCTGCGACATAATCCACCAGCGCGGCGGGCTAGCCATTCCTCCACACCCGTATGACTTGTTTCGCGCCGGGATCCGTTTTTCCACTCTGGAAACGCTGCCTGTTGATGCCATCGAGGTTTTTAATGCCGCGACCACACTCCGTCGTTATAACCGTTACGCTTTCAAGTACGCGCAGGTTCGTGGTTTGCCCATGACCGCCGCCAGCGACGCCCATCACGCCGCCGCGGTTGGAACAGCTTACACGATCGTCAATACTGACGATTTTTCTGCGAAAGGAATTCTCGCGCAGATCGTAAAGAGCAATGATTTGACTCAAAAATACCAGACCCCGCGCGACAGCCTTCGAAAAACCTGGAACAATTGGCTGCGTCTGCGGCGCCGGAAAAGGATCCCCGAGCTAGCCGCGAAAGACAGGGGCCGCAACGGCCACTAATTATCCTGCTCAATCAGCTATCAGCTACCACTAACCATGCCCGCTTATATCATCGTTGAAATCGACGTCGTCGATCCTGTTGGGTACGAAGAATACAAGAAGCTCGCCGGCGCGACGGTGGAAAAGTACGGCGGCAAATACATCGTTCGTGGCGGCAAAACGGAAGTGTTGGAGGGCGACTGGAGACCGAAGCGCATCGTGGTGCTTGAATTCGAATCAGCGGACCGCGCCAGGGAATGGCTCAACTGCGAAGAGTACCGCGAACCGCGCAAGATGCGGCACCGCACAGCCAGGACAAACATGATCCTGGTCGAAGGACATTCTTCGGCCGGCTCTTCGCGAACGCATTCCGAGTAGCCCACCGCAAAGAGTCACGGCCTAGGTGAGATCGTTGATATAGGGAGCAGATAACTCGATCAAAATTTAGAAATTGCTTCTACCCACGATGTCTTGCAGACGCCCTCTTTTCGGATGCGATTGTTAATCGAAATAGTCGTTGTTGCTGGACTGATTTACCTCGGCTGGAATACGCCTTTCAAGGAATGGGCTGCCAAGGGAGGCGCGGTAACAAACTCTAAGATCCATATGCCGGCATGGGAGGACAATTCGCCATCGCCAGCCGCGCCCGGAACAACGCAAACCCGCACTATTAAGCCACGCCCCTCTCCCAGGTACCCGTGATCTGTCCCTACGACTGGTAGTTTAATCGAAGCGCAAACCTGAGGACCCAATGGATCTCAGCTACCATTGAGCCACAGCAGTCATCACGCCTGCGGGCTGCCTACCGTTTGGAGTGAACGAACGATTGGATCGCCGTGCTTGCTCGATCACTCCACTCTTTAAACGGAGTGTTCCATCCTAAAGAAAGGAGCGCACCGATAATGACTATTTCAACCGCTAATCGCATATGAAAAGTTCAACGGTTCACAACACATTGGGGCGAAACTATTCGTTAACAACCTCGATCTGCTTGTCGATTACTCGGCCTGTGAAACGATCGATTGCCACGTGCACCCAGTAATGCTGTTCCCCTTCCACAATAAAATCGTTTTGAAGATTGCCTGCATTGGGTTTGAAATGACCTGACTGGGCGACTACGTCGATTACAAAGTTCCATGTGCGCGTTTGTGACACGGAAGAAACTGTGCGAGCAACAACTTCCCGCCGGGTCTTTACGACTCGATCGGCTTGCTCGATTGTAGTTGGCGTTGGCGTGGGCAGTATTGTCGTCGGCAAATTAGCGCGAGTTATCAGCTCTGACTTGTTCTGCATTGGAGTTGTCGATGTTGCATTCACTACATTCGTAGCCAATATCGGCGCATCTGTTGCTAGGCCAGTATTCGTCGGGTTAACAGTCGTGGGACCAATTTCACTCAAAATTGACCCAGCGAAGATTGCCTGAAGATCAGCAGCCTGGGTAGTATTCAGATTAACAGAACCGGCAACCAATGTAGGCACAGCCCCCATACCAGTGAAATTGCCGTTCGCATCGAACAATGCGGGACCGTCATTAATAGCAAAAATGTCTAGCAAGCCTGCGTCTGCGCTTTTGTCACTGAAAAAGTCGAGTGTTTTCCAAGGCAGATCGCGAAATGCATAACCTAGTTCGGCGGCATTTCGAAATGGACGATTTAACATGATAGGACGATAAACGGTCGAACTTGCGTAGTAAGGCGTCCATGATCCTGTCCCTCGAATGTTGGCGGTCGGGTCGGGGTAGATAGCGTCCGCGGGCCGAGTGACATTATCGTTGTCACTGTAAGTCGTCGTAGCAGTATCACGCGCGTCCACAGAACCATTGATTGCGAAGGTGGCCGGGTAGTAAGCTGCGCTCGAAAAGCGGTTGGGTACGTGCTCAACATCTGTGCCTACAGCGCCGCCAAAACCGTTGGGCACTGTTGTCACTGTCGGATAGTCGGTCGGGCTTGGCCAAAGGGGCAGCACTATCCGTGACTTTGCCGTCGTGAGGACCGTGTCCATCTGAAAAATGCCGAACCTTGTAGCGCGTGGATCGGCCTTCATGTACGTTGCAGGAGCAGGGACCTCCGTCGTCAGCTGGCTGGTCGCAAATGCGCGAGGCGTGCCATTGGACGAAAGCGACTGCCGCACGGGTAGCGCAGCATCGTTGATCCAGCTATCCCTGAAGGTGTAATTAGGGTTACTGTCGGCGATGCCGACGAAATGATTGTAGGGCACCCATGTCCCGCCACCCGCATCCACTTCGAGCGTGGCATTAAACCGATTCGCAGTAGTCGTCGTGCCATTAGCGCCCATCTGCAGCATTAGCTTCGGGTTATTCGGCGAGCCCACGGTCAGCAGGAAATCTGGTAACCGGAAACCGACGAAAGAAGGAGGAGTGACTGTGAAAGTCACCGGCTTGTTAAGCGTGCAGTTACCGGTAAAATTCACGGTAAGAACAACAGGGAACGTGCCAGCGGTGGTGGGTGTACCGGAGATGGTTGGCTGTGATGCGTTCGGTATAGAT
>JBKPRQ010000084.1:0-19845 GCA_046734635.1 Verrucomicrobiota bacterium
TCATACTGCTGCGAATCATAGGCCGTATCTGCCAGGTAACAATCGAGGAGGCCTGGAGCGAATCTATTTCCCACGATGGCTGCAACTGACGGCATCCCGACGTAGAATTCACGCCGCGGATGATGCGCTGCGAAATAAATCGCTTCCGCCGCGACTTCTGGTTGAAAGATGGGCGGCACCGGTTGCGCCCGACGTGGCAAGCGGCTTTTTACCCAACCAAATTGCGGCGTGTTTAGCGCGGGCAACTGCACCATCGTCAGACGCACATTGCTTTTATCGTGGAGTAACTCGCATCGCAGTGAATCGCAGAAACCCTGAATCGCATGCTTGGCTGCGCAATAGGCGGCCTGCAATGGAATACCTCGATACGCCAGTGCGCTGCCAATTTGCACAATCACCCCGCGGTTGCGCGGCAACATCCGTTTCAGCGCAGCGAGCGTCCCATAAACGCAACCCAGATAAGTCACTTCAGTCACCCGCCGAAATTCCTCAGGAGTCATCTCCTTGACCGGCGAAAAGACCGACGCCATTGCGTTGTTGATCCAAATATCGACCTCGCCCAAATCGGCTTCGATCTGTGCGGCTGCTGCCTCAACACGATCGGCGTCGCCAATATCCACGGGAAAGACGAGCGCCTTGCCGCCAAGTTCTTCGACTTCTTTTTGCGCAGCTTTCAAACCATCAACGCCGCGTGCGATCAAAGCAATGTGTGCGCCATGCTCCGCAAATTCTCGGACTGTGGCACGCCCGACTCCTGCCGAGGCGCCGGTAATTACAACAACTTCAGATTTCCTGTTCATGTAGCTAGCAGCTCTCGCCTCGGTAAATTTCCTGAAGCTCCGCTGGCCTCTCCGTTTATTGCCATTTGCAACACCTGCACCACATGGAGCGCCTGGCGATCGGTATTCTGATGAATCTGTTCGCGGCAACTAAATCCGTCTGTGATAATGAGCGTGTCCCCCGATGCGCTTCGAACTTTTGGAAGCAGCACGCGTTCGCCACAGGCGACGGATCGAGTGCACCCATGATTCCATTGATGCCGTCGCCGGGATAGCCGTAGATACATTTCAGGCCCCATTGGTTGATCCGCTTGATCAGAAAATCAATTCCGGTCATCGTAGCGAAGCCCTCAGTCTTCGTACTATTTGATTCGCATGTCGAAGGCTGATCGCATGGAGAACTGATTGTGGATTCTTGCGCGGCCAAGTCCGACGCGTGGTTTGCGCGCTATTACTTTTCTACGCGCAAATCTCCGGTCACCTTCGAACGTACCTTGGCAGGTATTAAAAAAGGAATCAGCCCATGAAGACAACAAAACTAATTGCTGCACTTACTATCAGTGCGAGCCTCATCTTTGGACTCGCAGCGCAGGCTCAAGAAGAGACTCCTGTCGATATGAAGGATCTGCCGTCCCAGGCACAAACCACGATCAAGGAAAAAGCCGGGAACGATCAGATTGTTCGGGTCGCAAAGGAAACTCGTAAGGGCAAGGAATGCTACGATGCGGTTGTGACCCGCGACGGAAAGGAAATGGCGATCCGCGTGGACTCCAACGGCAAGTTCATGGGGACTCATCCCGAGAAGGCCCAGCAAAAAGGAAAGACTGAGAAGTATTAATCGGGTGAGTCGGGTTTGAGCACTCCTTGCCGGCAGACAGGGAGTTTTTCCCGGTAGCTGACTTAGTGGATTGGGTCGCCTGTTCGAGGGATCGGACGGGCTTCTTGCGGGGACTTTTATCTTCCGAAACCTCCGCAATCGGGTTGCGACATACGACCGCCGCGCCTTTGAGAGCCGTCAATAAGGTCATGGGAGATCCACGAAACGTCGCGCACGCGAAAAAAGTCAGCCAGGAAAAGCATCATAAGCACAAGGATGCTCCAAAGGCTCGCTCTGCTAAACCGAAGCGTGCCACGAACATCCAAACTGAAGAAGCGAAGACTCCCACCGAGAGTACTGCGCTGCAGGCCGAAGCTCCGAAGCCAACGCAACCATCAGAACCGACACAGCTGGAGAAATCGCTCGTAGTCCTCTCCAAACTTAAAGAGCTGGAGTTTCATTCGCGGGCAAACATAGAGAAGCTTGCCGAACTCAGCCTCACGATTGAAGAAGAACTCAAGCAAAAGACGTTCGCCGACGCGATTGGTACCGTTTACGCAGCGCAGGATACGTTTCAATCCAAGATCGTGAAGTTAATTGGAGATTACGAAACGGAGTGCGCGCGTTTGTCAGGTTCTACCTGACAGTCAGTAGCGCGAGTTAATTTTGCGCGGCGTTTTTCTACGCCAGCGAGCAATCAGTTTTCGAACAAGACGCGGAATTTAGCAGTCAAAGTTTAACGAACATGAAAACAAGAAATCTAATAACGGTAGCCTGTGCTTCGGCTGGCCTGTCACTTGGAGTTGCACAGGCTGCGCAAGAAGGGAAACATCAGGAACAGACTGTCAACAGTTCTGAAGTTCCTGCCGCGGTGCAGTCGACCGCTCAGACACAAGCCCACGGCGGAACTATTGTGCGTTGGGAAAAAGAAGGCGCCAACTTTGAAGCCGTCATCGAGAAGAAGGGCAGACAAATCGGCCTGGAAATAGATGCCAATGGCAAGCTGCTAGGCAAGCACAACGAAGCCAAAGAGCACAAAGAAAAGGGCGCGAAATACTGATCTTTGGGTGGAATCGCGTTTGTCCTAAACGCGATTTGGGGTGGAAGCGCGGCGAAGATGGATTGTCTGTGACATCGTCTTCGCCGCCTTCGCGCTTCTAGGTGATTGCAACCGTGGTCGCTGACTTGGAGCGCCGTTTTTCACGTGTACACGCGGATGCTCGAGTACATAATTCCACCGAGCATTGCTCCAACGGCTACCAAAGCGACATCGCGCTTCAGGAAAGCGATCAGAAGAAAGGAAATCACAGCGACACCGACAGTGGGCCAGTCGACAAGGGCTTCGGGAATCAAGTCCAGCGACACAACGGCGATGATGCCCACGACCGCGGCACTGACCCCGGCGAGGAATGCCTGAATTGGTCGATTCTCGCGGAATTTTTCGACGTAATGCACGCCGGCGATTACAAAAATGAATGACGGCAAAAAAACAAAGAACGTCGCTAACACTGCTCCGGGGACACCGCTGGCGAGATAACCAACGAATGTTGTGAACAACATGAACGGCCCGGGCGTTGCGACGCTGAGAGCCACACCATCGAGCAACTGGCCGTCGGAAAGCCAATGATATTGCGTAACTGCTCCACGTTGCACAAAGACGAGCGACGCGTAGGCGCCGCCAAAACTCAGTAATCCGGTCTTCAGAAACAGCCAGGCGACTTGGAGCAAACGCGACTCGCCAAGCGGAAGTAACAGACCAATCCCGCCAATCATCGCCGACACGGTCGGCGCAGTCTTCTTAAACAGTGTCGAACCTTGCTCGACAATCAGATTCAACACGCCGGCGATCAGAAGAATCAGCAGAAAATTGATTCCTGCGAACCGCATCCCCAAAAACGCGCCGACCAATAGAACTGCGAGGAAAGAATTCCGAATTGCAGCGCGTCCGAGTTTGATAATACCGGCTGCGATGATGCCAAGCACCGCTGGTTTCAAAACGTAGAGTGTGTTCGTCACCTGTGGCAGCGCGCCGTACTTAACATAAAGCCAGCTCAGAACGATCATCGTGATCGCGCCCGGCAAAATGAAAGTAAGGCCCGCCAGAATGCCGCCCCACAGTTTGCGTTTCAGATAACCGACATAGATCGCCAGTTGGAGCGCCTCCGGTCCTGGAAGCATGTGGCAAAAAGCCATGATCTTAACGAAGCGATCTTTGGACAGCCACCGACGCTTTTCCACCATGTGATTGAACATCATGGTGATTTGCGCAACCGGACCGCCGATGTTGATAAAACCGAGAAAGAGAAAATAAAGAAATACTTCGCGCCACGACGGCATATGATGATCCGCGTTGGATTCGTTCTGTTGAGCGTGGTTCATCGCCGCCGCAGAAACGCGTAAAGAGCATCGAAGCAGTCGAAGCCCTTTCGCAGAATCTCCTGGTCAGATAAACCTTCCTTCGCCCAGCCTTTGAGCACGCGATCGATTCCGACCGCCTCCACTCGTTGAAACCGTGCGTCGTCCAAATCGGCGTCGTGAATCATCTCACCGATCTTGGCGAGCGATTTGTCAGAAATCGCAAAACGCCTGAGCAACGTTTCGAACGTGCAGCAATTCCCCTGATGCGAGAACTCCGCGTCAAGCATGTCGAATGGGATCGCGTTTGGAAAAGCGTCCATATTGGAGGCAAAAACAAATTTAGGTTTGCGATCGATAAACTTTGAGATCAGCCACGCGGATCCCACACGGTCAATCTCCGGTCGCGGGCGCGTCAGCCAGGTTTTCGCCTGATATTGCCTGGCGTCGAGCGTTTTCGGTTGCGGCGCGCGTCTTGGTCCTGCGGCGCGACGTAAGAGCATCGCGGTATCGTGTCCGCGCGGGCTATCGAAAAAATCTACTTTGCGAATTTCACGAAACTGGCGGGTGAACCGCTCAAGTTCTGTCGTTACCATTTCGGCATCCATTTTTCTTTGACGCGCGATGAATCCTTGGAGCGATTTTCGCAGCTCGGCATAGTCCTTTGCGCGAACATCGTTAAACATCGCGACGACTTTCTCCCTGGTCAGGCCTTCAATTTCACGGGCGCGAACCAGGGTGGAATCGCCGCCATAATCCCGGATCTGCTGCGCGAGCCATTGGAACTGTTCGTATTGCGCCGGCTGATCAGGCAGCAGGTAGGTCGAGGTCGTGATCTGGACAGCGCCCAGCTTTTTCAAACGCCGCCATACCGCGACTCGCTCTGTATTGCGATTCGTTGGGAGACTGAACAGCAACAATAGCCACGAGGCCGTTTTCATCGCATCCATGCTGAATCATGTAATATGTATTGCAAATAATATTTGCACTTACATCCAAGCGGGGTTTCGTCTTCGAAAGAGCATAAAGCAATCATCAATCGAGGAGGTTTAACAGATTACAATGAAACGAAGGAACCTAGTGGTTACTACAATCGTAAGCGCCGGACTCGCATTAGGCATGACCGCGCAAGCAAAAGAAAAGGAACACGAAGAGCAAACTATTAACAGCTCTGATGTACCAGCGGTAGTGCAGCAAGCTGCTCAGGCCGAGGCAAAAGGTGGAACAATCGTTCGCTGGGAAAAAGAAGGCGCCAACTTCGAGGCCGTCATCGAAAAGAACGGCAAACAGACCGGCGTAGAGATGGATGCCACTGGCAAAGTCCTAAGCAGACACAATGAGGCCAAAGAACACAAAGAAAAGGGCGAGAAACACTAAGACTGCTCAAGAAACATGATCAATGGCTCTGGAGCGACGTAACGGCTCCAGAGCCAGTCACTGATAAATGAACAAACCGCTGCTCCTTATTTGCGCAATTTCTTGCGCAACAATGGATATCGCGTCAGCTGCGCTCGATACAGGGAAAATTGATCAAATCACCGGGTTAAAAGGCAAGCTCAACGAAAAAGAGGGCGTCTATAAAATTACCTTTCCGCGCAATGACGTGAAAGTCGTTGTGGACGGTTGGAATATGCCGCCGTTCATGGGACTGGGTACGTGGGCAGCGTTCAAAGAGACATCAAACGGCGCGATCGTCATGGGCGACACCGTTCTATTTGAAGACGAAGTGAATGCCGCAATGTCGGCCGCCCTTGAAAGGGGACTCAACGTTACCGCCTTGCATAATCATTTCTTCTTCGATCAACCGAAAGCCTTTTTCATGCACATCGAAGGCGAAGGCACTGTGGAGAAGTTAGCCAGCGCGATTAGGGGAGTTTACGACGCCGCGAAGGCGATCCGCAGCAAAGCCGCGAAACCCGCTAACTCGTTTTCTGCAGCCGCAAACGGCTCGCTGCCTGAGAAGAATTCCATCACTGCTGCGCCTCTGAACGAGATCTTCGGTCTGCAAGGCGAATCGAAAGATGGAATGGTGAAATTCACAATCGGTCGACCGGCAAAAATGTATGAGGTCACCATCGATAAAGATATGGGCGTCAACACGTGGGCGGCGTTCGCTGGCAGCGATGACAACGCAATCGTGGATGGCGATTTCGCCGTAACCGAAGACGAACTGCAACCGGTTTTGAAATCATTGCTCAAAGAAAAGGTCAACATCGTCGCAATCCATCAGCACATGACGCACGAAGAGCCGCGGATCATGTTCTTCCATTATTGGGGTAGAGGCGCGGCTAAAGATCTTGCCCAGGCTATCAAAGGCGGATTTCTGATTGGTGGACTGCTTGGCGTAAGTTCACCGTTGCAAAATTGAGCGAATCTTCGTTGAGCAAGACAGCATGAGATTACGCGATAGAGTCTTGCTTATAAGTAACTCGACCGTTTACGGGCGCGGCTATCTCGATCATGTCGAATCCGAGATCAAAAGGTTCCTCAACGGTGCAGGACGCGTACTATTTTTTCCCTTCGCTCTACATGATCGGGACGCTTACACCGCCACGGCCAGGAAGCGGTTTGAAGCCATGGGTTATGCTCTTGACTCCGCGCACGAAAAAGCGGTTCCACAGAAAGCAGTCGAAGAGACAGACGCAATTTTTATCGGCGGAGGTAACACCTTCCGACTACTCAAGACTCTTGAGGATCTTGATCTTGTTGAAGCCATTCGCCGGAAGGTAGATAGCGGCGCGCCTTACATCGGTAGCAGCGCCGGTTCAAACGTTGCAGGGCCGACAATCAAAACCACGAAGGACATGCCAATTGTTCAGCCACGCTCGTTCGATTCACTGAGCTTGGTGCCTTTTCAGATTAGTCCTCACTATCTCGATCCCGACCCGAATTCCACCCACATGGGAGAAACCCAGGAAGAACGAATTCTCCAATTTCTCGAAGAAAATGACACACCGGTCGTGGCCATTCGCGAAGGAGCCTGGTTGTTGTGCAATGACGGCACCGTCACGCTGAAAGGGCAAGCGGGAGCGAGAATTTTTTGTCGTGGACGTACTCCGGTTGAGGTTCCGCCCGGCACAGAAATCTCGGAATTCGTCGAAGAGCCGAATGCAGTTTGAAAGAACACTCTTACTGCGTCGCAGCGATATCGAAGGCCTGCTGAGTCTGCGCGACTGCATCAAAGCCGTACACGAAATTTTCCGGCTGCAAGGCGAGGGAAAGATTCCAGCGCCTGAAATTCTTGGAGTAAAGGCTCCCAGTGGCGGACTACATGTTAAAGCCGGCCTGTTACCGGCGGAGAAGAACTATCTCGTTGCGAAACTCAACGCCAACTTCCCGGGCAACAACGCGCGCTTCGGTTTGCCAACTATTCTAGGTTTGATTGTCGTGTTTGACGCGGAAAACGGTGTCCCGCTGGCGGTCCTCGATTCAAGCGACATTACACTTAAACGTACCGCCGCCGCTTCAGCAGTCGCAGCAAAATATCTAGCCCGAGGGAATTCATCAGTCGCAACGATCTGTGGCTGCGGACAGCAGGGCCGGGCACAGCTTCGCGCCGTTCTTCTGGTTTTACCGTTGACGAAAATCTATGCGTTCGATGCAAACGAGCGCGCAGCGGTTAATTTCAAAAACGAACTTTCGCCCGAGCTAAAAATCGACATCGAACCAGTATCTGCTTTGGCAGGCGCGATTCGGAAGAGCGATATTTGTATCACCTGTACAACTGCGAATGAATTCCTCGTTCGCAAAGAAGATGTCCGGCCGGGCACTTTTATCGCAGCAGTGGGCGCGGACGCTGAACACAAACAGGAAATCGATTCCGCATTAATCAGCTTGGCAAAGGTTGTGGTCGACAGTTTGGGGCAATCCTGCGCCATAGGCGATGTGCATGACGCGATCGCTCAAGGCCTCATGAGGAAGGAAGATGTTTACGCGGAGCTATGCGAAATCGTAGCCGGCCAAAAAATCGGCCGCGCCTGCGACGATGAAATCATTGTTTTCGATAGCACCGGCATTGCCATTGAGGACGCTGTGGCTGCAGCGGCGGTTTACGAAAGGGCGCTAGCAGACGGCATCGGCACCGATTTCGATTTTGCGGCGTGAAGTGATGAAGTGGATTACTCGTGAAAAAATCAAAGTCGACCGGGTCGCTTGTCCCTGGCTGATCCAGCATTTTGTCGACCCGGAAGCTGAGTTTATTTTCCTTCCGCACAACACTGACTGGACAGAGATCGACGAGGGAATCGTCTTTGACGTTCCGAACTGCGAGCTCGGGCATCACGGTGAAGATGTTTCCTTCAATTCGATGCTGAAAAAATATGGCCTAACCGATCCAGCGCTAGGTTTACTCGGTGAAATTGTTCGCGCCGCCGACTCGCAGCCGCGCAATCCGCATCCGGCCGGAGAAGGTTTGCGCTGGATCGCCAGTGGCTTTGGCGCGCTCGGATTGAGCGATCATGAAATCCTCGAGCGCGAATTTATCGTTTACGACGCGCTTTACGCAGAATGCAAACGCCGAGTCAGCCGCCGGTAAGTCGCTACGGCAAGCTAGCTGATTTTTTCGGGCTTAAACGCAATCTGGTTATCCTGCTCGTCGCCATTTTTGTCATTGGCGCTGGCGAAGAACTTTGGATGCGTTTCGTGCCGAAGTACCTGCAAGCGGTCGGTGCGACGGTTTTTGTGATCGGTCTTTACGACGCCCTGCGCACCTTGCTCGGTGCGATCTACGCATACCCCGGCGGAGTGCTTGTGGATATTTGGGGACATCGCCGAGCCTTCATCATTTTCAATGTAGTCTCAATTGCCGGGTACGCGCTCGTCCTGCTTGTTCCGCATTGGGCTGCAGTGATCAGTGGAATGTTTCTCTTTCTTTCATGGACTTGTTTTTCTTTGCCAGCGACGTTTTCGCTGGTCGGCGCTGCACTCGAAGCCAACCGCCACTCGATGGGTGTGGGCGTTCAGATGGTCGTCAAACGATTGCCCATTATGATCGCCCCGATCTTAGGCGGGATATTGATCGATCGCTTCGGGATCGTCGGCGGGGTGCGCATCGCTCTTATCATTTCGATTCTTCTCTCCACGATTACGGTTTTCGCGCAACGGCAATTGCGCGAGGAGGCCAAGCAAGAAGTGGCGGCGCACCGGCGCTGGAATTTTTGGCGGAGCCTGCGCGAGTTTAACTCGCCGTTGCGCCGGTTGCTATTGAGCGACATCCTGATCCGGTTTTGCGAACGCATTCCCTATGCCTGGGTTGTGATCTTTGCGATGGATTACATTGGCGTTAATGGGGAGCAAGTTGGGGTGCTTATCGCCATTGAGATGGTTGCCGCTACAGTGTGCATCATTCCCAGCTCATATTTTGCTGATAAGTACGGTCGCGAACCTTTCGTTGTTGCAACGTTCGTCATGTTCACCTTGTTCCCAATCAGTCTGCTCATGTCCCGAAGCTTCTCAGCTTTGGTTGTCGCGTTCGCCGTTCGCGGTCTGAAAGAGTTTGGAGATACTTCACGCAAGGCGCTCATCATCGGTTACTCTGAACCGGAAAGACGCGGGCAAATCATCGGCGCGTACTACCTTGTTCGCGATTCAATCGTCAGCACCGGAGCAATCCTTGGCGCGTATCTATGGAAACTCGGACCGGCCCTAAATTTTCTCGGAGCAGCAGCCCTTGGAATCGCTGGAACGATTTTCTATGTGAAAACGATCCGCCAGGGTCGACAATTAGCCTTGAACGGGCTGAAAACGCAGCTGGCGATGCGTCGAACACGCTGGAAGTAACCAGATTCGATGAACGGTAATTCCAAATTCATAAAGTCCGCCGTAATCGCATGGATACAAATCGCTTTGACTTCAATGCAAGGTGGTTCAGTGGATACGAATTATGTGGTCAAACCGATTAATTTATCGGGAGCGAGTGGGCCGGTAGCGCTGGACTACTTCGCCTACGACCGCGCGACAGGAAAATTATGGGTGCCGTCGAGCAACACCGGCAGCGTGGATGTCATCGACGAAACAACAGATGCTATCTCGCGGATCACAGGATTCCCAACCGGTGAAATCGAGCGGCGCGGAAGAAAGATTACCGTGGGACCGACGGCGGCGAGTATAGGAGATGGAGTTGTTTACATTGGGAACCGCGGGGATGCGACACTTTGCATCGTCAATCCGAAGACGCTTGCGCGCGGCCAGTGTGTGCCGATGGATGGCGCTGTGACGCCGGACGGAGTTGTTTACGTTGCAGCGACGCGCGAGCTCTGGATCACACTGCGGCCCAAAGCAGGGGATGGCACCGCAGCGAGAGCGCTCGCGGTCTTCGACGTTTCCGATCCGCTGCAGCTGAAGCAGAAAGCAACAATTCCGTTGGAGAATTTGGCCGAAGGTTACGCTGTGGATAATCAGCGCAGGCTTTTTTACACAAACATTGAAGAGACTGGCGCGACCGTCGCAATCGACGCGCGGACGCACAAGATCGTCGCGAAATGGAACCCCGGCAGCAGCGATTTGCAGGGATTAGCGTTTGATAGCACCCGACGCTTCCTATTTGTCGCCTGCGGGGATCACGTTGTAAACATCGATGCTGGTCACGGTGGAAAAGTGATCGACTCAATTTCAACGGGTCCTGGCTTGGACAACATCGACTACTCGTCCGAACGAAAAGTCCTTTACGCGGCGGCATCTCAAGCTGCAACGCTGACCATCGCCGAAGTGGACGATAGTGGAAAATTTCATCTGAAAGCGACTGTTCCAACGGTCAAGGGCGCACGCGGCGTGATCGCTGGTAAGGGCGAAACCGCATACCTGATTGATCCAGCTGAAGGTCGCATTTTGAAGGTGACGCATAAATAGCACCGGCACGGCACTCAGGCGGCCCCCCGGGTAATCAAATGAAAGTTCATTGCGGCGTACTCGGCATCTGGTTGTTGCTAGCCACCCATTTCTCGCAAGCCGGTCCGCCATTTGTGACGGACGATCCGGAACCGCCGCCGCCCGGCGGATGGGAAATCAATGTTCCGTTCATTCTCGAACGCACACCGGGCAAAACCGAGATGGACGCGCCGCTGTTCGACCTGAATTACGGACTACCGGATATCCAGCTGAAGTTAGAATTTCCAATCGAAATCGTGAAGGAGAGCAACGGCACGCAAGCGGGCCCCGGCGATTCATTGATCGGAGTGAAGTGGCGTTTTTTCAATAACGAACAGTCGCAAGTTCAAATCGGTGTTTATCCGCAGTTGTTAATTCCAACCGGCAACGAGTCGCGTGGACTAGGCCAAGGCCGCACAGCATTCGTGCTGCCGCTAGTTGTGCAGAAAGGTTGGGAAAAGTGGACCGTCTACGGCAACGTCGGCTATTTGTGGCAAACCGCCGCTGAATCACGCGATTACTTTTACGCCGGCGCAGTGCTAGAGCGTCAAATCAATAATCGACTGACGCTTGGTGTCGAGTTATTCGGTAATTCACCGAAAGAACGTGACGGCGGTTCCGACTTTGCGTTCAACATCGGCGGAACATGGAAGATGAGCACCCATCTCAACCTGCTCTTCTCTGGTGGACGCGATATTGTGGGAAACACCCACGCGATGGCTTACATCGGATTACAGCTCCTTACGAAATGAGCACAAATCGATTTCTATTTTCGCAACAAAAATAATCCCAAGATCGCGAACGCAACGCCTATGATTCGCTGCCATGATGGCGCTTCGCGGAAAAACAAGATACCAGCGATGGCCATGATTGCCGCGCCGCCAGCCAGAATTGCGGGGACGGCTGAAAGCGGACCGCCTTTTTGAAAAAGTAGAAAGAACGCAATTGTCCCGGCGCCAACGCAGATGCCGGTGAGAACGGAATAAACAATTCCTTGCGCGCTAGATTGCTGATTCCAACGCCCCGTCAACAAGAGAAATGCCAGGTAAAGTAAGATCGAAAACGCAGCAGTCGCTTCAACCACAAAGCCTCCAAGGCCCTCACCGATGTGATCCGAGGCCATCCGCGTGAAGATTTGGTGCGCGCCATAAAGCACAGCAGCAACGACCGCATACCAAAACCAGGCTGCCATGAAATAAGAAGATAAATCGGTGACTAGATTACATGCGAGAACTTTCAACTCGCGTCGCTCAACGCGACCTTTCGAATGCGAGCCTGAGACCAAATCCTATAAAAATAGCGCCCATCGCGCTGTCGAGCGCCATGACTACTCGACGTTGCCTTAGCCAGGTCGATAGGAATTCAGTCGCGTTTGTTAACAGCAAAAACCAAAGGAGCCCTTCCGCCGCATGAATCAGCGCCAGCAGAATGCTGAACGACCAAACCTGAACGCCCGCTGGGATAAATTGCGGAAGGAAGCTCAGATAAAAGACGCCAACCTTGGGATTGAGAAGGTTCGTCAACAAACCACGTTTCAGCCATCGCGAACTATCTGCGTCTCTATTTTCGTCTAAGACTGGTCCGACAGCGCTGTTTGAAGAAGCGGACGCGAACGCGTGAATAAACAATTTAATTCCTAAATAACCCAGGTAGATAGCACCCACGATTCGCAGCACGTTATAGGCGAATCCGGAAACGGCGAGCAACGCGCTTAGTCCGAAAGAAGCCGCAGCGCCCCAAAGTAAGCAACCGGAACAGATGCCTATGCCAGCTAACAGCGCCTGCTTCCTGCCCTCGACTGCGGCCGTTCGCAACACCAGAGCTGTATCCAGCCCCGGAGTGATGGTTAGTAACCCGGCCGCTAAAGTGAACGAAAGCAACGCTTGCTCAACAGTCATAAAATCTGTCACCAATAATCAAAAACAAGTTGGCGACGCGTCGAACACATTCGAAATAATCGTTAACCAAATCAAGATGTCGATTTCACTTTTTCGAATTGCAGCCGCGCTTTGTTTTCTTGCCGTCGCACTAGGCGCTTTCGGGGCACATAGTCTCAAACCAATACTCGAAACAAACGGGATGCTCGACGTCTGGAACAAGGCTGTGTTTTATCATTTCATTCACGCACTTGCGCTCCTGGTGCTTGCGCTTTTCGGTTCAGCGAATCGCAGCACGTGGTGGTTGCTCTTTGCTGGAATCATCATTTTTAGCGGCAGTCTGTACGTGATGGCGCTGACAAATTTTCACTGGCTCGGAGCACTTACACCGATCGGCGGTCTTTGTTTTCTTGCGGGCTGGGCGTGGTTGGTGATCGCGCCAAAATAGAGTGATCTTTGCGCGCGGTGGAAGGCGTTGCCCTCAACCCACTGGCAAGCCAAAACCGCTTGCAGCCGTTACTTGCGCCTTCGGCGAATCTTCTCTGCCATCGGTCCGAGCCGGACTTGGCATTTTCAGGAGAAGCCGATCCACCTCGACCGTTGGCACAAGAATGCTGTTCTAAGGGTTCTCTTCTGATATACTGTCGGTCCGATGTTTAGCGGACTGTCGGAAGCAGAACACGCTGCCATTACGGCGCTGGTATTTGTTGGAACGTTCTTTATCGCGCTGGTCATCGGCCGATTTTTAAAACGGCGCGCCGGAGTGCGCCTCGGCCTGCTGTTTCGCCTTTTCTGCCTGATTCTGGCGTTCTACGCCGCCATCACTGTTTACGGTGTTCATGCCTCATGGCGAAATCATGTTGGCGCGGCGGTGATCTTGTTGAGCACTGCGCTGGTAGTTGCATTGGTGAATCGGTACGTTTGGGACCTTTATTTCGAAAAGAAACGACAGACGCCGATTCCGCATTTCCTGCGTGAGGTTGCCAGCGGAATCATTTTTCTGATCGTCCTGCTATTAGTCCTGAGCTACGGCTATCACGCCGAAGCCCAGTTGAAAGGGCTGCTTGCGGGTTCAGGAGTCATTGCAATCATCCTGGGCTTCGCCGGACAGAATCTGTTCGCCGGCATTATTGGGGGCATATCGATTCAGATTAATCGCCCTTACAAAGTCGGTGATTGGTTGAAGGTAGGCGACACCTACGCCGAAGTGCGCGAGATCAACTGGCGTTCCACTCGGCTCTGTACGAATGACGACATCTATCTCGACATACCAAACAACGAGATGGTTAGCCATCAGATCGTCAATCTGCACTATCCGACGGAAGTCCATGCGATGCGCATTCGCGTGGGAGTTGAATATAAGAATCCACCCAATCGCGTGAAAGACGCGTTGGTACGCGCTGCACAAAGTGCGCGGAACGTTTTGGCCGATCCTCCAGTAAGAGTTTTTCTCGTCGATTTTGCGGATTTCGCTGTGATCTACGAGATCAAGTTCTACATGGGCAATCACGCTAAAATCAACGAGACCAACGATTCAGTGCGCACCAACGTCTGGTATGAGCTCAAACGCCAGGGGATCGCCATCCCCTTCCCGATTCGCACGTTGCAAGTGGAACGCAAAGCAGCCGCATCCGGACAGGAAGAATACCAGGAAGCCCGGACGATCTTGCGTTCGGAAGCTTTGTTCGAGTGCTTGTCGAATGAACAGATTGACAGCCTGGTGCAGCAATCGCAAGTCAGTCACTTTGGCCGCGGCGAGCGTGTTATCAGAGAAGGCGCCGAGGGAGACTCCATGTTTGTGTTGTTGCGAGGCGCAGCCGAAGTGTCGATCTCGAAAAATGGCAGCTCAATTCCCGTGGCCACCTTGAAGGCGCCCGACTGTTTTGGCGAAATGTCTCTTCTCACTGGCGAGCGTCGGACAGCAACGGTGCGGGCCGAGACCGATTGCCAGGTCATGGAGATTGGCAAGCCGGTAATGGCAGAACTGCTACGCGCAGCACCCGATTGCCTCGAACGGCTCAGCGAATTGCTCGCGAAGCGGAAAATGGAAACTGAAGGTTTACTGAAAGAGGCGGTTTCCCACAGCCAGAGCTCAAGAAAAGAACGCGAATATCGGGCGACCTTCCTGCACCGTTTGCGGACATTTTTCGAATTGTAGAGAGCCTCGGTCACGCCAAGCTCCAAGAGGGCGAGGGACCTCACATGTGCAATTTGCGTTTCTGATCTAATTTGGGTGATCAACCAGTCTGTGTGAGGTCCCTCACTTCGTTCGGGATGACAATCTACAAACCGCAAATAACGAATTGCCAGTAGATGAAAACCCACTAAAGTCCCGGACTTTCAGCCCGGAGCATTATGAGTCTTTTACTTGGCCTAACGATTCTCAACGCGGGGGTGCCACTATCAATGGTGTGCGCGGTGATCGGACTCGCGGCCGCGTTCGTTTTGATTGCCATAGTGGTTCGTTCGCCCGCTGGCAATGAGCGGATGCGACAGATCTCCGGCGCGGTTCAGGAAGGCGCGAAGGCGTATCTGAATCGCCAGGTGATCACCATCAGCGCTATCGCAGTAATCATTTTTATTTTGCTTTTTATTTTCAAAGATCGCGCCACGGCGATTGGCTTTTTGATCGGTGCGTTCTGTTCGCTTTCGGCGGGTTACATTGGAATGCGCATTGCGGTCATAGCTAATGTCCGCACGACGCAAGCGGCAAGCGTGTCGATAACCAAAGCACTTCGAATGGCATTCAACGGCGGGGCTGTCACAGGTCTTCTCGTCGTGGGACTCGCACTTCTGGCGGTGTCGATTTTCTACACCGTGGTCTCACATATTGCCGGGCCGCAGATGGCGGTCAGCAGCCTGGTGGGCCTCGCTCTTGGGGCTAGTCTTATTAGCGTGTTCGCGAGGCTTGGCGGCGGCATTTACACCAAGGCGGCCGACGTCGGCGCAGATCTGGTTGGCAAGATCGAGAAGGGCCTCGAAGAGGACGATCCGCGCAATCCCGCTACGATTGCGGATAACGTCGGCGACAACGTCGGAGACTGCGCCGGCATGGCCGCGGACGTCTTCGAGACCTACGCAGTGAGCTTAATCGGCGCGATACTGGTTGGCGCGCTCACGTTGCCCGGGAATCCAGCGGCCGTGGTTTATCCATTCGTGCTCGGCGGAATCTCCGTGTTGGGCGCAATTCTCGGCGTTCTGTTCGTAAACTTCGCCGGTGGCAAACCAGCGAACGTCCTGATGGGTGGTGTGGTGACCAGTGCAATCATTTCGGCCGTTCTCTTCTGGCCAGCCACGCACTACCTGTTTCCGACCGGCATCGTGGTGAACGGACAGTTGCGCTCACCCACGCAATTGTACTGGGCGTCGGTAGTCGGACTCATCATGACCGCTGTTGTCGTTGTGATCACCAATTACTACACATCGATGCATCACCGGCCCGTGCAAAAAATTGCCCGCGCCTCAGAGACAGGCCATGCGACAAACATCATTGCCGGACTGGCGGTTGGTCAGCACGCCACCGCGTTGCCAGTAGGCTTTATCGCGATCGCTATCTTGTTGAGTTTTCACTTTGGCGGACTCTACGGAATCGCTATCGCTGTGATGGCGATGTTGTCCATGGCCGGCATCATCATCTCGCTCGATTCGTTCGGTCCGATTACCGACAATGCCGGCGGCATAGCAGTAATGAGCAATCTGCCGAAGGAAGTACGCAACGTCACCGATCAACTCGACGCCGTGGGCAACACGATGAAAGCGGTGACCAAAGGCTACGCGATTGCCTCAGCCGGTTTGGCCGCCCTCGTCTTGTTCGGCTCATATGTACAGGAGCTTAAAGACCACCTGACACGCAACGGCCATCCGTTCGTGTTCGAGTTTTCGCTTACCGACCCGAAGGTAATCATCGGCTTGTTCCTCGGAGGATTGCTTCCGTTCGTCTTCACTGCCTTCAGCATGGATGCGGTAGGCAAAGCCGCCGGCGCGGTTGTACGCGAAGTGCGGCGGCAACTGCAGGCGCATCCGGGCATCATGACCGGTCAGGACACGCCTGAGTACGGCACGTGCGTGGACATCGTGACCAAGGCTGCCTTGCGCGAGATGATTGTACCGGCGCTGCTGCCGCTGGTCTTCGTGGTGGGTGTGGCGGTAATCCCGCAGTTAGGTCCAGTCGTTCTCGGAGGTCTGCTGGTGGGAACGATTGTCACCGGACTATTCGTTGCCATTGCCATGACATCCGGCGGCGGCGCATGGGATAACGCGAAAAAATTTATCGAGGAGGGAAATCTGGGCGGCAAAGGCTCGTTCGCGCATGCCGCAGCGGTGACCGGCGATACTGTGGGCGATCCTTACAAGGATACTGCCGGCCCTGCGATCAATCCCATGATCAAAGTCGTGAATATTCTGGCGATCTTGATCATTCCAATTTTCTTTTAGGTAGGGACGCCGCGCTGCGGCGGCCGGACATCGCAGCGCGATGTTCCTACCACTGAGGGCTAAAAACGCTTGGTTTCGTCAAAAACGCGTGTCAAAGTCGGGCGCTCTCGCGCCATGCCTAGCGTTCCAGCCTCGTCCACACGACTCAAGTTCTGGGGAACGCGCGGTTCCATTTCGGTACCGGGACCCGGGACATTGCGTTACGGTGGCAACACCACATGCGTCGAAGTACGAGCGGATGATGAGATTATTGTGCTCGATGCGGGGTCCGGGATTCGTTCGCTTGGAATCGCGTTGGAAAAAGAATTCCAGTCTCGACCCATCAAGCTCTCGCTGTTGATCACACATGCTCACTGGGATCATATCCAGGGACTGCCCTTCTTTGCCCCGGCATACGAAAAGAAAAATGAAATTTGTGTACGTGGCTACGACGGCGTCGATACGAGCTTTGGAAAAATCATGGCCGAACCGATGAAGGCGCCCTTTTTCCCAATCGCGATGCGCGAACTTTCCGCCCGGATCGACATTAAGAAACTAACGGAGATGGAGTTTTCCGTGGGCAAAGTGCAAGTGCGCGCCCGGTTTGTAAATCATCCGGGAGTCTGTGCTGGCTATCGACTGTTCACCAGCGCCGGTTCAATTGCTTTCCTCCCGGACCACGAGCCTTATCGGTTTCTACACTCACCAAAGGCCAATGACATGAGTCCGGAAGAAGCAAAAAAGACCGGGGAACAGAAGCGGATCGGTCTGGCCAAGTTTCTTCACGACAGCGATATTTTGATTCTAGACGCGCAATACACCGACACCGAGTACGAACGTCACATCGGATGGGGGCACGGATCGGTTTCCAGCGCCGTTTCGCTCGCGCTCGATGCGAAAGTCCACAGACTTCTAATTTTTCATCACGATCCAAGTCACGATGACACAAGGGTGGATGCCATGGTGGAGGACGCACGGCGACTAATTCGCGAACGCGGAAAAGAACTCGAGGTGGACGCTGCGCGCGAAGGCGAGGAAATCAGCTTGAAATGACGAAGCACAAATGTCGAAGAAGTGACATCATCAAGGTTTGTCATTTGATCATTCGTCATTCTTTCGAGCTTTGTCATTCGGATTTCGTCATTCTTTTATTCGTGCAGATTTCAAGAGCGGAATTTCGGTTTTCTAGCGCGGATTTCGCATTAGCTTTTGAGCCGGTTTTTTGCCTCGTGGTGTAATGGTAGCACTAGAGACTCTGAATCTCTCTGTCTAGGTTCGAATCCTAGCGAGGCAGCCATCTATTAGTCAGAACAATCTACGCTATGCCAGTCAGAACAGCACATGCGGGTTGCGGCGAAAACGCGCGGCCTACAAGAGGCATTGATTTTGACGTCGCGTTTCATCTTATTACTGGATTTGTTTCATTCTGATATGACACGGTCGCCTAGCTCGCTAAATTTCAGATGGCCCCAAAAAGATCGAACGCCAGCGCACGGGTTAACCGAACACGGTCGGGAACACAATTGGCTACGCGACATTCCACAGTCGATCACGCGATGGCGTGATTCGACATTACGACGACGTTGCGACGTGATCGAAGCGCACGAGCACAAAGGCTATTTCAAAGATTGGTGAATTTTGCTCGCGTCACCTCGCAGTTACCCCTAAAAGCAATTTCTGAGATTCGAAGAGTGGGACTCACGTATGAAAGACTGCCCGGATTGCGGGAAAGAACTCGGTGCCGGAGTTGCCAAATGTTCGAATCCCGATTGCGGAGCCGAATTTATGGAGCCAGTCACTGCCGAGACCTCCGACCCACCCATAAAAAAATCCGATGAGCTCCGACAGCTCGAAATGGAATACCAACTAGCAACCCGCGGAGTGGCCCTACGAGCGCCGAAAACTTACGCGGCGATGATCGCCGGACTCTCGATCTTCCTAATATCGGCTTTGGTGCTTGCCGCGACCGGAAAACAGTTGTTTCCGCGCTGGCCGCTTGTTTGGGTCTTCGGCATTATTGGGACTGCCGTAGTTATCTATTATTCCTTCGTTTACAGACGGGCGTTTAAGCTGAAGGCGGAGATAGCTAAAGAAAAAAAGCGGCTAGAACTGACGGCGGGCAAATCAATGCGATGACCACATCTCGGCTAACCATGTGCTGCAGCCAACCGCTGTGCATGTTTACGCAGTCCGTCCGCGCAAAGATCATTGCGGCGTCGATCTGATTTCCGATGTGCTGCCATTCGGTCGGCAGTGGTACGCGGAGCCGGGCGCAGTCAGCAACGCAATCGGCTACGCCAAGTTTCGCAATGCCGATCGGCACCGACGATCTCAGCCGCGCTGCTTGCTTCGTCCAGAAATGACGAAGCCAGCTTAGGTCCAAACACGCCAGGACCGGTCACTTCCTAGGTTCGGAGAACATAGCACCAAGGTCCTATTTCCCCGGCAACGCATATGCGACAAACTTAGCTGATGTTGGATGGAAAAATGCCACTGGCAAAGAAAGGCTGAAATTTATGAACTTACAATTCTCTCGATCCAGATTTCCCAGACGAGCACTTCACGGCGTGATCGCCATCCTGTCCGTGGCGTCGCTTCAATGGAGCTCTTTTCTGGTCCAGGCGCAGGAGGCACCGCAGGCCGAATCGCAGGAAATGGCCACTACCGAGGAAGCTCCCAAGATTCCTAACGACCAATTGGATTCTTTGGTGGCGCCGATCGCGCTTTATCCCGACGCGTT
>JBKPRQ010000085.1:0-6681 GCA_046734635.1 Verrucomicrobiota bacterium
GATATCGCGCGTCTCGCCCGAAAGATAATTTCCCGGCGAAAAGTGACGGCGATAAAAACCCCGAGGCATTTGAAGATGAAAAGTTTCAAAGGACGTCGCTGCAAAGCCAGGATGCAAACCAAACGAAAGATGCGCATCCAGTTCGGGCTCCTCGTTTCGAAACTCGAAAAGCACGCCAACTTTATTCCCGTCGATCTTGTACGTGAGGTTCACGCTGACCTTCAGCGGATATTCATCTACTGAGAAATCCTTCGGCGTTATCGAATACCGCAATGACGCGCCGCTTCCCTGAAGAGAAGTGCCGCTGAAGTGCCACGTTTTAGAGCGGAGAAAACCGTGATTGCCACCTTTGATTTCGCGTCCCCGGTACAAACTGCGCCCATCTTTCAGGCGATGGAGATAATAACCCATTACCGTTGCGTGGTTCGCCCATCCCTGAGTTGGCGCCGATAGGTCGTTATCGCGATAAAGAAAGCCGGTCCATTCCCCTGCCTCGTTGACTCTCGCAAGACTGATCAACTCCGCACCCAGCCGGGAAACAACGATGCGCAAACCATTCTCCTCGTCAGTGAGAACGTCGAGATGTTTGCCCTCGCGATCTTCTTCGCTGTGCGAAAATTTCATTATAGTTGTGTAAACATGCACGCGCTGAAGCGACGGCGCTCGGCGCCGTCTGGGTCCAGCTGCTCGTGAACACTGCAACGCCCCACAGGGGCGTGGCTACAACGAAGACTCACGGAAATAGACCGCGCACCTTTTTGGCTTTGAGAACGCGTTCGACGCCAATGGCCATGGCGGCAGTGCGATGAGAAATCTTATGCGCTTTCGCGCGTTTGATCACCTGCGCAAACGAATGCTCCAGAATGCGGAACAGTTTGTCGGTCACTTCGATTTCCGTCCAGAGGTAGGATTGCAGGCCCTGCACCCACTCGAAGTACGAAACAATTACGCCACCCGCGTTACATAAGATGTCTGGGATGACAAAAACTTCGTCCCAGCGTTTTTCCAGAATCAGGTCTGCCTCCGGTGTGGTTGGTCCATTGGCGGCTTCGGCGAGGATACGGCACTTGAGCTGGCCCGCGTTCTTTCCGTTAATCACGCGATCGACCGCGGCTGGTATCAAAATATCGCACGGCATGGTAAGCATCTCGTTCGGATCGACATGATCGTCCTGGGCGAACGCCCGCAGGGTTCCTTTCTTAAAAATGTGCTGTTCGGCAGCCTGAACATCTACTCCTTTTGGATTGTAGATCGCCGCGTGTGCGTCGCTTATGCCAACGACTTTGACACCGCTCTTGTAAGCGAGCGAGAGAGCAGCCACTGAGCCCACATTACCGAATCCCTGGATAATCGCCGTGCATTTTTCGGGATCCATTTTCAGCATGTTCATCGCGCGTTCTATCAGATAAACAACGCCGCGCCCGGTTGCCTCGCGTCGGCCTTCCGTTCCGCCGATGGCCACCGGCTTGCCGGTGACGATTTCACTTACAGAGTAGCCTTGATGGACTGAGTAGGTGTCCATGAACCACGCCATGACCTGCTCGTTCGTCCCCATGTCGGGGCCCATGATGTCGGTGTGCGGCCCGACAAACGGAATCATCTCCTGCATGTAGCGGCGCGAAACCGCTTCCAGCTCTTTTCGCGACAATTTCGCTGGGTCCACCGTAACTCCGCCTTTGGCTCCGCCGTACGGCAAATTGGACAGCGCACACTTCCAGCTCATCCACATGGCCAGCGCAGCGGTTTCGCCCATGGACAAGGATGGTGCGAAGCGAGTTCCACCCTTGGTCGGCCCGAGGGTCAAGTGATGCTGAACACGGTAACCCTGGAAGGTTCTCGTGCTCCCATCGTCCATGTGCACTGGGAGAGTTACGGCGATTGCGCGCTTTGGATACATCAACCGCTCGCGGTCGTTTTTGTCGATACTCAAGTAATCGGCAATGACCTGAAACTGGTCACACGCCATTCGAAACACGTCGTCGTCGTAGATAATCATGAAATAAACACGCTAGGCCGGTCGGTCGCCAAAAGCAGTTGCTATTTGGCGCTGGGCAAATGGAGCCGTCAACCCCGAAACCGTTCGTGAGTTAACCCCGAAGCCGCAACACCATAAGTTCGACAACCGCATTTGCAACCCGTAGCGTCCGTTCGAAAAGTAAACCACAATGAGAATTGAGACTTTAGCTGTCCATGCGGGGCATACGATTGATCCGGCGACCGGCGCGGTTTCGTCGCCGATTAACCTTTCAACGACGTTTGAGCGAGACGCCGAGGGCACCTACTCGCGCGGGTTCATGTACACCCGCAACAACAATCCAAACCGCCAGGGGCTTGAGCAAGGGATCGGCGCGCTCGAAGACGGCGTCGCGGCGGCAGCCTTCGCGTCTGGCACGGGAGCAAGCATGGCGATCTTCCAGGCGCTGGAGCCCGGGGATCACGTCCTCGCGCACGTCGATGCGTACTACGGAACATCGCGATTACTGCGAGAAATTTTCCGTCGCTGGGGGCTCGACGTCAGCTTTGTCGATATGAGCGATCTGAAAGCGGTAGAAAAAGCGCTGAGTCCGAAAACAAAGCTCGCGTGGATGGAAACCCCATCCAATCCCCTGTTAAAAATTGTCGATCTCGCCATGGTTGCGCAGATCGTCCACGCCGCTGGTGCGATCTGCGTGTGCGATAATACCTGGGCACCGACGCTGCAGCGCCCATTCGATTTGGGCGCCGATCTAATCCTGCATTCCACGACAAAATATTTCGGCGGCCATTGTGACGTCCTCGGTGGAATTGTTGTTGCGAAAATCGAGAGCGATTTTTTCCAGCGTATCCGCAGTATTCAATACGAGGGCGGAGCCGTCCCCTCGCCTTTCGATTGCTGGCTAATTCTTCGTGGTATGCGCACGTTGCCGTGGCGGATGCGTGCGCATTCGGAAAACGCGATGAAAGTCGCCGATTTCCTTTCCCGACACGAAAAGGTTGCCCGTGTCCATTATCCCGGATTGAAGTCCCATCCCGGACACGAGATTGCGGCAAAGCAGATGTCGACGTTCGGCGGGATGCTCTCCTTTGAAGTGAAGAATGGACGTCAGGCAGCAATGTCAGTCGCCGCCAGAACAAAGATCTTTACGCGTGCAACCAGTCTCGGCGGAGTGGAAAGCTTGATTGAGCATCGAGCATCGATCGAGGGTCCCGGGACAACTTCACCCGAAGGACTTTTGCGATTGTCGATCGGTTTAGAGAACGCTGACGATCTTATCGAGGACCTCGATCAGGCGCTGTCGTAGGGCGCTCGCCGCGGCGAGTGGGCAGGCGTTTGACACAAACGCCTCTACAAGGCGCGATTTATTTTTCGCCGAAAGATATCAACGATGTCATGCACCTCGCTGACGCGTAGCAAAAACGCGCAGCTAAAGAACGCAGCAGCGCCAAGCGCGATCGCAACGAACAGCTCACATAGCTTTGGGAAAAAGCGGAGGCTCGCCCACGCATCAAGCCACCAGTAGTTTGCTGCCCAGCAAACCAACGCCAGCACACCGCCCGCAAGACACATCTTTCCGAGGCCAATTAGCAGTTGCCGCGTCTCCAGCCTGTGCACATGACGCCGCATCAATGCGTAAAGCAGTAAAAAATTGATTGTCGCAACGAGACTGGTCGAAAATGCCAGGCCGCGATGTCCCCATCCGAGCCGAAATGTAAAAAGCCAGTTGAGAAAAAGGTTCGAGGCGATCGCGATGAAGCTGATGACCATTGGCGTGTTGCGTTTGCCAATCGCGTAGAACGCCGGCGTTAACACTTTGAGTACTGCATATGAAACGAGTCCGACTGCGTAGAATTCCAGCGCACCAGCAGTCTCGCGCGTCATTTCTGCATTAAACCGCCCGTGTTGATAGATCACACTGATGATGGGCGAGGCAAACATCGCCAGTCCAATCGCTGATGGAATGGTCAGCAAAAACGCGAGCCGTATTCCACGAGCAAGAATCGTGCGGAACTCGTCCATGTTTCCAACGGCCGCGCTTTTTGAAACCAACGGAAGCGTGACGGTTCCAATGGCAACACCGAAGATTCCAAGCGGCAACTGCATCAAACGAAACGCGATGTTCAACCAACTGACGGGACCGTTGCCGAGGCTCGCCGCAAATCCGCTATTGATCAGCACGTTGACCTGGACGGCGCTGGCAGCGATTACGGCGGGTCCCATGAGCGTGAGCACCGCACGCACGCCTTCGTCGCGCCATCGAAAATCGGCGTGGTACTTGTACCCAACGCGCCAGAGAGAAGGAAATTGTCCAACCAATTGCCAGGCTCCACCGACCAGCGTCCCGATTGCCAATCCCACGAGGGAGCGTGCGCCGAAATTCGGATCGAGCCACCAGCCAATTGCAACGCCGGCAATAATTGAACCGAGATTGAAATAACTCGACGCCATGGCCGGAGGGCCGAAGACGTGTTTGGCATTGAGCATGCCCATCACCAGCGCAGCGAGCGAAACGAGCAACATGAAGGGCCACATGATGCGGGTGAGCAACACGGTGAGCGCGGTCTTGTCTGGAGACCAGCTTCCCCAGGTTAGAAGGTCCACAAGTTGCGGCGCGAACACGATACCGAGCAGCGTGACTACGCTCATGAAAACAGCTGTGAGCGTCGCAACCTTGTTTGCCAGTCGCCATGCCGATTCATCGCCATCAACCGCGATCTTCTTTGAAAACGTCGTGATGAATGCCGTCGATAGCGCGCCTTCGGCAAACAAATCCCGCAGCAGATTCGGCAACCGAAATGCCATCAGAAACGCGTCGAGATTTTTTCCGGCGCCGAAAAGGCCGGCAAATATCATTTCGCGAATCAAGCCGAGAATGCGGCTCGACAGAATCGCCATGCCCACGATTCCTGCCGCGCGCGTGCTTCCTCGCCGGTCTTCGGCCGCAGTCATCGGCGAACAAAGAACAGCGTCCGACGATTTACGAAAGCAAAAACTTCTGCGGACTTATCTAAAACATGAATTCACACCCGCCGTCGATTGCCGCGCCGACCTACGGCGTGGCAAGCCCGGATGACACAAATCTGGGGTGCGCGCCCGTCTCGGGTGGTGGCGAAGGTACCCGCCTTCGCGAACTTCTGAATAAACAAAGTCCGTCGTCGCGAGACGCAAAAACCCGCACGTTTGCCACAGCCAATCCGTCCTTCGGCGGACGAGACGCCTGTTCGTCTACCGCTCAGAGCAAGCTGTATGAGCGGCCTCAGAGCCGCGATCGTCGGGACGCCAAGGTCCCTCCCACATTCGCGGTTAAAAAAGAGAAAGCGCCGAAAGGATTTTCACCTCACGGCGCGGTTTTCTCTGGGGGACTCGAATTGTCTCTGGCGTTACTTTATACCGACCACAAACTGGATGCCGCTACCGTCCTTTAGGTTGATGCGGAACGTATACTGATGACCCGACTGGAGATTGTTGGTGGCCATGTTGAAGATCCAGATGCCACTGCTCCAGCGGAACGCAGCGTCAGGAATATCACTACCGCCGACTTCGTTTATGTTCTCAACCTGGCCGCGCACATCGCTCAGCATGGTCAACTGACCGCCAGTGCCGGCGAACACCGCATTCGGATCGGAGATCGGGTTGCCATTCGCGTCGCAGACGGTGAACTTCACCGGGATGGTACTTCCGCCCTGCCGCTTATAGACGCTGGTGCCGTCGCTGTTGATTGGCGGCAAAATGACGTGTCCCGGGTTCGACCCAGTGCAGGTCCCATAGCCAATCGTTAGCGTGCCGTTGACGAAGTACGTCCCGGGCGAGGGTCCCGGGAAGTCGTAATTGGTCGCGCTAAGTGTGCCGACGTTTGCCGTGATCGTGTAGGTCCCCGGAAGGGTAGCGCCAACGGCGTTGCCCGTGTAAGTAGCGCTGCCGCTCACGACCGCTACCGTGTCTCCACAGGTGAAACCAGTGATCGTCACCGTGAAGTTGGTAAACGGCGCAGCATTGTAAACTTTGCTCTTGTTATCGGCTGTCACCGTCAGGTGCTTTTTGTTAATGGTGAGCGTGCCGTTCGTTGGCGCGATGTTGTAGTTGGGGTTCGAGCCAAGAGTTACCGTGATCGAGTACGGACCCACGTTTGAACACTGCACGGCCGTGGTTGACAGACCGTAGTTGAGGGCGTCTCCGCCGGCCACTTGGCCAACCACCGTCGCCGTTAACGCGGGATTAAGGTCGCCATAGGTCTTAGCCTTATTGTCAGCCGTAACCGTCGCATTCTTCTGGCTGATGTGCAGCGTGCCGTTGGTGGAGGTCACACTGTAGTTGGGGTTCGAGCCGAGGGTAACTGTGATTACGTAGTCGCCCACGTTCGAGAACTGCAGGGCCGTCGTCGCCAGCGTGTAGTCGAGCACGTCTCCGTTTACCGTGCCTGTTACCGTTGCCGTCAGCGCGGGGTTCGGATCGCCATAGGTCTTGGTCTTAGCGTCCGCCGCCACCGTCGCCGGACGCGGATTGATGGTGAAGCTCGCACCCGCATTGGTGATGCTGTAGTTCGAGAGCACGCCAGACGGAGAAAGTGTAGCCGTAATGTGATACGGGCCGCCTGTCACCGTTTCACCCGCCGCACGACCGTAAGCAGCCGTCACGTTGTCCCCGGCCACAAAGCCGCTTCCACTGCCACTGGTCAGCGGATTAGGATCAGCATCCCCGTAGGT
>JBKPRQ010000086.1:0-14213 GCA_046734635.1 Verrucomicrobiota bacterium
GTCCAGCGCTCAACCCAGCCTGCGCTGAGGCTACGGCTTGGCGGGCGTCCAACACACGCAAGTCCGGCGAATCACGAGCCGTCGTTGAATTCAAAATTTCCTCGGTAATTCGACCGCTCTGCGCAGAAGGCGCAGGTAATAGTCTCGCGAAATTTCGATACCGCCAAATTGTTGCAAGTGCGGAGTGAGCCATTGCGTGTCGAGCAACGCGAACTTTTGAACGCGTAAATGCTCGACCAGCGTCACCAGCGCGATTTTCGACGCATCGGTTACGTAGTGGAACATGGACTCGCCAAAAAAAGCGCCACCGACTGCCACGCCATAGAGTCCACCAGCAAGCGTGCCTTCCTTCCAGGCTTCGACGGAATGCGCGCAACCCAGCGCGTGCAACCGCGTGTAACTCTCAATAATTTCAAGATTGATCCAAGTATCTTCGCGTTTCGCGCACGCCTCGATGACTCTTGAAAACGCGGTGTCGATCGTCGTTTCAAACACTTTTTTGCGCACGAGACGCCGCAGCGCGTGTGGCACGTGAAAATCTTCCAATGGCAAAATGGCGCGCGGATCCGGAGAAAACCATTGGATTGAGTCGTCCTCCATCGCCATGGGAAAAACACCGAGCCGATAACCTTGCAGCAAGAGTTCGGGATCGATCATCGTCGTTGAAGCGTTAAACCGTTGAAGCGTTGAATCGGCAACAACATTGTCATTTGGATCCCGCAGTCGCGGGAGAAGAATCGCTGATCAGTCCTGCGGCAACCTTCAATGTGACAATCACAGATGGTTCACTTCACTCAACATGACAGCCTTGGGCGCCGGTTTAACGCTTGAACGCTTCAACCTTCTTGCAATGAACTATCCGCTTCATAAAATACATAGATGAAACGCATGTCGATCCTGCTCGTGATCGCATGCCTGGTTGCGGGTGGCTGCACCGACCCCCTTGAACAACGCAGCTCGCAGGAAGTTCAGGGACAATTTGAACGAGGAGTGACTGGCCAGGGAACGCTGGGACCATTGGAGCGATCTCAGGGCGATCCAGCTGCAGAGCATGGCGTCCCACAGACTCATCCGTAGCGCGCGCTGAAGATGGCTGACAAATCCACGCACTCAAAAATTCTCATTCTCGACTTCGGCTCGCAGTACACACAAGTCATAGCGCGGCGGATCCGTGAGTGCCAGGTGTATTCGGAGATTGTTCCTTTCGACACTCCGTCCGCTGAAATCGCCGCATTGATGCCAAAGGGGCTGATCCTTTCCGGCGGACCCGCCAGCGTTTACGACAAGGGCGCACCGCAACTCGACCCAGGGATTTTTTCGCTAGGCGTTCCGGTACTCGGAATTTGCTACGGACTGATGCTGATGGCACATCATCTTGGTGGACGCGTCGTATTCACCGGACGACGCGAGTATGGCGCAGGCGTCCTGCACATCAAAAACGACTCAGAACTTCTGGGTGGATTGGGCGAGCAACTCGACGTCTGGAACAGCCACGGCGACGAGGTGACGACGTTGCCAAAAGGTTTTCGTGTGGCGGGCACCACCGAAGGCTGTGACTTCGCCGCGGTGGAAGATCCACAGCGAAAGCTATACGGATTGCAATTTCATCCCGAAGTCGCACACACGCCGCGCGGCAGAGAAATCCTCCAGAATTTTCTTTTTCATATCTGCCACTGCGCGATGGACTGGACAATGGGCTCCTTCATCGAGGAGGCTTGCGCCCGCGTCAGGAAACAAGTCGGCGATCAAAAGGTCGTGCTCGGTTTGAGCGGCGGCGTTGATTCTTCAGTGACCGCTGCGCTGCTGCACAAGGCAATCGGAAATCAGCTCACATGCATTTTCGTTAATAACGGGCTGCTCCGCGCGCGAGAGGAAGAAGTCGTGCAGCGCGTTTTCGGCGAGAATTTCCACATCAAACTCAAATACGTCGACGCATCGGAGCGGTTTCTGTCGAACCTACGCGGGGTGACTGATCCTGAAGAGAAGCGCAAAATCATCGGGAAAGAATTCATCCACGTCTTTGAGGACGCTGTGAATGAGCTTGCTGGTGAACTCACTCCGCAATCCGCGCTCCGCAATCCGCAATTCCGGTTCCTCGCGCAAGGCACTCTTTATCCTGATGTGATTGAGAGCGTTTCGATCCAAGGCAATCCCGCGCAAGTGATCAAAAGCCACCACAACGTCGGAGGGCTGCCTGAGAAAATGCATTTCGAGCTCGTCGAGCCGGTGCGCCAATTGTTCAAAGACGAAGTGCGCCAGGCAGGATTACAGCTCGGTTTGCCAAAGGAAATTGTGTACCGGCAGCCTTTCCCGGGTCCCGGTCTTGCCGTTCGAATTCTCGGAGAAGTCACGCCGGAGCGCTTATCGATTCTGCGCGAGGCGGACACGATCGTACAGAGTGAAATGGAAGCGGCCGATTGGTATTACAAAGTTTGGCAATCATTTGCTGTTTTGCTTCCCGTGCAATCGGTTGGCGTGATGGGTGATCAACGCACTTATGAAAACACGGTCGTGCTCCGCATCGTCGAAAGCCAGGACGGTATGACTGCCGACTGGGTGCGCGTTCCCTACGAATTGCTGGCGCGCATTTCGAATCGGATCAGCAACGAAGTCAAAGGCGTCAACAGGGTCTGTTACGACATATCCAGTAAACCGCCGAGCACGATCGAGTGGGAGTGAGATTTTCGAGGGATTTTAGCTTGTAGGACGAAATCCTACGCTCGGGACAAAAAATCTAAAAAAGTGTTGACACCTTCTGTCATCGGGTGTGCATCCTCATTCGTTCAGGCAAAGGATCAACAATGAAAACTCACAAAATCTTCTCCACATTATTGGTCGTAGCGTTCGCGCTCGCTCCACAATTACTCAACACGTCCCGCGGAGTATTCGCTGCCTCGGGAGGTTATTCTGCCACCCTGATTTCGCCGACCGTTGGCCAGGTCCTCTACCCCGGCCAGCACGTCACGATTCAGTGGAGGGATTCCCTTCCCCCGGTTCGGTACGTCACGGCATGTGAAATGGAGGTTTGGTTATCGCTGGATGGCGGCAGGACCTTCCCGATGTGGATTACGCCAATACTCGACCCAAAGACCACACATTTTGATTGGATTGTCCCGAACACGCCGACCAACGCGGCCGTCCTGGACATTCGCTTCGGCTGTGACGGGTGGTACCCAGAAAGCTTCGCTCCTCAGCCTGCATCAACTTTTGTGATCGCAAACAGCGGAAACCCGCCGCCTTCGCATTAGACTCGGCAGGATACGATTTCAGCGCTTTCGGGCAGACGCCACGCGCCGCTCATTAAAGAGGTCTGTCACAAAAGCGAACCTCAAGCTTTTCGCGCGATCTAGTTAATCTGCAGGACAGCGCTCAGGAACTCAGAGAAGTCCTTGCCGTTGCGGGCGGCATGATTGAGCGCTTCCAGGCGCGGATTCATCGCCGCTTCCGGCAACGAGACGCGGAATGAATGCGCTTCGTTTGTAAAAACGATTTCGTCCCACTGAATAGAGGAAATCCCGTCGTTGAACCGTGCTACGGCGCGACCGCGGAAAAACGCTCGCGTTGTTTCTGGCGGATTAAAGATGGCTGCCTTGATTTCCTCCTCGTTTGTGACGCGGCGCATCAGACCTTTCCGCAGCAACTCATAGTATAATCCCTGGTCGAGATCGAGATTGTGATATTCGAGATCGATGGATTGCAGCCAGGGATCGCTCCACGAAAGGTTTTCTTCCTTCTGTAACGCATCCAGTAAAAATTTCTTTGCCGCCCAGTCGACACGGTCTCGCGTTGACATAACATCGCGCTCGAGATCGTTGAGCACATTTTCCCATTCCCGTAATATCCATTGTCGATCTTCGCCCTCGTCGTTGTTGAGTTTGCTCGCAGCGCGCAAATAAATTCGTTGCACGTCGATCGCAGAGATCTTGCGTCCATCTTTGAGTTCGATAATCCAATTGTAAGTCTGATCGCGGCTGATCGATTTGTTTCCATCGACTGGTTGCGCAATCTCGAGCTGCGGCGCTTCTCCGCGCTCAATCAAGTCGAGAACGAGCGCCGTGGTTCCAACCTTCATGGCGGTGGCCCATTCACTCATATTTGAGTCGCCAAGAATAACATGGAACCGGCGATAACGGCTCGCGTCCACATGCGGTTCGTCACGCGTGTTGATCAGAGGGCGGCGATTCATTGTATCGATGCTCACCACGACGCTGAAGAAATCTGCGCGCTGGGAGATCTGATAGATCCCGGGCTCGCCCTGAGCGCTCTCGGCCTCGATACCCATCTTGCCGGCGCCGGCGAAGATCTGTCGCGTAATGAGAAAGGGCAGCATTCCAGCGACAATCCGGTCCCACGCGATATCGCGTCTCATCAGGTAATTGTCGTGGCAGCCGTAACTGTGCCCGGCAAAGTCGGTGTTGTTTTTGTAAAGACGGACTTCAAATCCGGTGGGCAACTTCTGATTTCTGCGTCGTGCGCACTCGGCCAGAATGCGTTCCCCTGCTTTGTCCTGTGCAACGATCTGCTGAAGGGTTGTGCACTCCGGCGTGGAATATTCCGGGTGTGCATGATCGTTGTAAAAGCGCGCGCCATTTGAAAGCACGAGATCGCTCTTTATTTCCTCGAAGCTGAGCGGACGGCGTTTATCGATCTCGTAATAGGCCGACTCATCGGTGTCCTGAAGTAATTCACGCGCGCGAAAGCCACGTGCGTCGAGATGCGGGTCCTCCAGTTCGTAATCCCATTTCATCAGCGCGCCGTTCTCGGTATAACGCCGGACCAGCTCGATCGATTCAGCCACAACATCGACGGTCTCCGCACCACCGAGAGTGATGCCATATTCCGTCTCCAGCCCAAAGACGCGTTTCATCAGATCCTGCTGTTTCCCGATGTCACTCCGCCAGTGTGCGAATCGCAATTACGTTAATCCGGCGCGAGGCTGTGCCCATTTTCTCTTCGCTATTCAGATCACGCCAAAGGTCGCGCGCGCTCGCGCGCCGGGAACCGGCCTGACAGGCGAAATTTTGACAACGTTCTCCGGATCGTAATCGATCAGCTTGAGCCAGTCTTCGGTGATATCGGTCGTCGGGAAAATGTCGTTCTCCATGTACTCGGCGTTAAAAGCCAGCTGCAAATCCGTTTCGCGAATTCCCTGCTCCTGCTGGGTGGCAATGGCGCGCTTAATCGCCATCGCTTTCGCGCGCTCCACGATCGAGGCGATGATGGCGCCGCTGATAAGATCGCTGCGGTAAAGCGTTTCTTTACGTCCGCTGCGCAGCGTCACCTCCAGGAATTTGTTCTCATCGCGACGCATAAACTGCCAGTCTACGAAGCGCTCGATCAAACGCTCGATCGATGCGCCCAGACCATCGGCTTCCTTGGCAAGCACACCGTCGTAAGGAAGATTGTCTGTGAGATAGATGCGGTAGATTTCTCGCGCGCCATCTTTATCTGGCCGGCTCACTTTTATTTTTCGATCAATTCGGCCCGGACGCAAAATTGCCGGGTCAATCAGATCGGCGCGGTTGGAAGCGAGGATGATGACTACATCGTTGAGCGAATCGATCCCGTCCATCTCCGAGCAAAACATCGGGACCAGCGTCGAAAGAATATTCGAATGACGCGATGCGCGCCGCGTACCGAGAATCGATTCGGCTTCATCGATAAATAGAAACGGCATGAAGCCCTCGCTGCGTTTTTCGCGAGCTGTGGCAAAAATTTCGCGCACCATTCGTTCCGATTCGCCCACCCACATGTTCAGGATCTCGGGACCCTTGACGTGCATGAAATATTCCTGCATCTCAGCGCCCGTTTTTTGACGAAGCTGCTTGGTCAAATTGTAAGCGGTGGCTTTACCGATCAGCGTCTTTCCGCATCCCGGTGGACCATAAAGCAGGAAACCTTTCGGCGTGGCATGCTGAAACTTTTGGAAAAGCTCGGTGTGCAACAGTGGAAGCTCGATTGCATCCTTGATCGCTTGCAGCGCAGCCTCCTGGCCGCCAACCTTTTCCCACGGCAACTCGGGCACATCATCGAGATAATGTTCGTGCGACTTGGGCTTTGAGAGCATCTCCAGAGCCATCCGGTAATTTGAGTCGACTCGGACTTCATCGCCTGACTTCAAAGCGGAGTCAGCAAGATCGGCGGAACGCTGTAACACCATCGATTGCAACCCGTGCTCCGAACCAACTCGCAACCGGTCTTTGCCAAGGACCTCGGTGACTTTTGTTACCGGTCCCGCTGTTTCGAATCCAAGATCCCCGACGATCACGAACGCTTCGTTGACCAGGACACGCGTCCCCTTTTTCAATTTCGCGAGCGGAATGCGCGGATCGACGTTGCAATAATAATCAGCACCGCCCACAACGATGTGTGCCGTATCTTTTGAAGTTGCACCAAGAAATGTGCCGATTCGGTTTGCGGGTGAAGTGACTTTCTTAATGACTTCCTCGAGCTTCTCGATCATTCGACGCGCTTCGACCATCGTCTCCTGTTGGTCGGAAATCTGTGGACGCAATTCCAACAGATCGCGTCGAACCGGATCGCCCGGAGGCAGGGACGCAATGACTTGATCAAGTGAATCGACGAGATTGTCCGGGCCCGAGTCCCCAACCCCGTCCTGAAGTCCCTCGCTGCGCTCGTCACTCATTTATGGTTTGGGTCAATCCGCCGAACCGTCTCTCATTATAGCGTTATCACGCCGCATCCGCAATATTCACTCGCGAAATCTTTCGGGGTTCGACGCTGCAATATACAAAGTGTTCAACCATGATGTCGATTGCGTGTTGCGCAAAAGTCTCTTTTTTCCTCACGCTCGTCCTTTGTTCGAAGCAAAACATCGGGGAAACGAACGGGGTTTCATGCCGAGCGTCGATAGTTGCGACTGAGGACAGCCGCCTCTACAGTTTGTCCTTCCCGAGGAGTCTTAGCTCAATTGGTTAGAGCGCCGCCCTGTCACGGCGGAGGTTGCGGGTTCGAGCCCCGTAGACTCCGGATGGTTTTCTTTCGTTTATCACGATGCGGTCGGCCATCGCGACCTGCTCCTTCCCCGCATCAAGGCGGCGTCGAATGACCACCGCCCGGCGCCCACGATCAGGAGAAAGAGCAGGCCGAGCCACATGGAGAAATCGGCGCGCGCTTCGTGCATCATGCTCCAGAAACCATATCGCGGCAGTTTCATCGGCGAGAATCCCCAGAAACCATGCCCCAAAAGCACGGGAATTTTCGTAGCGACAATCGCAACACTAATGTCGATCAGCAGCACGATGGCTGCGAAGCGAGTTAAAAGTCCAACGATCAGCAGGGCGCCACAAACAACTTCACATCCGCCGACAAACGGGCCCATGATTTCCGGAGAGGGAATGCCAATCTTTGCGAATCGTCCAGCGGCAAGATCTTCCGGATAAAGGAACTTCTGAATTCCTTCGGACAGAAAGACGCTGCCGGTCATAATTCGCACGAGAACGGTGGCTGCAGGCGCATCTGTAATTAAAAGTTCGCGCATGAACTTTATATTTTCGGCGTAAACTGAGCGAGGTCGTAGATGCCCAATCGTTTTTCGATTCCGGCAACCCTCTCCACCACCTTCTCAAATCCGTCCTCGCCGAAAAGCTCGTCTTCTCTCTTTTCAAAATCTTCGCCTAAAGCGTCGAATTCATGCAGAGAAACGATCTTGCGAAACGCAGGAAAGAGCACCGTGTCTTCGCGAGCCTCGTGTGGATTGTACATACGAATGAACTGTTGCATCGAGGCAACGAGCTGCGACCGCTCGGACTCATTCTTGAGCGATTGCAGGTTCGCAAAGCGCATTGTTACATCAGTGACCTGTCGTCCTGCCTGATGTTGAGTGCGCAGCACTTTTACCAGATCCACGAGCAGGTTGGCTTTTTCGAAACGCGGAAAGAGAAAATCTTCCTCGAGTTTCTCGTGATAATCCTCGACAAAGCTGCGAATGATTCGCGCAGCATCGGCCAGCGCTTCCGGTGGAAAGTCCTGCTTTGAATCGATACGGCGCAACACTTCCCCGTAGATTAAAAGCACGCGCTTCAAAACGCCGTGCTCCCGCATTAAATCTTCAGGCGGTCCAACCTCGGCTTCCTTGCTCTCCTTTTTCTCAGCGCCGCGCAGCGATCCGGAGCCCGTCAACATCGCTCCTGTGAAAACAATTCCGCTCCGGAGGAAAGCTCTGCGATCGAACGGCTGCTCTTCGGTTTTTTGATCTCGCATATTTCTGTCAGGAGCTTACGCAAGCAATAATCGGAGCTGGCTCCTGCAATGAGCGCGTCTTGAAACAATCCACGCTGCTTTGGTCACGACGTTGACGGCAACGCAAACCGACTTTCAGCGGCGCATGATGTGAATTGCCAGGATGCGGCTTTGATGACGCGCTAGCAGGTAATCGATGAAATCACCGATGATCGAGTTCGGTTTATTGCCAAGCTTTGTCACGACCCGACAAGTGAGCACCCCGGTGCGGCTGTGCCATTCCAGATTGATCGCCCCATGCGCGGTTTCGCTGTGGATTTTAGCCCATCCATGCGGGCGACCCGGACGCTGATGTTCAGTGGGAATCAAATCAAAACGCCGAATCTGCGGATCGTTCATGATCTTGTTGCGCAACGATCCGCGTCCGGTTGCGATTACCTGAATTACGGTTTGCACTTAATTTTGAGTGTAATAGCCAATTCGGCCTAACGAATGCAACTAAAAACGCATCTCCCGGCAGCAGTCGCAGATGCCAATGTCCGAACTATAAAAGCGACTGGAACATGACATGTACATCAACAAATCCTTTTTGGGGATGACGAAATGCGCCTGGCAAAGTGCCCACGATCTTCATGCCTAGGTCCTGCCAAAGTTTGACCGCACCTTCGTTTGTTGAAATCACAAAATTGAATTGCATCGCATGAAAACCGAGCCGGCGCGCTTCGTTCAGGCAATGTCGACCCAGTGCTCGGCCAATTCCCCACCCGCGGGCTTCTTTTGCAACGATGAAAGCCGCGTTCGCCACATGAGCGCCGCCGCCAGATTGATTTGGATGTACGGTGTAACTGCCGACCACCTGTCTCTCTAGTTTCTCCCCAGATCCCAAGCGTTTCTCGGCGACATAAGCATGCGCGCCAGGTTGAAACCAATATGCCAGTGCATCATTGCGCGAGATGTCTGGACTAATCGGATATGTCTCCCCGGCTGCAATCACCTCCCGAAAAATCTCCCAAATGGCGTCACGATCGGCCTCAGCTGCCGCGCGAATTTTCATTGCTGCAAATCAAAGATTCAAATAACAGCTGTCCAGCCGGATCCTATTCGGAACCGGGGCCGCTTGCGGTTCACCTCGTTTGGAACGTCACAGGGACTGTAACCGCCCACCCCTGACTCGGGGACGATTTCCATTGCCGAAGCGTTTGAACAGCAGCTGAATCAAAATACGGGTTACCGGTGGACTTAACCATCTGTACGTTTGTGACGTTGCCCTTTGTATCGAAGGTCAAGCGGAAGCGACCTTCGCCGGATATCCCTCGCTGAGAAATACCAGGTGGAAACGACGGCGCAGGCGCATAGACCAATCGCGGCTTTGGCGTCGGATGCGGTGATGGTGAAGGTGTAACAGAGGGGTGAGCAATCTCCGGCCATCGCGGTTTGGCGTCCGCTGCAATTCGAGCCAGTAACGAGTCTACAGCAGTCGAAGGTCGAACCGACGCTTTTTCACCGGCCGATATTACCACACCAACAACTTCCCCCTTCTCGCTTACAAGGGGCGAACCGATCGAACTTGAAGAAACTGGCCCTTTGATTTCCGGGCGATCAGGTTGCTGTGCGGAGATGGTCACACTGCGGGGGGCGCCGTCACCTTCGCCCAGACCGCTGCCTACCACTCCGACCGGCTTGTTGGTTTCGAGATTTGAATTCCTGTTCAACGTTAGAAACGGCACATATTTCACATCGGCTTGAAGAACAGCCAGGTCGAGCGTTGTGGAAGCCGCGAGGACCCCGCTCACATCATAAATCCTGCCGTCAGCCATTTTCGCCACGGCATTGACCCCGCCTTCGATCGCATGCGCGGTCGTAATGAATCTGCCTTCGCCTGAAATGAAGAAAGCAGTCTCCGTCCGGAGCAACTTGCCAGACGAAGCAAACACCGTGATCCAAAAGATTGCCGGCTGGACGCTGTTCTCCAGTCGTGACAAATCGAGCGTTGGCTGCTGGCCGCCGCCTGCCTGTCCCTGAATTGGGGACGACGACGGACTCGGGGATTGGACTGCGCTTGAAACCGCAGGCGGCGAAGGCGATTGCGCCGCTGGTGATTCACCTACATTTTGACTCGTTGATTTTCGGCCACACCCCGCCGTCGCAAAAATCGCCAGGCAAAGGAATGTAAGCGGGAACAGTCTCATTTGTAGCTACGCTCAGATAGTGTGAAATACAGAGCATAGTTCGATCAAGTCGACAAAATCGAGCGTGATAAAAACAGAGCCTCAGGCAACCTGCCCCGTTAAATTCGAGAAGCGGGCGACGTCTAATGCCGCTTAAAGTACTGAATTGCTCGCTCGTGTTTTTGGGCTGCCGCTTTTGTTTTAAAGGTTCCCAAACTCCGGCGCTTTCCAGTTTTCGGATTTTTCTTTCGTGCGTACAGCCGATATTCGCCGGATTTAAGTTTCCTGATCATGCCGACACTCAGGCATTCGCGCGCGCTCGCGGTACACTGCAATAGCAAAGTGCAGCCAGAGCGATGAGAATCCCCAAATCCAGCGCCAGGTGTGTCGGGAAACTCCAGTTCTGGCTCGCGTGACCGAAACAGCCGCAAGTGATATCGAGACCACGAGCTTTGGCGGCAATCGTGGCAACCAGGAAGACCACGACGAGCACCGTCAGGATCGACAAAGCGCCGCGATAGAAGAGGCGGAAAATCAGCGCGAGCCCGCAAAAAATTTCCAACCACGGCATATAGAACGCGAGCCCTACTCCGATGGTCCACGGCAGAATTTTATAATGATCGATGTCGTGAGCGAGCTGGACCGGATCGACCGCCTTCAGCACGCCAGCATAAATGAAAATTCCGGCGATGATAAAATCGAGAATTCGCCAGAGGAAACGCCGAATGTCGAACGCCCAACGTTCAGCACCGGACGAAGCAACATCGCCCGAGGATTCGATGTTCGGTGTTTGCTTCATCTGTTCTTTTTCACCCAGGCTTCCCAGCCACCATCGAGCACGAACACATCAGGAAGCTGCGCTTCCTTGCGCAGCCGTTCGGCCACTTCTCGCGCGAGATCGCAACTTTGCGCGCTGCAATAAACAACGACCTTTTTACCCGGCGACCACGCAGCCAAAAACTGCGGCAGCAATTCGTTCCAGCGGTCTTCGTTCAGCGAAATCGCACCGGGCACGTGATCCCGAGCGAACTCCTCATCCGGCCGAGCATCAATCCAAATGACAGCGTCACCCCACTCGCGCGCCCGATCGACGCTCACCATTTCCGACGGCGGAATTGGCGATTGCCACGAAATCTTGTCGCGGAAATAAAGTGCCTGCCCTACCCCGGGAAGAAGCGAGAACGCCGCAAGAATGAGCGCCTGGCGTGCCAGTAAGAACTTCAATGTGTTTGACTGGTCGGTGCAGGCGGGCGCGCCGGGGCAGTCGGACCGGCAGCCGGAGCACCCGGAGCTTTTTGAATCCCTGGAGCAACCGGAGCCCCCGGCGCAGTCGGAGCAGTCGTGATGCGTGCGGTGGCGTAAAACGTCTTTGGCGAATTCTCGGCTTGGATCGTTAAAGTCGAAGCAATGGGACGGCCTGTTTCGTTGGGTTGGATGTCAACTTTGAATTGTCCTTCGCCGGTTTCCTGGACTTTGGTTTGAAAATCCGGACTCGATGAGGTGACCTTGATATGTTTCACGCTAAAATCCTTGCCGGCGTGGACCGTGATCGACTTCGGATCTGCTTTTTCGCCTTGTTTCCAAAACACAAAAGTCGGACTGATCTCCAATTCCTGCGGGATAATGGCCTTGAGAGTCAGCACCGTTTTCTGGTTCGCGGACTCATCGGTTTCCACTGTAACGGTTTTGATCTGCGTGCCCGTACGGTCGCCAATGTTAAATGTGGCCGTGATCTCGCCTTTTTCGCCAGGCCCAACCTGATCCTTTTGCGATTGCGCAGCCGTGCACCCGCACGAGGCGTGTACTGACTTAAAATGAACCGGCGTCTTGCCGGCATTCTGATATTTGAAGTGACCGATCGCCTGTTTGTCACCGCGCGCGGGATGCAGCTCAACGGCAGTTTGCTCCCATTTCAATTCGGCGCGCGCAGTCAGGCAAAGAATGAACGACAATGCAAGAGTGAGAATGTGGGTTTTCATTTTTTAGAATAGAAGCGCGTAATATAATCACGGACGGCTTCCCGCCAAGTACGAGGTGATACCCCCGTAAAATTCCCGTATTTCGCGGTGGAAAGCACCGAATAAACAGGACGGCGGGCGACCCAGTTAGCCATGTCGCTTAATTTCCGCGCGCCAATAATCTTTGCTTTGAGAGGCAAGCCGGCATCATGGCAGCAATCCACCGCCCACTGCGCGTATTCCTGCCAGCTGCATTGCCCCGCGTTCGCAAAATGCAAAATCCCGCCGTAGCCGCGGGCGTTGATCGCGGCCGGATTGCCGGCGTCGGCGTCGCCGGCTACAAAAAACCGAGGGAGCATCTCTGCGATATCCAACGTGTACGTAGGCGTTGAAAACTTATCCGCAACGGCATCGACTTGGCTATTTTCCTGCGCCTGCTGGACCATTGCATCGATAAAACTAGGGCGATCCGGCCCGAAAACCCAGGAGACGCGCACAACGAGATTCTGATTGTGTACGGCAAGCACGTTCTTTTCTCCGGCCAGCTTTGATTCACCGTAAATGCTGATCGGACTAGCTTCATCTTCTTCTGTGTACGCTTCGCCTTTGCCACCATCGAACACGTAATCGGTGCTGAAGTGAATCAGTCTGGCGTTCTTTTCGTCGCAAATCTCTGCGACAACACGCGGCGCCTCAGCGTTAATGAGAAATGCCCGGTCGGGTTGCGCTTCGCAAAGATCAACCTTCGTGAAACCTGCCGCGTTGATCACGACGTCAAAGCTCGTGGCCCGCAACGTCTCGCGGACGACATCTAAATTCGAAAGATCGAGTTGGGCGTGACTAAAGCCCGCGACATCGAATTTGTCCCGATACTCGCGCAGCAGCGCGGCGCCAAGCCTCCCGCCCGCACCCAGAATTACAATTTTCATTTTTTTGTAGCGGCGATCTCTGGTCGTCGTTTTTTTGTCACCGGCAGTCAGAGACTGCCGCTACAGTTCAATAACGTCCCGCGCGCTCCAGCAGCGGCTCCCACCATGACGGGTTCTCGATGTACCATTGGATCGTCTCATCAAGGCCTTCCCTGAAATTGTGGCGTGGTTTCCAGCTCAACTCGCGTTGCGCGAACGACGAGTCAATCGCGTATCGGCGGTCATGACCGAGTCTGTCCGTGACAAAAGAAATCAGGTTGTGCGGCTTGCCCAGTTTATCGAGAATCATTTTTACAAGATCGATGTTCGCCATCTCGCCGTCGCCGCCGAAGTTATAAATCTGTCCGGGTTTCCCCTCGAAAAGCGCGGCCACGACGGCGGCGCAATGATCCGTGACATGGATCCAATCGCGCACATTCAGCCCGTCGCCATAAACCGGAAGCGGTTCGTCACGGAGCGCCTTGATGATTATGAGCGGAATCAATTTTTCCGGAAACTGATACGGTCCGTAGTTGTTCGAACAACGGGTCACCAGCACTTCCTGGCCGTAGGTTTTGTAACAGGCAAGCGCGAGCAGATCGGCGCCGACTTTGCTCGCCGAATAGGGTGAACTGGGATCGAGCGGCGAACGCTCGGTGAATTTACCGGTAGGGCCAAGAGACCCATAGACCTCATCCGTGGAGACCTGAATAAAACGCTGAACGCCGTGCCGCCGTGCACAATCGAGCAGCACGCTGGTGCCAATGACGTTTGTGTGAATGAAATTGAGCGGATCGTTGATGCTGCGGTCAACATGCGATTCAGCCGCGAAATTAATGACCGCATAGAATTGATGCTCGGTCATGAGCGCGTCCATCTGATCGGCGTTCGCGATATCGGCTTTGAAAAACTCGTAGCGTTCGCCATGTTCTTCGACTACGCCATCCAAATTGGCGAGGTTGCCCGCGTAAGTGAGG
>JBKPRQ010000087.1:0-5823 GCA_046734635.1 Verrucomicrobiota bacterium
AGGCTTCGCGCTTACGCGAATTCTCTTCGACGCCGCGGTAAAGCGCTGGGGCGAAAAATGGCGCATCCGTGGCATTGCCGACCCTGCGGGCCTTCCACTGCTCGCGCTGATTTTTAGTACCTTACTTTTTTTTGCCACGCCAATTCTTAATACGGTGGTACGTATCACAGAACGAGAAGCAGATGCTTTCGGAATCAACACTTCACGTGAGCCTGACGGCATGGCAAAGGTCGCACTGAAACTCGGTGTCTATCGCAAACTCAATCCGACCCCATTGGAAGAATTCATCTTTTTCGATCACCCAAGTGGCCGTACGCGCATCCGAATGGCGATGGATTGGAAAGCGGCGAATCTGCCAGCTGGAGAATCGCACCCACCCGATAAACAATCCGCGACTCACTAACGAGCTATGCCATTAACGCCGGATGCCACTATCCCGTTTCACGCGGGTGTTGCGAAGGCGCCGCCGCGGTAAAGGCAAATTTGCGCTTCCGGATCAGCATCAAATTCCGGATGTAAATGAGCGAGTTAGGGAGATACGCGAGGATCCCAACCGGATCGCGCCGGAAAATGAAGTAAATGCACATGAGTAAGCTTCCTGCAATACTCCAGTACCAAAAAGAGACAGGAATGATGCTCTCACCCTGTCGCTCTGACGCGAGCCATTGAACGAGAAAACGCATCGAAAAAAGAGCGTTCCCAATGAAGCCGAGGACCATGAGATAACTCCAATCGAGTCCAAAAAATCGGTATTCCTTCCCGATCCAGGTAATAGCGATGAGTGCAAGTGTGTTCATAAGCAATTAATTGATTCAGTGATTTCCTATCGAATCTGTCGCGATTTTGTCAGTGAACCGTGAGCAGCCATCTATGATGATGGTTTCAGTCGCGCAATCAGTGTATCGGCAATCATCGCGGGCGTGTCGGCGACAGCGATGCCAGCTGCGTTAAGCGCTTCGATCTTTCCTGCTGCGGTCCCCTTGCCGCCCGAAACGATCGCACCGGCGTGACCCATCCGTCTGCCTGGTGGAGCTGTCACTCCCGCGATGAAAGCCGCGACTGGCTTTTTGCAATTCTTCTTGATCCACTCGGCGGCTTCCTCTTCTGCCGCGCCGCCGATTTCACCAATCAAAATCATTGCGTCCGTGCCGGGATCGTCGTTGAACAGTTTCACACAATCGAGATGAGAAAGTCCGCCGATGGGATCGCCGCCGATCCCGATACAAGTCGATTGCCCGTAACCGCGCGAAGTGAGTTGCCAGACAGCTTCGTAAGTAAGCGTGCCAGAACGCGAGATGACGCCGATCTTGCCAGGCTTGTGAATGTATCCTGGCATGATGCCGATCTTGCACTCGCCCGGAGTAATGATTCCCGGGCAATTCGGCCCGATCAGTCGCGATTGCTTTCCATGCATCAGCGCTTTTACACGCATCATGTCCATCACTGGAATTCCCTCCGTGATGCAAACCACCAGTTCCACACCTGCATCCACGGCTTCAAGAATTGAATCAGCAGCCGCCGGAGCCGGCACAAAAACCATCGAAGCGTTGCATCCAGTCTCTCGTCGCGCTTCCCAAACTGTATCGAACACGGGCACCTTGCCGTCGAACATCTGCCCGCCCTTGCCTGGAGTAACACCGGCCACAACGTTGGTCCCGTAATCCATGCACTGGCGAGTGTGAAACGCACCTGCGCTGCCGGTGATCCCCTGCACCACGAGCCGTGTGCTCTTATCAACAAGAATGGACATGTGGAAAATGACAAATGACGAATGGCGAATGACGAAATATTGACGAACCGCTAATGACAAAGATCCCGGGCAACGCGTGACTTGTTGGTTTGGGCTTCGTCATTCGGATTTCCTTCGTCATTCGTCATTCGTGCTTCGTCATTTTTCTTTGCGTTTGTGAACGACCAGCTTGTTACCGTCTGGGTCGCGAAATTGCGCCATCCAGCAAACCGGTGTTTCAGTCTTTTCCATATCGAAGGTCACGCCGCGTCCTTTGAGTTTGTCGATAACGGCATCGATATCTTCTACCTCAAAAGCGATCGTCGTACCATCGCGTGACGGTTTCCAGGCCGGATGACAACCGACACCGATGGTGGTTGGGCCAAGATCGTACTCCACCCATGCGCCATCCATTTGGGTTCGCGCAGGTTTTAGCTCGAGCGTCTCCTGATAAAATTTCCGTGCCCGCTCCTTGTGTGACACGGCAATGGCGACAAATGCAACTTCTTTAATCATGGCATCATCCTTTCTTCAGCTTGTGGATAATAATCTTGTTACCGTCTGGATCCTGCACCACGGCCATCCAACACACGGGACTCTCAATCCCTTCGGCGGCAAAACGAGCCTTTGCTTGTTTCAGGCCTTTGATGGCAGCGTCAAAGTCTTCGACTTCAATAGCGACGCTGGTGCCGTCTTCGGATGGCTTCCATTGATCGCCCACGCTGCCGATGGCCAGCGTGTCGGGGCCAATTTCATATTCGATCCAAACGCCTTCGCCAAATTCGCCCGAGACCTTGAGTCCCAGCACTCCTTCGTAAAACGCTCGAGCGCGTTTTATGTCCGTTACCGGGATTCCAGTAAATGCAATCTTCTTCGCTTTCATTTTTTTCCTCCCGCCGCTTTCACGACTTTCTGCGCGGCATCGGCCAAATCGTCCGCCGTAATGACGGCCAGACCCGCATCCGCGATGAGTTTTTTTCCAGCTTCGACGTTCGTTCCCTCGAGCCTAACGACCAGCGGCACCGATAACTTTAGCGTTTTTGCTGCGTTGATGATTCCCTGGGCAATGATGTCGCATTTCATGATGCCGCCAAAAATGTTCACCAGGATCGCCTTTACCTTCCTGTCGGCGATCAAAATCTTGAAGGCTTCGGTTACCTGTTCTTCCGTCGCGCCACCGCCTACGTCGAGGAAGTTGGCCGGTTCGCCACCATAAAACTTGATGATATCCATCGTCGCCATCGCCAGGCCTGCGCCGTTTACCAGGCAGGCAATGTTTCCGTCGAGGCCGATGTAATTAAGACCATGCTTCGACGCTTCGACTTCGCGCGGGTCTTCCTCGGCGATATCTCGTAGCGCCGCGATTTCTGGATGACGATACAGGGCGTTATCATCGAAGTTAAATTTCGCATCGAGCGCCAGAACGCCGCCTTTGGTTGTTACAACGAGCGGATTCACTTCGACCATCGAACAATCGTAGGCAACAAACGTCCGGTAGAGGCCTTCGAATAATTTTGAAGCGCTTTTCAACTGTGACGACTCAAAGCCAAGTTGTTTCGCCAGTTTCCGAGTCTGAAATGGCTGCAGACCTGCCAGTGGATTGATTGGTTCACGAATAATTTTCTCCGGCGATTTTGACGCAACGGCTTCAATTTCAACTCCGCCTTCCGTGCTGGCCACAATTACAGGCGCAGCTGTGGCTCGGTCGAGCAGGACAGCAAAGTAAATCTCACGCGCAATGTCCGCGGACTCGGCCACCAGCACCTTGTTTACCGTACGACCGCCAGGCCCGGTCTGGTGCGTGACCAGGATCTGGCCGAGCATTTTTGCTGCAACATCGCGCACTTCTGCTGGCGTTTTGCGAACATGTACGCCGCCCTTGAATCCGTTGGTGAACGTACCCTTACCACGGCCGCCGGCGTGAATCTGCGCTTTAACAACAATCTCGACGTCGCCTAGCTCGCGCGCGATTTGCTCCGCCTCGTCAAGCGTGGACGCGACTCTGCCTCGTGTCGTCGCGACATCGAATTTCTGCAGTAACTCTTTGGCTTGGTATTCGTGAATGTTCATCGGCAGGGAGCAGCGGTCTGCTCGCGAATCCCCCTTTCGGAGTTTCCAGTCCGCCGCCTTTTGAATTTCAGAAGGCAAACTGCAATAGCCTGCAGAAGGAGAATCGGCAAAGATTTTTCTGCTGCAAATTGGCTTGCCTCTTGAAAACCAGACGGACTACGGTTGCGCCATGAATACCTCCGTCAAACTCGTCAGTCTGGTTTGCGCGTTGCTCGTGACAATTGCTCTGTCGATTTTCGCCGGCACGTCTCCGCAAGAAAAAGCATTTACCGACAAATACAAAACTGCGTTCGAGGGAAAGGACACAACCACGTTGGAGTCGTTCCTTTACACGCAAGGCGCCGACCCGGCGATTCTCGGTTTCTATAAAATGATGCAGTCCGGCGAAGCCGGAGCGAAAATATCAACCATCGAGCTTGTGGATCTTACTCCGGACGACGCGAAAAAAGCCGCGACGGCAATGGATTCGCCGACAGGCGGCAAGGTTTGCCTGACACTTAAACCCACCAAGAAGCTCATCATCAAGGTCGAGAAAAAAGACGCCAACGGCAGCTCAACCAGCACCAGTGAAAACTTCATCGCTGAGAAGGACGGCAAATTTGTCATTCCCGTGCCGGGACCCTGTAAGTAGTCGTCAAATTCCCTTCACTCTCTTCAACACGCCATCCCGATCCCGCGGTCGCGGAAGAGGGACCTCCCACAATTCACTTTCGTTCCTCTCTGAAAAGTGTGCCTACGGTGCGTCGCTCCATCGGCGGTTCCAGCGAGTTAACAAAATTCCGAAACCGCTTGGAGAAAGCTTCGGGACGAAGCTTCCAGTAATGAGCCATGCCGGGCGCGGCGATGTAATGCCGTAGAAGTCCCTGCCAGCCTTCCCAAAGCTCCTTGTCCATTAGTCCATAAACATAATGAAAATGAATTGTCTCGAACGCTTTCAAATATTGGTAGGTAGCGTGAAAAAAGCGCGTCCGTTCTTCGACAGAAAGAGCACCGATATCTTCCAGGCCTACGCGCCAGATCCGTTCCAGTTCCGCGTTCTCCATGAAAGGTTTGGTCACATCGCGCATGGCTGTGGCCGCGGCATCCTGCGTAGCAAGCTTGGCGACACGCGTGCTCCGGTGCACTTGCACGGCCAGGTACAGCACGGACAAAACGACCGCGATTGAGCCGACCAGTTGCGAGATTGCACTAATCGCGTCCCAATTCATCTCTGTGTTATACCACAACCAACCTCACAATGTCATTCTGAGCGAAGCGAAGAATCGCTGATCATTTGTGAAACGACTCTCCATTAAAAAAAGCCAGAAATGTTTCGCTTCGCTCAGCACGACAGCAACAGTCAGCGACAACTAAAGCGCTACGTTCGCTCGCCGCGACCGATACCGAAGCCAGCTCAGCTCCGGCTTTCAGACCGCTCAGTTTTACTGACCTTTTACAAACGTGTGCAAGACAGCCAGCCACTTTCCACCGCGTTTGTTCCACACCGTCGATGCATAATAGGTGCCAGATGTGTCACGTCCGGATGAAGTGGATTGAGTGGTGACTTTGTAAGTAGCTACCGCCATCTTGGCACTTAGGAGAGTCACTTTCATATCGGCGAACGTGTAGTTGCTTAGTTCAGTTTTCTGCATCTCCTCAATTTCGGCGTCCGCATCTTTGACTCCTTCCGCATCGACCATGCTAAACTCCGGTGCCAGATATTTTCGAAATACTTCGGTCTGCTTGTTCTTAAATGCATCCGTGACCGCCTTTTCCAACTTCACGATTGTTGCCTCTTTGGTTGCCGATCGGAGCGTCTTGAACGGAGACGCCGTGGGACTTTCACTTGGACTTGGGCTCGGACTTTCCTGACCGAAGCAAATGCAAGCAGCTACCACCAAACTGAAACAGCAAAGAATAAATTCTCTTTTCATAAGAGATTTCTAGGACCGTCGACTAGTGCGGTCGAATCTTTTCTGACCGCTTGGTGGCTGATCTCTTATTGAGCGACGACCGAATCGCTGTAATCGGTCGCGGCATCGTGC
>JBKPRQ010000088.1:0-5886 GCA_046734635.1 Verrucomicrobiota bacterium
AGCGTGACGAGCGCAAATTGAAATCGTTGGTTAGGTAGGATCGTAATTTGCCGGCGCTGGCTGAAGATCGGGTCGAGCACAGCGCCAACCCGATTCGTTAGGCTGCGGCTAAGGGCAACGGGATTTTGCAGCGTGCGGCCTCGGCCAAGGAATTGGGCGCGGTCGGTTTCAAACTCAGGCATTCCGGGGAAAGAGGAAGGCTCAGGTACCATCAAGTGCGCGGCCCAGATCGGTTGTTCGCTGGGACCGCGGAGACGACGATGGGCTAGGAGAGCGTTGCAATGCGGAAGCCATTCGGTTTCGATGAAAAGCTTGCTGAAAGCGGGATGCGCGCGATCGGCCCGGTGCGGCGCGAGAGCAAGCTCAAGGTAGGTTGTCAGCTCCAGACGGCACGATTTGCGCGAAGTGTTGACCAAAGTCACGCGCCGGACCTCGGCGTTGTCTTCTGCGGAGACGACGATTTCCGTAAAAGTCTCGCACGGCCCGCTTGTGCGCCGGAATTCTGCTTTGTCTGGCGTGAAACTCCAGGTATAACGGTGTTCGGGACTTCGCACCGGTTGATGGGTGTTGCTCCAGATCATGCCGCTTTCCAACTCCCGGATATAACAAATCGCGCCCGGTACATCGCAGGTCGTGTCGGCGCGCCAGCGCGTGACGTCCAGATCCAACCAGCGCAAGTAGCCGCCGCCGGAATTCGTCACCATGACCGAGCAGGCTCCGTTGGAGAGAAGGTGAACGCGTGGTGAAGCGATATCCGGCGTTTGCGTGATGACCGCGCTCTCGTCGATGGAAATCGCCCGAGGCAGGGGTCGCTCTTCGTGCACCTCACCGCTGGTAGGCAAAATTTGTTCGGGGATATGCTCGTGCAAGATCGGTTCAGTAGCGCGAACGTGAGGGTCGGAATGGAAACGCCTCCGCATCGTGTTGTCATGTAAAGCATTGTCGTAAGCGAGTAGCGACATCCCCTGGTGATGCGCCATGTAACAATGAATGATGATTCCGGCCGAGGCGCGGGGTTCGGTCCGTCGTGAATAGTCGATCGCCTCGTAGTAACCATAGTCGCCGAGCAACGTAGGGTTGCCTAGTGTGGCGAGCCGCCGCAGATTTTTCATGGCGACGGCGGGTTGCACGCCGAGAGCAAGCGCTGTCGCATAAGGAGCGACGACCAGATCCCGTTCCTGTTCCTGTTCGCGCCTCAGCGCCAGCGCCGGTACGCCGAACGCGCGGTATTGATAGACGTTATGCCGGTCGAGTGCGCTGAAGGCGGATTCCGAAATGCCCCACGGCACGCTGCCTTGCCGTGCATAGGCAATCTGGCAATGCACAGCGTCATGACACGCACGATCGAGCAGCGAATTCTCATGTGTCTGAGTGAAGAGGAGCGGCATTAAATATTCGAACATCGTCCCACTCCAGGAGAGGAGGGGCAGCCGACCGTAGGCAGAGCCAAACGGCCGGGTCAAAGCCCACCAATGTTCCACTGACACTTCCCCGCGCGCGATGGCCAGGAAACTCGTTAGGCGCGCCTCGCTCGCAAGCAAATCGTAGAAGGAATTATCGAGGCGCCGTTGCGCCACTTGATACCCGATCGCGAAAATCCGCCGTTCCTCATCGTAAAGAAATCGCAGCCCCATGCCGCTCTCGAGTTGCTGGCTCTCGGCGATTAATTCCTCTAGTTTTGCGAGCTGCTCGGAGGCAGCGTGACGGGAGCGCTGCACCTCGGTTACGAGAAGATCGAACCACTCGCGCACGGGTGACGGAAGTTTCGGTCCTTCTCGTTCCCCATGAAATGCGAGCAGGGGCACGAGCCCAGAGATTCCCTCGGTGGCAATGTTTCGCAGCGAAAAGGTCGCCGCGAGCGCGTCGCGCCGCCATTCGTGTGCCGTTTCGCCTAACGACATCAATTGCGACGGAGAGGCCATCAGCATTTCTACCGGCCGAAAATATTTATCGATGACGGCATTCCAAGCCGCGACCTGCTTTGCAACTTGTTGTGCCCAGTACGCGCACGGATCGATTTCACGCCCGTCGAAGAAGAGCACTAGATCCTGAGCGAGCGACTGAGCCGCGCGCAGACGCAGGATGAGTTCTTCCAGATTGACTGGCTGGCCCGTAGTCAGCTCCGCCAGGCGCGAAAACGCCGAAGGATCTTCCGGTTTCTTTATTGTAGCGGGGACTTGTCGCATCACCTCGAGCGTGTCAGCAATTCCACGCAACGCAGCCGCGTCCAGAAGAGGGCGCATGACCAGTTCATTGCAGCTGCTCTCAAAGGTCCAAAGGCTCGCGAGCAAATTGCCGCTATCCACTGTCGAGACGTAGCGAGGATGCAACGGCTCCAGCGTCCTCAGATCGTACCAATTGAAGAGGTGGCCTTCGAAACGCTCAAGGCGACCCACTGTGTCGAGTGTGCCCAGGTTGCGCGCCACCAACTCGTCGATCGTGATATACCCAAAATCGTTGGCCGCCACGGTCGCCAGCATTGAAAGCCCGATGTTCGTCGGCGAAGTGCGCATGAAAATTTCCCGCATTGGCGTTTCCTGAACGTTGTCTGGCGGCAGCCAAGAGGTTTGTGGCCCGACAAAATCATCAAAATATCTCCAGGTTCGTCGTGCGGCGGCGCGCAGGAACCGTCGATCATCTGCCGTCAAAATTCCGCCCCGCCAGCTCTTCGCCGGACGATTGATCACGATTACGGCCACCGGAAAGAGAGCCCACAAAAGGAGGAACGGCGCCGCGGCCACCATTGCCGATGTTCCCTGCCAAGTTGCGCCGACGAGAAGGAGCACGCATGAAGCCGGGATCCAAAGTCGGGCGACAACGAACTGCCGCTGCTGATTCTTTGCGCGGCGGTGGGCGTCTTGTGCTGTCTCCCATTCGAGTAATAACCGGTGCGAAGTGATTCGCCGGTAGGCGACGCGAGTGATGGCATCGAGCGCCATGCCCGCATGATCCGGCAGAAAAATAACCGCGAACAACGAGCGCAGCAGGCGGTCGCGCGGTTCGCGCCAAAACCTCGTACCGGGCGGCGGCGGATGAAACAGAAGCGCGAGAAGAGAATTCAGGACTGGCCACAACATCAGGGCAGTGATAATCCCGCTCCACAGCAAGGGCGCCGACGTCAGAAGCCAGCCCGCCAGCAGGAGGGCCACGGTCGCTGGCGGCACGAGACTGCGGCGCAGATTGTCGAAGATCTTCCACCGGTTGAAGGGAGAAAGCGGATTGGCTTCAGCCCTGCCGCCGCCCACTGGCACACGCGGCTTCAACCAATCAATTATTTGCCAGTCGCCGCGAATCCAGCGGTGCTGCCGATTCCACCACGCGATGTAACTGCTCGGGAAGACGTCGAGCAGTTCGATGTCTGTCGCCAGCCCGACGCGGACATAGCTGCCTTCCAGCAGATCATGGCTCAACAAGTGCGCAGTTGGAAATCGTTCGGACAAGACGCGATGAAAGGTCTGCAATTCGTAAATGCCTTTGCCGTGATAACTGCCTTCGCCGACCAGATCCTGGTAAATGTCGGAGACGGCGTGGGTATATGGATCGATCCCACGCGGATCGGCAAAGATGCGTGAGAACCATGTCGCCATCGCGCTCGGAAGCGTGGCACTAACGCTCGGTTGAATGATCGTATAACCTCGAATCACGTGGCGGCCATCCGGTGAAAGCCGCGCCTGATTTAGCGGATGCGCCAGAGTTTCGATCATTCTCCGGGCGGCGCCGCGGAGCAGTTGTGTATCGGCATCCAGCGTGATAACAAACCGAATACCCTCGAGTCGACTGCGATCGCCCGCACAAAGAAATCCTTCCAACTCGGGCGCAGATTCGCCGATGAGGAATCGATTGAGTTGTTCGAGCTTGCCGCGCTTGCGCTCCCAGCCGATCCAGCGTTGCTCGCTCTTGCTCCACGAGCGCCGGCGATGAAAAAGAAAGAAGCGGCCCGCGCCGTAGCGGCGATTCAATTCCTCGATCCCGCGGGCGACGATGTCGATATACTCCGTGTCCTCGGGCATGTTCTGCCGCGGTGCATCGGCAAAATCGGTCAGGAGCGCGAATCGCAGATTTGCATCGGTATTGCCGAGGTAGCGAATCTCGAGCCGGTTGAGTTCGCTTTGGATCGCGTCAGCAGTCGTGAGTAACGTCGGCACCACCACCAGCGTGCGGCAGTCATCGGGAATGCCTTCTCTTTTGAACGACATCTTCGGCAAGACCTGTGGAGGCACAAGTGAGGTCACGAAGTAATTCACCGCCGCCACCGCCAGGTCACTCGCGGGTAAGAGAAGCAAAAGGCCGAGCAAGCCGAGCGTCACGCCGGGGACCGACCCCCCAATAAAAAGCAGAGGAGCCGTCACCATCGTGACTGAGAGCACGAGAAGACTTCCGAAATATATGCCCGCCGCATGCGCGCGAAGCCATCGGCGCGACCGCTCCGCTATCGGCACCCGAGCGCCGGTTACCCGCTCGAGCGCTAGCCGCCCCGCGTCGATCAAATAATAGCCGACGTGTCGCGCAACTTCGTCGTTGGCAGCCTCCGCCAACGCCAGCGCTTGGTCGATGATTTCCTGTTCCGTACGCTTTGACCGTCGGGCGATTTCCTCTACTGCGGTCCGGCAACGATCAGCCGTTTCAAAATCCAGCCGGGCATAAACTCCGGCGGGATCGGCGGCCAATTCGCTTTCCGCCCAACTGGTCGACTCGAAAAATTCCGGCCACGCGATTTGCGCAATGAGGCGGCAACTATTGATCACATCGGCGAGCGCAGTCTGCTGCACGGCCTGGCGCCGATGTTCCTGCTGCATGACTTCGAGAAGAGGAGCGCGTAAAGAGCGTTCCAACCACCCGCTCACCAGCGGGAGCACCGCCTCTTCGTCGTAAAGGTGTACCATCAGTCCGCTCGCAAAATGCGCAGTCGGCTCGGGATGACGTTCCACCAGTTCTTCCATCATCCTGGGTAACCACGGCGAGCTGTGGCGCACAGCCGTGATGAGCCGATTGGCCCAAAAATCCGCATCCTCAGTCTCGCTTTGCTGTTGCTCGACCTGGATCGCCAGCGTGCGTAAACATTCGAGTAACTGTAAACGCAGCATTAGCGGCAGGGCCCAAAGTTCTCCTATGTTCAGGGGCGTGACCGCCTGGAAAGCGACCAGAAATTTCCGGATAATCTCCGGCTCCAATGCGCCGCCGCTCTCAGATACCATTTTCGAGGCAACATCGTAAACACGCGGCACCCCTGCCGAGGGACCGCTGGCGATGAGAGGCAGCTCCCCATAATATTTTTGGGGAAGACTCCGCCGCAGATCGGTCACCTGCTCCCGAATCAGATAGGCATTATCGAGCAGCCACTCCGCTGAAAGGGTGAAGGCGTGGTGCATTTCGGCCGACATCGTAAGACTCGCGTTCGCCCATTGCAGCGCGCCCTCTACTTCTCGCAATCGGCGCAGAAACGATCGCCCGCGTGGCTGCGCTTCCCGGCTAACCGAGATCGAGCGCGCGAGATACGCGGCATTCTCCGAAAGACGCTGAATGGAAGGTCGTTCATCCCAGAGTGGTTGCGTGGTCGATTCGACAGAAAAAGGTGGCGGCGAACGAAAAGCGAACGTCACTAGCGCCTCGGCGTCCACGTCCCGCAAAATCACTAACACGCGCGCCGTTTCGGTGGCTTGGACCTCGGCCATCACAATGGTTTCGTCAGGCAGGATCGTCCTCGAGCACCGGGCTAGCCAAGCCTCATTAACATGCTGCTGAAGTAACCGGACGAGAATCCAGCCGCTGAGAGCGCCCGCCAACGCGAACGCTGCGAGCAACAGCGCCAACTGGCCGGGCCGGTAATTTACCAAAATTCCGAGCTGCCAAAGGATGAATGCCCCGATGGCCGAGCCGACGGCTGAG
>JBKPRQ010000089.1:0-16884 GCA_046734635.1 Verrucomicrobiota bacterium
CAGTCATCTTAGCCAGTTGGTTGCTTCACCGCACGGTTGAGAAACCGTTCATTGAATTGGGGAAACGACTCACTCACAAACAAAGCAAGCCTGGGAGTGAAGCGGTGATGACAACATGTTTACGGGAAGGTCTCGACGCTCACGTGGAGGTGTCTCAAGTATCCGGGCGGTGAAAACCAATTCTTTCTCCCCCGCTTCGAACACACGTCAAAATCATTTCAAGCGCTTCTACGGGGCGTTTGAAGAAATGCTTCGTTTAATCCGCGCAGTCACACATTCGGCTTTGGATGTTTTCCGCTTCTCCAAAGCAGACGCCGAACACCAACCGCCCAACATCAAACATCGACTTCCGCACCGAAAGTCCAAACCGACCTCTTTTGTCTGCTTGAGCGATTCATAAAAGATGGCCGGTGAAGGGAACCTTCCGTTTGAACACGAAGACGGCGGATCAAAGGGCGCTTCAATTCTTGGAGAGCTGGAGACGCGACGCACATTCATCAGACAAGTTGCTGGAACAGGCGCAGCGATTGCGATCGGGCCAAATCTCTTCGGGGCTGATGAACATGGGATCTGCCAATCACGCCAGATAAACTAATATGAGCGTCCTAAGTCGAAACGCATGTCTCGAAGGAGGGAGTACACCGTCCCTCGCAAGAGCGCTCGTCTTACTATAGTATGTGAGAAATAAATTTGTTACTCGAATCAGATTTCGATGTCCGACCAAAACCAGAGAAAAGAAAAATCTGAATCGGAAGGCGACTCCCAATTCGGAAAATCGACGCGGCGCACATTTCTTTCCCGGTTGGGTATGGCCGGCTTACTGGTCTCAACGCGTCCTATGATTGGTGAACCCGCACGCGCAGAATCGCCGGCGCCATCAACGCCTGCACTCGAAGGCGCAATTCCCGTCACCCTGCGAGTAAACGGAAAGCAACATGACTTACGAATCGATCCGCGCACGACGCTCCTCGATTGTCTTCGCGAACATTTGCATCTGACTGGTTCGAAGAAGGGTTGCGACCATGGCCAGTGCGGAGCGTGCACAGTGCACATCAACGGCCGCCGCGTGAATTCATGTCTTTGCTTCGCCGCAATGTATCAAGGCGACGAGATCACAACCATTGAGGGCATTGGCCAGCCAGAAAATCTGCATCCGATGCAGGAAGCGTTCGTTTCGCATGACGCCTATCAATGCGGTTATTGCACGTCCGGGCAAATCATGTCGGCAGTTGCAATGTTGAAAGAACCGTGTGGACCCGACGAAGCCGAAGTGAAGGAGTTCATGAGCGGCAACATCTGCAGGTGCGGCGCATATCAAAACATCGTGGCGGCAATTCAGAGTGTGCGACAAGGCGCCGCAAAGGAGAAGCAAGCATGAAATTGTTCGAGCTCTCGCGCGCAGACGATCCCGGCCAGGCCATTGCGGCAGGCGCGAAGGCGACCACCGCGCAACAGGGCGCTGATATTCGCTTCATCGCAGGCGGAACAACACTGATTGACTTGATGAAGCTCAACGTGGAGACGCCACAGAAGGTCGTGGACGTGACTCATCTGCCGTTTGACAAGATTGAAACGCTGCCTGATGGCGGCCTGAAGATCGGCGCAATGGTCCGCAATTCCGATCTCGCTTATCATCCGATCGTTCGAAAAAATTATGCCGTCCTGTCTGAAGCCATTTTGAGCGGCGCATCCACTCAACTTCGGAACATGGCGACTACTGCGGGCAACCTCTTGCAACGAACCCGGTGCATGTATTTCCGCGACATCGCCATGCCGTGCAACAAACGGGAGCCGGGCTCCGGTTGCGCGGCCATTACCGGAGTAAACCGCAGCCTCGCCATTCTGGGCACAAGCGAACATTGTATCGCCACCAATCCATCGGACATGAATGTGGCGTTGGCCACGCTCGAAGCGGTCGTTCATATCCGCGGGACCAAAGCTGAACGCACCGTTCCGATTGGTGATTTTCATGTGCTTCCCGGAAACACGCCGCAGCGCGAGACCGTTTTGGAGCCGGGCGATTTGATCACTCATGTCACGCTGCCACCCCCCGCGCCGGGCAGCCGCTCGTTGTATTTGAAATTGCGCGATCGCGATTCGTACGAATTTGCGCTCGCGTCCACGGCGGTTGTCGTCACAGCTGATGGTGGAAAGATCATGCGCGCTCGCGTCGCGCTTGGTGGTGTCGGCACGAAGCCGTGGCGATCACCGGAGGCTGAAGGACAATTGACCGGTCAGACGGCGACGGAGGCGATGTTTCGAAAAGCTGCGGATGCTGCATTGCGCGATGCAAAACCGCAAAGTCAAAATGGCTTCAAAGTGGAATTGGCCAAGCGGTGCCTTGTGCACGCGCTGAAGTTGGTGACACAAACTGCCTGACGAAAGCCATATCATGCCTGAGAGCGCACAAACATCCGTCATCGGCAAACCTCAGCCGCGCATTGATGGTCCGTTCAAAGTGAGCGGTAGCGCAATGTATGCTTCAGATTTTCATTTTCCTGATTTGCTCTATGCCGTTCCGGTCGAAGCGACGATTGCGAATGGCAAAATTCAAAAACTGGACACAGCCCCAGCCGAAAAAATGCCGGGCGTCCGAGCAGTTTTTCATCGCGCAAACATCGGAAAAATCTTCCGCTCGGTCATGGGAAAAGGCATGGAAGGAATCTGTATCGAGCGACGCCCTCCGTTCGAGGACGACGTCATTCGCTATTACGGCCAGTACGTCGCGCTCGCGGTAGCGGACACTTTTGAGACAGCAAAAGCCGCGTCCGATGCGGTTCGCGTGACCTACAGCAAAGAAACACCGAACGTTAATCCTGAGCTAAAAGCGGAGGACGATCCGCAGGTAGTTACAACTTCGTATGGTCCAGAGCATCGCTTGCAAAGCGAGCGCGGCGACCCTGACGCGGCGTTCGCCAGCGCGCCCGTCAAGCTCGACCAAACCTATGTGACGCCGTCGGAGACACACAACCCGATCGAGCTACAGGGGACGACCGCAATATGGGATGGCCAGATGCTGACGCTCTACGAGGAATCGCAAGCGATCTTCAATATGCGCAGCGTACTCGCGCAGATGTTCGGTTTGCCGAAAGAGAACGTTCGCGTGATTACCAAATTCGTCGGCTCCGGTTTCGGTAGCAAGCTTTGGCCGTGGACGCATTGTCCGCTGGCAGCAGCAGCGGCGCGCCAGTTAGGCAAACCAGTCAAGCTGGTACTTAGCCGCAAGATGCAATTCCAAGCGTGCGGTCATCGCGCCCGTACTCAGCAGCGCATGCGTCTCGGCGCGACACTCGAAGGCAAGCTCGTGTCGCTCATGCAAGACTACGTTTATGAGAGGTCGATTCTCGATGATTACCACGAGAATTGCGGGGAAGCGACGCCGTTCCATTACAGTGTGCCGAATCTGCGAGTAAAATTCGGACGCGCCAGACGCAACATCGGTACGCCATCCGATATGCGCGGCCCCGGCGCAGTGCCTGGTCTCTACGCGACCGAGTCGGCAATGAATGAACTGGCTGATCAGCTCAAGATCGATCCGGTTCAGCTCCGCATTCTCAACGAACCGAAGATCGACGAGTCGTTAGGCATTCCGTTCTCATCACGTCATCTACTCGAGTGTCTTCAGCTGGGCGGAGAGAAGTTTGGATGGTCAAAGCGCACATCGGAGGTCGGCTCGATGACGCGTAATGGACTAACACTTGGTTGGGGTGTGGCCACAGCTGCGTGGGTTGCCGCGCGATTTGCCGCTGAAGCCAGTATCCAACTTCGCGATGATGGTACCACTCGAATCGCGTGCGGTACCCAGGACATCGGCACAGGCACGTACACCATTCTCGCGCAGCTTGCGGCGGAAAAGGCCGGTGTGGCGCTGGAGAAAGTCGAAGTAGCCCTTGGTGATACATCGCTTCCCGAAGGCCCTGTGTCGGGCGGTTCAATGGCCACTGCATCGGTTATTCCAGCGGTTCTTGAAGCAGCTGACGAGGCAATCAAATCTCTGCTGACGGTGGCGACGACAACGCGCGGTTCTCCTTTCGAGAAACGCAAGAATGATGAGCTCGCTTTCGAAAGTGGCCGCGTCTTTGTCAAAGCGAATGGTCCTGCGAGTGGTGTGCCGTTTGCCGATGTCCTTCGGCGCGCCGATCTCCGCTTCGTGACGGGCAGCGGCAAGTCCAATGCAACGTTTGGTGAGGAAAAAAAGGAAAAACCGAAATTCTCAACGCATTCCTACGGATGTCATTTTGTCGAAGTAACATGGCAACCAGAGATCGCGCGGTTGCGCGTCAATCGCGTCGTCAGTGTCATGGACGCGGGACGCATTATTAACCCATTGGCGGGGCGCAACCAAATCGAAGGCGCTGTGGTGATGGGAATTGGGATGGCGCTGTTCGAGCACACGATTTACGACCCGCAAAACGGCGCGCCAATCAACAGCAACATCGCCGACTATATCATGGCGGTGAACGCCGACGTGCCCAAGCTCGAAGTGCATTTTCTCGATTATCCCGACAAAGAGATCAATCCGCTGGGCGCACGCGGGATTGGCGAAATCGGCCTGGCGGGAATCGCCGCCGCGATCACAGCGGCTACGCATCATGCTACCGGTGTTCGGGTACGCGAGCTGCCAATCACGATCGAGAAGTTGATCTAAATCGATACCGTCACTCGTTAGGCGGCGCGCTGTTTGAGTTGGTCCGGTCGAACCGGTAATCGCCTGATGCGTGTTCCAGTTGCTGCAAAAATGGCGTTGGCGATCGCTGGAACAATCGGCGGCACGGGGGGTTCGCCCATACCGAAAGGTCGCGGCGCGTCCGAATCAACGATGTGTACCTCCATTGCCGGAGTATCGCGCATCCGTGCAACAGCGAAATCAGCGAAAGTGTTTTGTTGTGCCATGCCGGCATGGAAGGTGATTTCCCCTTTTAGTGCCGACGAAATACCCCAGATGATTCCACCTTCCATTTGTTGCTCCACACCCACCGGATTAACAACGAGGCCGCAATCAACGGCAGCCACAACCCGGTCGACGTGGACGTTATTTTCGTGATCCACAGAGACGTCGACAACATAGGCGATGTAAGTGTGCCCGGCGTACGCGTTGCACGCGACTCCGCGACCGCGTCCATGGCTAATTAAAGCCCCGTTCCAGCCAGATTTATCCCGAACAGTTTCAAGGACACGACGCAACCGCCGACGGTCGACTGTGGTGGAGCCGGCCTTAATCATGTCGGTGCCTTTCAACATTTCCAAACGAAACGCGAGCGGGTCTGCCCCTCGCACTTGCGCGACTTCATCGATGAAACATTCGCGAGCAAACACGCTTGATGGCGCGAAGACTGATCGCCATGGCCCATGCTTTACTGGAAGATCGACCGCGACGTAGGCCGTTTGAATCGCTGGAAACGCATATGGAACATCATAGCATCCCCACGACCAGTCCTGATACCACGCGGAGTCGCGCATTTCTTTTGGATCGAGCGGCGAAATATTATGAAACGATCCGGCCTTAGTGTGTTTCCACGCGAGGGGATTCCCTTGGGCGTCAAATCCAGCCGAAAGATAATGGACGGACGCCGCCTGAAAATATCCCTGCTTCATGTCGTCAGCGCGCGACCAAAGAAGTTGGATCGGAGCTTTGGCGGCGCGCGAAATGTCCGCGGCTTCAATTGCATAATCGACTCCGAGGCGCCGACCAAATCCCCCACCGATAAGGGTGATGTTCACATCCACATCGGCTGGCGCGATGCCCAGCAGTTGAGCAACTTGCTTTTGCAATCTTTCCGGCGCCTGTGTGGGCGCCCAAATCGTGCAGCGATTCGCTCCAACGTCCGCTACACAATTCATCATTTCTACCGGCGCGTGGGCATAGAACGGATAATAGTAGGTCGCGTCGATTGTTTTGGTAATCGCGTCCGTTCCCGGCGGAGGTTCTTCCTTGCGAGTAACAAATCCCGTTTCGCGCGACGCGGTTTCGAGCTTTTTCCAATGGGCGTCTGAATCGAAAGCGTCTTTTGGCGGCTCACTCCATTCCACTGCGAGCGCGGTCCGGCCTTTGATCGCCGCCCAGGTAGAATTAGCGACGACAGCGATTCCACGCGGCAATTTGATCACCGACTTCACGCCGCTAATGGCCCGAGCGCTATCTTCCTGAAGGTTCTTCACTTTCGCGCCCGAGAACGGCGGACGCTCGAGCGACGCGTACAACATCCCCGGGACCTTGACGTCAATTCCGTAGCGCGCTTTGCCAGAGACAATCTCGGGTCCGTCAATCCGCGCAGTGCGGTGGCCGATAATCTTGAAATCGCTAGCGTTCTTCAAAGGAGGATTCTCAGGCAACCGCACTTTAGCTGCCTCCGCGACTAACAAGCCGTACTCGAGACGCTGTCCACTCGCGCTGTGTTCGATTGCACCGTTCAGCGCTTTGCAGCTGCCGCGATCGACTTTCCACTGTGTGGCCGCAGCGGTGATTAACATTTCGCGCGCGGCAGCTCCTGCCTGCCGCAACGGTTTCCAGCTGCTCGCCATACTGTCGCTCCCGCCCGTTCCGAGATCGGAGTCAGCTGACGGTTTTGCCTGCAGTAGTTTGATCCGTGTCCAATCTGCTTCGAGTTCCTCCGCCAAAATCATGGCCAATGATGTGCGGACGCCCTGACCCATCTCGCATTTACCAATCGTCAGAATGACAGAGCCATCGGAATTGATGCAGACCCATCCGTTCGGTCTAAATGAACCCATGGCACTCGCGTCGGCCGCGTGAAGCAAGCGTCGTCCGTTAAAACCGATGACGAGCGACGCGCCGCTAAGGGCAGCCGTTTTCAAAAATGTGCGGCGCGAAGTGATCATGGTTTTTTCGTGCGCATTTCATCCGCTGCACGTCGTATCGCTTTACGCATTCGTGGATATGTGCCGCAGCGACAAACTGAGTCGGACATGACGTTGTCGATTAGTTCATCGCTCGGATCGGGATGTTCATGCAACAACCCGCACGCGGTCATGATCATACCAGCCTGACAATATCCGCATTGCGCGACCTCCTCCTGAAGCCACGCGCGCTGACATGGATGACTCACGTCCGGCGACAATCCTTCAATCGTGACAAAACTGCGAGATGACGCCTCCGATGCAGGGACCTGACAGGCGCGCACTGCTTTTCCATTTTCGAGCACGGTGCATGCGCCGCAAACGCCGACGCCGCAGCCAAATTTCGTCCCGGTCAATCCAAGATGATCACGGATGAGCCAAAGCAATGGAGTGTCGTCGTCCGCTTCGACAATATGTCTGGCCCCATTAACCGTGAAATCGATCTTGCTCACGACAACGATGGTGACTCCGACTTCGATTCAAGACATCAACGCGGACGAGCATGTTCAAACTTCGCGGTTATTTAACCGACATCCACGTGAGATGCATTTCGTTGGATCGTTTCGATTGCGAAGTCGCGTCAGTGCACGGAGTATTCTCCTGTACGGTGAAGGATATTTACGACATCCTGGGTGAGTGGCGAAGAAGCCGGTCTCAATCAAACCGCCCGGGAGAATTATACGCGCTCGCGACTTTGGTGCGTGTTGAAGGATCGAGCTATCGGCGGCCTGGCGCACGAATGTTGATTTGGCCAGACGGGAAAACGGTCGGTTCGCTCAGTGCGGGATGCCTGGAAGAAGAAGTGGTCCTACGCGCGCGCGAAGTTTTCGAAACTGGTGAAACGGCGCTGATGAGTTTCGATACACGACGTCGATTTGGCTGCGCCGGCAGGATCGACATCTTCATCGAACGCGCAGCGGAACATTTACTCGCCGATCTGGCGAAGGAGCTGGATGCGAGGCGGCCGTGTGTTGCGATTACCAGATTCAACGGCGACCAGCGCAGAACCCGGATTATCAAATTCGATCATGAGCACCCGCCTTCGCAGAGCTACGGCGTGGCAGATGAGCAAGATCATGAGCATGAGTTTATCCAGGAAATACATCCACCGATGCGGCTTTGGATTTTTGGCGACAGTCCGGACAACGCTCCATTTTACTCGTTAGGCCAGCTGTTGGGTTGGAAGGTGGATACAATTATCGACGCCACAGCTATATCACTCGGCCCGGACCATTGGACCGCCGCGATCGTAAAATCGCACAATTACGGACGCGACTTTGCCGCGCTCCAAAAATTGCTGCCACTGAATTTGCGTTACGTTGGATTGATCGGCCCACGCAAGCGGCGGGATCAATTAATGAACGATCTCCTCGACCGTGAAATCGCCGTCCACTCCGGTTTCTTCGCTCCAGCCGGTCTCGATCTTGGTTCGGAAACGCCGGAAGAAATTGCTCTCGCAATCGTTTCCGAAATTCACCGCGTTTTCGCTGCAGGCTCGGGCGAATCCTTGCGCGAGCGCAAGAGATCCATCCATGCAAGCGATACGCAGTCATTCCAAGCGAATTCGAGAATGGAGCGGCTGGGGAAGCCGCGACACGGAAGGGAGGGCCGGAGGCTGAGCGAACGGAAAGTGAGCGAATCAAATCCCGTGGCGGTAGCTAAAGACGAAACTGCGGGATCCTTCGACTCCGCTTCGAGTCGCTCAGGATGACAGGCGCAATTATCCTGGCTGCTGGCGGGTCGTCACGGCTGGGGCAGCCGAAGCAGTTGCTTCCATTTCACGGTAAAACACTTGTTCGCGGTGTAGTCGATGCAGCACGCGAAGCTGGGTGTTCGCCGATTGTGGTCGTAACCGGGAATGACAGTGAAAAACTTCATCGCGAGTTAGCACACGCGGATGTGATCGAAGTCCGAAACACGGGCTGGCAGCGCGGAATCGGCAGCTCAATTCGCAGTGGCGTACAGGCTTTGAATGATCACGCACCTGATGTTGAAGCCACTTTTCTTCTGGTTTGCGATCAGCCGGCGGTGAACGCCCGTCTCATCGAGGGCATGATCGCAACACACGTGGTAACAAGGAAGGACATCGTCGCCTCCAGCTATGCGGATACTGTAGGTGTTCCTGCTTTTTTTGATCGTACTCTTTTCGAGGATTTGCTCTCAATCGGTGACGAAGCCGGCGCTAAATCAATTATTCTGCAGAACGACCAGCGTGTCGCGCGATTCGCGTTCCCGGAAGGCGCGATCGATATCGACACATGGGACGATTGGGAAAGGCTAAACGCGCGCGATGGCTAGGGCACCATCGCGGAGAAGCAAGGCGCGTACGATCCCAGAGGCTATCGTCCCCCGAAGAATTTCCGAAACGATTTGAACATACGGCCGGGGAAAGTTGCCGCTTTTTGTGGCAAACCCTGGAACTGCTGAGCAAACGGCCACTGCTGGCCACCATGGACCTGACAGGCGCCTGCCGGCACCTTATCTGCAGGCAAATCGATATCGTACGCTGTTCCGGCCGACGTACAGCCAGTGGTGGCAAGTTGGTTGGAAATCGAACAGACCGTCGCGCGTTGCAACGGCATTGTCGGCTGCAACGGTTGAGCTGGATAATGCTGCGCCGCCTTGTTCATTACCTGGGCCCAGACCGGCAATGCGAGTGCGGCGCCGTAACCGCGTGAAATAATTGTGGTCGGCTGATCGAATCCAACCCACACGCCGCAGGTCAGGGTGCTGGTGTAACCGAGAAACCACGCATCTTTGTAATCATTGGTAGTGCCGGTTTTGCCCGCAGCTGGAAGTCTGAAGCCCAATGACCGTGAGTTGGCAGCAGTTCCGCTTGTTAAAACCTCTTCCATTAATTGCGAAGTCATCCAAGCCGCGCCTGGATCGAGCGCCGGAACGGTGATGTGCGCCGAGCGATAAATCGGTTTGTGGTTGGCGTCATCAATTCGCTCGATGATGTAAGACTGCTTGCGAACTCCGGCGTTGGGAAAAACAGCGTAAGCCGCGGTCAAATCTTTCAAATCCGTCTCAAATGAACCGATGTAGATGGCGGGACCGTGCGGAACGTTTTGGGAGATGCCGAGGGTGTTGGCGACCTTTTGCACCGTATCGAGGCCGGCGAATTGCCCAACGCGCACGCTCATGGTGTTGCGGGAGTGGATCAGACCATAAGAACAAGGAAAGATTCCGCCATAAGTCCCATCGGAATTTCCCGGCGACCAGCTCCCCGCTCCTTCGATTTCGCCGGCGCGAATCGGACCATCGCTGATCGCAGCGCCCGGCAACAGGCCATGACTGAAAGCAATGGCGTAAACGAACGGCTTGAATGCGGAACCGATCTGCCGGTTCGCCGGAGCCAACGCGCGATTGAATTTGCTTTGCGCATAGTCACGACCGCCAACGAGCGCGCGAACTCCACCGCTGGCATTATCAATTACAACAACCGCGCCTTGTAAATAAGGCATGGACGAATCCCCTTCTCCATTCTCAGGCGGGCGATAGCTCGCCTTCAATGGATGATGAAAATTGGACTGATTCTCGATTTTGGTGAGCTGGGCCTCGAGCGCGTCTTGTGCGGCGTTTTGCACCGTTGAATCGAGCGTGGTGTAGATCGACATACCACCGTCATCGATTTGGTCTTGTGTCAGCAACAGATTCAAATCGCGCTGCACCGCGTCCATCGCGTAATTCTCCTGAACGAAAGGCATACGCCTGGGGTTCGTAGCGACCTTCGCCCGCTTGGCGGCTTCCGCATCCGCAGGAGAAAGTTTTTTTAATGTCACCATTCGATCCAGAACGGCGTTGCGTTGGATCTTCGCGCCTTCCGGATTTTTCAGCGGCGACAGCCGATTCGGGCTCCTGATCAGTCCCGCCAGAAGTGCTGCTTCGGGGAGATTCAGTTTTGAAGCGCTCTTGCCAAAATATGCTTGTGACGCCGTCTCAACTCCATAGCAGCCGTTGCCGAAATAAATCCGATTTACGTAGAGCTCAAGAATCTGTTGTTTCGTAAACTGTCGCTCGATCCGCAGCGCCACCATCGCTTCCAGCAATTTACGGCTGAGAGTGCGGCCACCGAGTGGTAGACTATTTCGGGCGAGCTGCTGCGTGATACTACTGGCACCCTCTTTGGCTGAACCGCTCGTGATATCACGAACCAAAGCGCGGATGATCCCGCGCCAATCAATTCCCTGGTGCTCGTAAAAGCGACTATCCTCGCGTGCCAATACCGCAGTGATGAAGTAGGGCGAGACTTCGTTAAGCGAGACTTTCAGACGGTTTGCACCAGCCAGCCGGCTGTAAATTTTTCCATCGACATCGTAAACCGTATTTCGCTCTGGCATTTCACCGACATTCTTCATGTCGAAGGTTGACGCCCACGTGCCGTAAAAGAGGAAAACCGCAAAACCAGCCCCTGCTAGCAGAATAAGCAGCGTGATTTTCCAGCCGTATCGGAAAAGACGGCTCCCGCCCTTCTTTTTCCTCGATCGGAGACGAGCGAAGAATTGCATTACTGAAAGGGTTAAAAAACTTAAAAGAGTTACAAGGTTAAAAGCGGTCTAACCTTTCTGACTCTTTAACCTCTCAGCGGTTCAACGATTTAACCCATTTAACGTTGTAACCCTTTTAACAAATTAGAGATTCAGCTTCACTACGCCCTCGTGCTGCTCGGTCGCGCAGGGCGCATTGGTTGGCACGTCCGTCGTCGCGTCGCTGGGTTTGACGATTTTATTGTCGATCAAGTATCCTTCCACTTCCTCACCGCTGACATCAGCCAGCATATGTCCGTTGACCTCCACACACGGCGAAAGCGGCTGCCCGCTCTTGGTCTCCATCTCCCAGCGAAATGCTGGGTTCTGGATAATGTCCTTCTCAGTATACGGAAGATTGTACTTGGCCAGAACGGCGCGCACACCGGCGCTCCAACCACAATAGGTCTTTAAATAGGCGGTGATTTCAGGCTTTTGCATCCGGTAAATATATCACAATTTCAGAAATTGTAACCCTCTCCTCCTACTCTTTCGCATGCTCATGCTGTTAAAATCGACCTTAAACCGATCTCGATCAGGGGCGTTGTCCTCGGCGCGCCCGGCGGTCGCGCCCTGCCATCACGACCCTCGACTGGATCCTACGTTTAGAGATCTTCCAGTTCTTTTCGCAAATCTTCCTTCGATTTACCGAGTTTTTGTTGAAGCCGCCCCAGCAACTCTTCGTCTTTTCCTTCGGCAAACGCGAGGTCGTCATCGCTCAACTGTGCGTATTTCTGTTTCAGTTTGCCTTTCACTTCGTTCCAGCCGCCCTTGAATTCTAGTTTCGTCATAGTGATAGAGATTTCGCATGCCGAGCCGAGATCAGTTGTCTCGCTCTGCATAAATCGATGCACACGCGCGACGATTATAAACGAGCACTGGCATTGCAACGTTCACAGAATCCGTCCGGCTACGCGCAACCCCGAAGAAAGAACACGACTGATAACGCAACGAAGATCGCGAAGAGCCAAACCAAATTGAATGCAATGCGATCCGAACGCTCAAATTTCCATCTTCGCCACATCGGAATCTCGCTACGCACGCAAGCTCATCAATTCATTCCCATTCGTCAAAGCCCGCGAACAGATAGGCCGATAACAAAAAAGATCAGGCAAACCACCAGGAACAGGACGAACAAAAATTTTGCGATCCCTGCCGCGGCAGCAGCAACACCCGCAAACCCAAAAAGCGCCGCCACCAATGCGATTATAAGAAAAATTAAGGCCCAACGCAGCATCCTTTCCCCTCCTCCAGAGCAATCGCATGGCTCAATTGGGGCGCGTGTTTTTTTGCCTAACAAATCCGAAGAGGCGACGAGATACGTTGTCTCATTCGTTATGAGCACAATTCTGTTAATTATTCTCGTTTTACTGTTGATCGGAGCGTTACCTTCGTGGCCTTACAGCCGCAGTTGGGGTTATTATCCCAGCGGCGGACTCGGCTTGCTCCTTTTGATTCTGATAATCCTGGCACTGCTGGGTGCAATCTAACGATCCCGAGGAGGAATCAGGGATTTCTTAGTAAATCCGAGACTCAAAAGAGAACGAATCGCTCCGCGAATACAAGCGAAGCGTTATGTTAGTCTGTAGTAGCGATAAGTTACGCGTGGTACCCACACCAGATGCGAATCAACTAAAAAACATGCGCTTTATCCTGTTCATCATTTTGATCCTGCTCCTGATCGCCGCGCTGCCAACCTGGCCATATAGCACGGGCTGGGGATACTACCCCAGCGGAGGTTTGGGTCTTGTTGTGCTGATCGTGCTACTTGTCGTCTTGCTTCGCTAGGATTTGCAAGGCGATCGCACTACCGCGCGATGCAAGACATAGGTGGAACGCGTTGTCCTCAACGCGTTGGCAAACGAGTTGCGGCTCTCCCGCCTGGTATTCGCGCCTTTGGCGATTTACCATGCTAATGGCCCATCACACCTTGTGGCGAAGCGGTCTCAGGGCATGGGTGAGTTTTTGCAGGCCAAGCTCCAGCCGGGTTTTCACTGTCCCCAGCGGAGCATGCGTCGCGGCGGCAATCTCCCTGTGGCTTAGCCCTTTGAAAAAAGCGAGCTCCAGCGCCTCGCGCTGCAATCGCGGTAAGACTCGCATGCACTTCCTTAGAAATCCACGCAGATCGTTTAACATGAAAGCTTCGTCGGCCTGGTGCGGCAAGTTAGACGCTTCGTGAGTTACTCGCTTTTGATAACGCTCTCGCACGCGAGAATAAGCCTGACGTCGCCGCAACCGATCGATGGCTCGACGGCGCGCGATGGTAACCATCCATCCCAATGGTTTACCGGCTTTAGGTGAATAACGAGCCGCTTCATCCCAAATCTGAATAAAGATCTCCTGTAACACATCGTCAGCCTCAGCTCCTTCATGAACAACTCCGTCGATCGTCGCGCGCAGTCTTTTGCCGTGCCGGTCATACAACTCAGCAAGGGCATCATGGCGACGGTGTGAGACGGCTTTCATCAGTGCCTCGTCGTCTTGCACTGATGCTACTCCGGGTTGATCAAGGTTGGACCCAATCATACTCGATGACCATGTGCTTGCAGCGTTAACTCCGCCGGTCGGCGCGTCGGTTGTGTGCCGGCGCTCCGCCGACTCGGCTCAGCTGTGTCAGAAACGATTGGCGCCGGAGGGTAAAGCCATTGATCCGGCCCCGAAGGACATCCAAGCGTGGGACAATACAGTTTGTATCTGCCACCCGCGAAACACCGAATCTCAATCTGCCTTCCTTTGAATCTTCGCTCACACACACTGCACACCCGGTGATCGTCCAGCGAACTCCATTTCCTGAACCGATCTCCCGCCTGCAGAATGGATAGGCGATCGTCGAGTTTTACATTGGCAATCATAAGCGCAAGGAGCACTCTGCGTATCGAATCGAAACAAACAATCGGGCCGCTGGATGATTGTGTGATCGGATAAAATCTTAGTACTTACCCTATCCGATGGCGCGGAATTCTTAGACCCCGCCTTCGTTCTTTGAGACAAGTCCGTATCGCGACAAGGAAGGGACCACTCGTCATTCGGGAGTGACGAAACACTGCGAACCAGCAGCAATCGGAGCGATCAGGCGTTAGAAACTCGCTTGAAGTTCACAACGAATTTACGCAAGCGCGATGCCAGTCCGTCTTCCACGCCGTTGCCAGGCGCTTCGGAAGGGACAACGTTGCTTTCTTGAGGCGTTGCCGTTTTCGTAAGAGCGAGAATTTCATCGGTAGGCAGCGCCCAATCCATCGGGATCGAATTACACCGCTCCGTCGGACAGCTCAGTCGTAATAGTCCGTTACCGCTTGTGCCTCTCTCAATCTGAATTTGCCTGCCAGTAATGATTTTACCGCAAACAAGACAGTAGCGTCTATCATCCAGAGAACGCCACTCGCGAAATTGATCCAATTGTTGCAGCGAACGCAGCTTCTCTACGTCGGGCGATGGCACGGGAGGAGACAAGGTCATGAAAAAAGATATACGTCCGCAGCGAATACCAGCACAATCAGGCGCGTGGTGGATTTGCGTATCGGTGAAAACCTTACCAGCCTCAGTGACAGTGATAGCGCATTGCGCTGCACGGACGCCGGCAATGCGATGTCTCTGCCATTGTTACATCTCTGTAAAAAAACACATCCAGCGTAACCCAGTTGCGCGTTCTACACGCAATGAACAAAAACCGCCAATCTCTGCGCCGGCGCCACATGATGGATTACGCGTTTGCGGCGATGGAACAGATGGAGCTTTACTGTAAAGCTCATCCGGGAAGCCCCTCGGCGGTGCGTCGACCTCGATTATTTGTTCGCGGAGATCTGTGGGTCGCACTCCTCGGCCCAAGCGTGGAAGAAGGGATCGTAGGGATTGGGGCCACTGTTACAGCAGCCCTGCGGGCATTTGACTCACAATACCTCGCCGGATTACGGCCCCGTGCCGAGACCATCGGCGACTATCGACCATCCCGGAACGGGTCCGCAGTCGCCTGATTGCCTCTCGAAAAAGATCGAGCGCGAGTCGCCGCAACAAGTCTGTCACAACCGGTGTTACATCGTCAGACGAACAAGAGGTGAATAAGAAAAGACTCACGAGAAGGGAGAATCGTTCATGAGAGCGGGAAGACTGAGGCGGAGACCCTTGAGAACGCCTAGGTCCAAACGGAGGCTGCAAAAATCCAGCAAATGTTCCAAGGCACCGCACGCTATAACGGATGAGCAATCCACCCACGTTGAACCAGCCCACAGCCTCCTTCTTTCGTCGCTGAGGTATTGGGAAGTGGAGCGTGATTTAATTGAAGAACGTATAGCGGCCATGGCTCGGTGACCGTTCTATGTGACGATACGAGATCCTCTGAATAGCCTCCTTGAGATCTGGTCCAAACATCTCGCGCGGAAGTTTGAGATCTCCCTTCGCGCTCCTGACGGATACCTGCATCTGCTGCTATTCGTCGGCCGACCTAGCGACAGTGATATGGCCTTTGCTCACGGGGGGAAAGCCGCCCCTTACTAAGATGATTCGCAGCTCCCAATGCGAACGGCTGCAACTACGTGAAATCGAGGAAGGACCGTTGTGGAGTGCTTACTGTCGTGAAATGGCAGCTTGTATCACGATCAAGCCGGAATTAACATGAGAAGAATCATGGCTGCGAAGCGAACACCGAAGAGGGGTTCGCCCCTCTCGCGAACAAAGTCGCGCCACAAAAAATCGGTACAGCCGGAACGCGCTGGAAAAACATCGCACTTCGATCAGCCAAGGAAAAATTTGGCTTGCCCGCTCGTTGGAATTGGCGGCTCGGCTGGCGGATTTGAAGCGGCGATGGAATTACTGCGTCAGTTGCCGTCGCGTACCGGGATGGCTTTTGTCATCGTGCAGCATCTGGATCCCCATCACGTCAGTCGGCTTTCCAATTTGCTCGGGAAAGTGACAACGATGACAGTCACCGAGCTTACAACGACGACGAGGCCGAAGCCGAACACCGTTTACGTGCAGCCGCCGAACAAGTGCGTTATCGCCAAAAATGGCGCGCTCACGTTGGTTCAGCGTGAGGAACGGCTCAATGTTGCGATCGACCACTTTTTTGAATCGCTCGCGGAAGAATGTGGCTCGCGCGCGATCGGGATAGTACTTTCCGGGACCGGCAGTGACGGCACGGCCGGATTGCGCGCAATCAAAGCGGCCGGCGGTTTGACCTTCGCGCAAAGTGAAGAGAGCGCGAAGTTCGACGCCATGCCGCGGAGCGCGATTCGCGCCGGCTTCGTCGATCTTGCGCTCACACCGCGCGAAATCGCGCGCGAGATCGATCGCATCTCCAATCACCCGTATCTCCGGCGGCCGTTGACAGATCCGGAGGCGGTCGAAAAGGCCGCCTACGAGCAGGCAGACGATCTCGGCCGCATCTTTCTTTCTCTAAAAAAACAAACGGGCGTCGATTTCAGCTCCTACAAGGAAAGCACCCTGCTTCGACGCATTCAGCGACGGATGGCGCTGCACCGGATCGGAAAGATGAGTCAGTACG
>JBKPRQ010000090.1:0-35413 GCA_046734635.1 Verrucomicrobiota bacterium
CCGTCGAACTGAGCTGAGGGATCAGAGAGATAGAAGGCAAAGCCGCGATTTGTGGCGGCGAGCGAGCAAAGGAGCGACGTTCAAATCCGCGATTTCTCCTCTCAGGAATGGGCTTTTCGTGGTTCAAAAAAACTTTTTAAAAAGTCGAAAAAAAAGCTTGCCTGCCCACGGTGGCTTTCCTAAAAGGGTGCGTTGACGCGACAAGTAGGCCTCAAAAGCCGTTCAAAAAAACTTTGAAAAAAGTGAAAAAAAAGCTTGTCAGCGCCATGGAAGTTTAATAAGCGTGTCGAAACCTAACCAAACCAATGGAGAAACTAATGACTAAAAACGTGCTAAATAAACTCGGATTCCTTGGTGCCACTCTTGTGGCGGCCGTGGGATTTCCTCTAATTTTTGCATCGAGCGCATCAGCTCAGTTGCCGGCTCCGGCCGTCCCAGCCCAGCCAGGTGCGGCGCCCACGGCTGAGGTCGAGCGCGTCGTCGTAACCGGTTCGAACATTCCCACAGCGGAAGAGACCGGGCCGAACCCGGTCGACACCTACCGCCCACAGGATATTGAGAAACTGGGTATCCGGAACGCGACCGACCTGACCACGTTTATCCCGCAAGAGGCCGGCGGCACGGTTAACCAGAACATTGCGAACGGCGGTGACGGCACCGTCCAACTCAACCTGCGCGGCCTTCTGCCAAAGGAGACCCTGATCCTGATCGACGGCAAACGCATCGCGCAAGCCGCATTGTTCGGCGGCTACGACATCCAGTTGATTCCGTTCTCCATGATCGATCACATCGATATTCTGAAGGATGGCGCTTCGGCTGTGTATGGAGCCGATGCGGTGGCCGGTGTGGTCAACTTCTTCCTGATCCACAAGTTCCGCGGTTTGGAAATCGGTGGCACGTACGGGAACACCAACCTGGGAGCGTCCAACGACATGGGTGAATGGGAAGCGTGGTTGAAAGCTGGCACCGGCGATGACAAGACCGACATCGTGGTGATCGCCGATTTCTATCAGCGCACCGGTGGCCTCTTCAGCCGTGACCGCGACATTTCCAGCAACGGCAATTTCGTCCCATTTGGCGGATTTGACGTTCGCAGCGGAAACTTCCCTGGCCGAGTCCAAGGTTTCCGGCTGATTCCCAGTTTGTTTTTCAGCTCGAGAAGCCCGACGCCGCATTCGGCTCCTAACGCTGCGACCTCTCCGCAATATGTTAATCCGTTTACGGTACCCGGCATTATAAACCAGTACAACCGGGTCCCCGGAGCCGGTGACCCTGGGGATGGGAACTACTTGTTCTTTAACTTCGCGGCTTTCACGCCGGCGCTGCCTCCGGCTGATCGCCAGGTCTTCTACGGCTCGTTCACTCGCGATCTGTGCGACAAATACCTGACCATATTTGCCGATTTCAAAATTGCGCGATCCTTCTTCGATTCAGCCTTGGCGGCTGCTCCGTTTACACCGGACCCATTTAAGGCAGTGGATCCAGTAACGGGTCGAGTGACCAGCGTAGGCTTTAGCCCGGCGGGCATCAGCGTTCCAATCTCGAATCCGTTTAATCCGTTCACAGTCGCAGATGCGATCCTGCCTATTAACGGAGTGCCAACTCCAATGACTACGGGTGTCCGATTCCGAGGCATAAACGACAGCGGGCTCAGAAGCGAGAAGTTCACCTACTGGGATATGCTCTTCGATGTCGGCTTGAAAGGTGAGATGGGCGAATTTGGAGATTATTTCAAGACGTGGAACTGGGAATTGGGCTTCCGCTACGCCCGCAACGAGGGACAAGATTTGTCCCTGGGTGAAGTCAGCCAGCCTGGTCTGCGAGATGCCTTGCTGGATACGAATCCAGCCACCGCCTTTAATCCGTTCCTTGGTTTCTTTGGTCGCAACTCGAACACGGCGATAAACAGGGTTTACGTCAACCTGCATAACACCGCTGAATTTGAGATGCCGATGGCTTACGCAACCTTTAACGGCGATCTATTTAACCTTCCTGCCGGGCCAGTCTCGTTCGCGATCGGCGGCGAGTACTACGGTGAGAGGTGGAATCGCAGACCCGATTCGCTGAACACGACGTTCCAAACAATCGGTTCAACCGACCGGGAAGGTGCGAGGGTGAACCGCGATGTTTGGTCGATTTACGAGGAAGTACGGGTACCTTTCACCAGTCCGACCTGGAACTTCCCTGGCTTCTATAGCTTCGAAGTTGACTTTGCAGAGCGCGAGCAGTGGTTCAGCCAGAACACGACGCCAGTTCTAAGTACATCCTTCCCGGCGGCGCATACCACATATGACGCTCAGAAACCGAAGGTATCTGTGCGCTGGCAGCCGGTTGATCCGAAGTATATCGGCGCGGTGACTCTGCGAGGCAGTTACACTGAAGCGTTCCACGCGCCCACAGTGCTAGAGCTCAATCCGGCGGGGTCGCAAAGCTTCCCGCTGGTAGTCGATCCACACTCTACCCAGACTGAGCCGCAGGTTGAGGAGCGCATTAGCGGTAATCCATTCCTGCACCCGGAAACGGCGTATGAGTGGACTTACGGAATCGTGTATAGCCCCAAATGGCTCAAGGGCCTGACGGTCAGCGCTGATTGGTGGCACATCGACCTGCGCGACATCGTCTCGACCCTTGGCGCGCAGTTCATTATCACCAATACCGCAGCGCCAAACGGCGCGTCGGTCGTTACAAACCCCAACGGGACGCAGGTAACCCGTAGTGCTGGTAGCAATCCGGCTGGGGAGCCGGGGCCAGTCACACTCGTGCTCGACCCGAACCAAAACATTTCCGGTGCGATCTTCGAAGGTCTCGACTACGAAGCGATCTACATCATGGATTCGACAATCTTCGGTCACGGAGATTTCGGTCGACTGACCACTACAATCAACGGAACCTGGTTGTCACGAGCTGAGCTACAGCCTGCTCCGGGCACCAAACGTTTCGGTATCGCTGGTGAGTTTCTGCCTACGTCATTTACGTTGACTAGTTCGCTGCCGAGAAATCGGGCTAATTTCAGTATCTTCTACGATGGCCCGGCCGACACATGGTTGGGTGGCCTGGACGTTGGCGCAGTTGTTCACTGGATCGGTCAATATGAAGATGACAATCAGGATCTGGTCGGAACTTACGACGGCGGAACGCCCAAGCCTCAAACGCCGAGGACTGACCCTACCACCGGCGAAGACGGCGCACACGCGCGGAAAATCGATACTTGGGTCACGTTCGACCTGATCCTGAACTACACATTTAACTTCCCGCCACCAGCTCCAGCAGAGGTACCTGGCTTTGCCAAGGACGGCGGCAAGAACGTGAAGATGAAGGATGGCAAGGAAAAGAATGTCATCCCGGTGTCCACGGCTGAGTACGGCTGCAGCAACTGGAAGTGGTGGCTCAACAACACGACGGTCACGCTCGGAATGCAGAACGTCACCGACGAAGATCCACCGTTCGTGGCCGGCAACTTTGAGAACGGCTATGACGAGTCGCTGACGACGATCAAAGGCCGCTTCTGGTACGTCGGGTTGAAGAAGCGCTTCTAAGAGACAACTAGCACGAATTCACAGCGGCCGGGCTCTTGATAGAGCCCGGCCGTTTTGCTTTTCCCAATTCTCGGACGCGAATTTGCGTCGGCGTTTCCCTCCGATTGGATGAAGTCGCCGTGATCAACGCACTACGCTATCGGGCCGCGACTCATTGTGTTTTGTAGCTGTGGCGGGTAAGAAGACGCCGATTATTGAAGGCTCATTTGACCTTACCTGTGATATGGCAGGTCCAGCTCGTAGAGTGCAATTTCATCCCGGAGCGTGTTCGCTAAGGTGGAGTTGTGCTGAATCTCCGCTGCTTGTAACGCCCGCCGGGCAGTTTCTTTTGCTTCAGAGAAACTGCCGCTCTCTGCGAAGGCAGCCGCAAGAGTGCGCAGATGATTGGGATCTTTGCCGCGAGAAAGTCGCACGGCCTGTTTCGCGAGCTCGATCGCTCGATTCCCATCGCGGACCGAAGCATCCGAAGAGGTCGCGAGCAGCCACGCTAAATTGTTACGGCCCAGCGCATCGTGTTCGGAAATCTGAATCGCACGCTCGTACTCCGCGATTGCAATCGTCTGTGACCCTGCTCGTAGAAATGAGTCGCCGAGCAGGGCGTGAAAGGTTGCGTCGTGTGGCTCTGTTCCAAGCGCTTTCTCCCATTGGGCCAGCGCGTCGCCGATTTGGCCCTGCTGAAACAGGACGTTGCCGAAATTGAGGTAGGGGTCGCCATAAGCCGGTCGCATGTTTATTGCCTTGTCATAATGGGGAATCGCTTCATTAATCTGGCCTTTTTTGGCAAGAATGGCGGCAACAGAATTCTCAATCAGTGCCCCCCCAAAGTTGTAATGGGCGGCAGTGGTGCGAGCGCGAATGTTCAATGCTGTCTCGAAGTGTGAGAGGGCGCTATCCAAATCACCGCGTTGCAGGCAAAGATTGCCGAGATTGTTGTGGGCCACGTCGTTGTCACCTGTGACAGCCAACGTGTGCTTCCAGAGCCTTTCGCTATCCTTCCAGTACGATGCCTGCACAGATGAGCGCCAAGACAATGAGGTGATGATCGCTGCCGCGATAACGACGCAGAACACTTTGTAGCGACGGCTCGGCTGACCCCGCCGAGGTCCCGCGAAAGCCGGCAGGCCGTTGGCTACACGGCGCGAGCTAAAGTTGCCTGTCGTTATGGCTTCTACCAGGTCCGTTATGCACCAAGTAACTAGCACATACAGACCGATCTGTGGCAGATAAGTGTATCGGTCCGCGCGCGCTTGCTCACCGGCCTGCACCAAACCAATCACAGGCACCAGCATCCCGATATACCAAAACCAACCCGTGAAAACATACGGGCGTTCTTTGCGCCAACGAATTGCCACGACCGTGATGGCGGCGAGAATGACAATTGCTAAGACAATCTGCCAGAACGGGAGTTGATCGTTAGGGTGAGGATAGAACGCGGCGAGCCGGGTGGGCCAGAACATCTGCCAGATGTAGGTAACATAACTAACACTCGCGTTGCTCAATCGCCATGCGAATGGCAGCTGATTGGTTATGCCAGTACTGTGGAGCTGTGCTATCACTGTCACCGCGGAGAAAAGCGCAGACAGCGCAAACAGCGGAAGCTTTTCAATTATGAGCTTGAGCCATCCGCTGTAGCCACGGCTCTGTGGGGCGTTCTGACTTCGGCGGCCGCGCGGATTGTTCAGACGGGCCTGAGACCCGTTGCTACAGCGCCCGAGCGGCCAGTAATCCAAAAGCAGTAGGACAAATGGAACGGTCACGAGCATTGGTTTGGACATCAAACCGAGAGTGAATAAGATCAGGACGAGGAGGTAGGCTGTGATGGAGGGGGCGTGGATATAGCGCACGTAGGCGCCGAGGGTCAGAATGAAAAGGACGGCACTCAACACGTCCTTACGCTCCGAGATCCAGGCTACCGATTCTACATGCAACGGATGAATCGCGAACAGTGCCGCAACAAAGGCGCTCCGCCACAGAGTCCCGGTCATTTGCCGCAGGACGAGAAAGAGAAGGATGACAGCGATCGTGTGCAAAAGAACATTGGTGAGGTGATGCCCGGCAGCGTTTAGTCCGTAAAGCTGGCAATCCAGCATGTGCGAAATGATCGTGAGCGGGTGCCAGTTACCGCCGATCGTGTGTGTAAAAGCCCAACGGACACCCTCAATCGAAAGACCTGCCGCGACCTCTGCGTTCCCAGAAACGTATTGGGGATCATCGTATGTAACGAATTCGTGTCCCAGTGTCTGACCGAAAACCGCCCACGTGATCGCGGCAAGGACAGCACATATCGCCAAAACCACCCCCCGTTTTGGAGCCGTTTTCCGGATAGATGTCTGCTTCGCCATCCCTAAAGACTGGATTGAGAGGAGTAAAACCAAGAAATAAGAACGAATAAACACGAATTTTTCTTCTCTCTATTCGTGTGCCATTAGTGTTCATTAGTGGTTCGATCTTTTCGGCAGCGAGGCTGGCTTTGGGGATTTGTTTTGATTGGTCTCGTTTGCGTCGCCTACGCACGAGTTTTTAATGCCGGCTTCATTTGGGATGACGAATCACACCTGACTCGAAACCCCTGCATCGTTGGTCCTCTGGGATTGAAAGAAGTTTGGACCAGTGCGCGAGCAGTCTATTACCCGCTGGTGCTTACGACTTTTTGGACTGTGCACAAGTTCATTGGGCTAACGCCGTGGCCATACCATCTTTTGAATGTGCTTTTGCACGCCGGTTCGGCTGTATTGCTCTGGCAGATTTTACGGCAACTAAATGTTCGCGGCGCGTGGCTGGGAGCAGCGTTATGGGCGTTGCACCCCGTGATGGTTCAATCAGTCGCCTGGGTAACTGAAATGAAAAACACGCAGTCCGGCTTTTTTTACCTCTTGTCTATCTTCTGTTTTTTGAAATGGGCCGACCAGGGAAGCGCGGTTTCGAGTCCGCCCCGGCTGCGGCCGACAAGTCGAAGTTCCGTAAGCGCGTTCGCATTATCGCTGCTGTTCTTCGTCCTGGCGACCCTAAGCAAGCCTTCCGTGGTCATGTTGCCAGTGGTACTTGCTCTCTGTATCTGGTGGCGAACAGGAAGGATCCGCTGGCGTGATGTTGTGACCCTTGCGCCGTTTGTCTTAATATCAGCGCTGGCCAGCGTATGGACGATTTTGGAACAGAAGTTCCATGCTCGCGCAATTGGCGCTGAGTGGGCACAGACCTGGCCTGACCGGCTTATCATCGCGGGTCGCGCGATCTGGTTTTACGTGGCAAAACTGGCGTGGCCGCATCCGTTGATCTTTATCTATCCGCGGTGGGAAATTGATTCTTCGCAGCTAACGGCATATTTGCCGCTCATCGCAGCATTGGCTGGGTTACTTACCTTGTGGTTGATCCGCGCGACTTGGAGCCGTGCCACGTTCTTTGCGGCCGCATACTACGTGGGTTCTCTGTTCCCGGTGCTTGGATTTTTCAGCGTCTATTTCTTTCGCTACTCGTTTGTGAGCGATCATTTTCAGTACCTTGCGAGCATGGGGCCGCTGGCGTTAGCCGGGGCAGGGATTGTAACGGGTTGCAATCGCCTCGTTGCACCGAGGCGCCGCGTTGTTACAACGCCGCTTGTTGGGACCTGTGCGGTTGTGCTCGTGTCGCTTGTCTTTTTGACATGGCGACAAACAAGCGCTTATCACAATCTTGTCACGCTGTACGCAGCGACACTGGCAAAGAACCCCGGCTGCTGGATGGCGCATTACAATTTGGGCATCGCTCTCAATGACCGGGGCGACACGGATAAGGCGATTGATCATTATCGGCAGGCGGTTGAGCTGCGGCCAAGTTATGCGGAGGCGCATTATAACCTCGGCCGACTTCTCGCACAGAAAGGCCAGTTCGACGAAGCCATCGTTCATTATGAGAAAGCATTGGAAATAAATCCTGCCGATGCAGAAGCGCACAACAATCTTGGTTCCACGTTTTTTGTGAAGGGGCGTGTAGATGAGGCGATTGGTCATTATCGAAAGGCGCTCGCAATCCAACCGGATTACGCCGATGCCTCCTGCAATTTGGCAAATGCGCTTCTTTCCAACGGTGATCTGGATAGTGCCATCACTTGCTACACAGTGTGTCTCGCGGTGTCGCCAAATCAGGCTGAGCCTCAGTACAACCTTGCGAGCGCTTTGTTTCGAACAGGCCGAATGGATGAGGCGATCGCTCATTACCAAAAAGTAGTCGAGTTGCGTCCGGACAACGCGGATGCCCGAGCAAATCTGGGAAGTATATTTCTCGCCAAAGGCCGGGTCCGGGATGCAATTGCACAATACCAAGATGCGCTTCGGATTGCGCCTGACAACGTAGCCGCCCAGAGCAACCTGGCATGGCTGCTGGCAACAACTGCCGAGCAATCGCTCAGAAATGGATCGGAGGCCGTTCTCCTGGCCGAACGAGCAGAATCCGCAGGTTCCAGGAGCGAGAATCGCGCAATTGTTCTACGTGTTCTGGCGGCTGCATATGCTGAGGTTGGTCGCTTTGTTGAGGCTAAGAAGACTGCTGAACAGGCATTGCAAGCGGCAGAGATCGAGGGGAACACCACCTTGTCCGGCGCTCTCCGTGACGAAATTTCGCTGTACGAGCTCGGGTTGCCGTATCATAAACAGGCGAGATGACCTCAACTGGGCGAACTCTGTATCGCGAGTTGCACAACGCTGTGGATCAATCCCCGGGAAATGTTCGTCGAAGCGGAATCTGTCCGCGATAGAGCAAACCGTCTGCTTCGAGAAGGTCCGCCAGATCGGTTTTCCCCTGCATCCTGGCAATGGCTACAGCCTGTTGTATTACCGCGGAGGCATCAGAGAAACGGCCAGTTTCTGCATATGCGGCGGCGAGCGTCCGAAAAAAGAGGAGCTCTCTACTACCTGAGAGCGTTACCGCCTGTTGCGCTAGGTCGACTGCCTTTGCGCCGTCCCGGATAGACGCGTCAGATGATGTCGCCAGCACCCAGGCAAGGTTGCTACGAGAGTGCGGGTCCTGAGGCGCTAACGCTATTGCCTCTTTGTAGTGCGCGATTGCTTCCCTTGGCGAACCTTTACGCAGAAGCGCGTTACCAAGGCCGGTATGAGCGTCCGCGTCGTTGGGTTGTATTTGAAGAGCCTTCTCGAAGTCAACGATTGCTTCGTCGATCCTCCCCTTTGCAAAAAGAACGTTGCCGCGGTTGTAATAGGCTTCCGCGTAATCAGGCTGCAGCTCGATCGCTTGCTCGAAGTGGACTATTGCTTCATCGGGTCGCCCTTTTCTCGCGAAAGCGTCTCCGAGATTCATCTCTACGAACGCGGTACCAAGGTGGTAATGAGGATCTGATTTACCAGACCTGATTTTCGACGCCGCCTCAAAATGCGACATCGCGGTGTCCAAGTCACCCCGGTCGACGCAGAGGTAGCCGAGATTATTGTGTGCAACGTCGTTGTCGGTGGTGACGGCGAGAGCATGCGTCCAAAGGGTCTCGCTATTTCGCCAGTACGACGTTTGACTGAAAGCCGTGCATGCCATCGCACCAACGACCACCACAGCGCCTGCGATGGTTACACCCCGCCATAATCTGACCTGGCTCATTGCTGCTAGGTCGGCGGCAGCCCAAACTGCGATGAGAAACAAACCGATGGAAGGAAGATAGCTATATCGGTCGGCATGGCCTTGTTCACCAACCTGAACGAGCCCAATCACTGGAACCAGCATAACAAGGTACCAGAACCAACCGGTAAACAGATAAGGTCGCTTGTTTCGCCAAACGACTGCAACACAAGTGACAGCGAGCAGGGCTGCAATCGCGAAAACCACCTGCCAGATCGCCCAACTATCATTTGGATGAGGATAAAAAACGGCGAGGCGCGTGGGCCACCCTGTTTTCCAGACGTAGATGACGTAATTCATGACCGCATTCTCTGCCCGCCAGAGAAACGGCAGCGGAGGGATCGAACCGGCAGCGCGTTTTTGCAGCACAAACGTAACGACACCGGCGCCGGCAGAGATCATAAGCAAGGGAATCTTTTCCAGAAAAAGCCGCTGTAAGATGCGCGTTTGATTGCCCGGCTTCGGGAGTTTCGCCTTTGGCGAGGTGGCTTGCTCAAAACGACGGAGTGGCCAGTAATCCAAAATGAGAAGAACAATCGGGGCGGTTACCAGCATGGGCTTGGACATAAGTCCCGCCGCAAACAGGGCCACCACGACGAGATAGCGCATTATCGACGCCGCCCGCGCGTAACGAGCATATGCGTCTAGCATGAGGAAAAAGAAAACTGCGCTCAGAACATCTTTTCGCTCGCTTACCCATGCTACCGACTCGACGTGCAGCGGGTGAACGGCAAATAGTGCGGCCAGAATGGCGCTATTCCAAAATGCGCCGGTCATCTGCCGCAATACATGGAACAGCAAAAGCACTGCGATGATATGCAACACGACGTTCGTGGTATGATGGCCGCCGGCGTTTAAGCCGTATAACCGACAGTCCAACATATGCGACACGGTGGTTAACGGATGCCAGTTGCGTGCATGCTGGCTGGTAAACGCGGCTGCGATCCCTTTTAGCGTCGGCCCGGCCTGAATGGCCGGGGCATTGTACACATACAAGTCATCGTCGAAATTAACGAAGTCGAAACGAATTGTCTGGCCGAATACGGCCACAGTAAGCCCGGCAAGAAGCAGGTATATACCGATAGTTATACCGGGGCCGGGCCCGTCCCGTGGTATTGCAGGCGGTCGGCGTTTCGGTTGTTGCTTCTTATTCGCCATTGGATGACGAGCTGGCATTTGTTAGGCTAGGATCGCGGAGCGGTTGTTGTTCCTGGTAAAGGGCAATGGCTCCCTGAAGTTCCGTGACCAGACCAGAATTGCCCTGGCTAGCGGCTAATTCGATACCGCGCTGCGCAGTCTGGATTGCCTCGGAGAACCGGCCAGCCTCGGCGTATGCCGCCGCTAACGTACGGTAGAGGATTGCGATTCTGTTCCCGGAGATGCGTACGGCTTGCTCTGCGAGTTCGACCGCTTTTGGACCATCTCGGAGAGACGGATCTGGTGACGTGGCAAATACCCAGGCGAGGTTGCTCATCGCGTTTCCGTTGTCGGGTTCAACTGCAAGGACCTTCTGCCATTCGTCGACACCTTCGCCAACACGCCCGTGCTGAACAAGAACCGTTCCCACAATGTTGTGGACCTCCATGTTATCAGGCTGTAGGTCGAGTAACTTCCGATAATGAGTTAGTGCTTCGGCCACTCGACCCTTTTGGAGAAGGGCCTTGGCAAGGTTCTCATGAGCAGGGCTGTTGTCAGGGCGAAGATCCGCTGCTGTTTGAAGGAGCGAGATAGCCTCGTCTACCTTACCTTGTCCCAAAAACACGATGCCGAGGTTGTTGTCCGCAACATCGTTGTTTGTGGTTACTGCAGCGGCATGCCGGAAGAGTGTTTCGCTGTCGCGCCAATACGACGTCTGAACCCATGCACACGAGGTCAGTGCGGCGATGAGCAGTATTGCAGCAGTGCCTAAAATTGTGCGTTGATGTCGGTAAAAAGCAGTTAGAGCGACCACGCCCCACGTGGCAGCTATATAAAGGCCAATCTGAGGTAAATATGTGTATCGGTCAGCGCGACCCTGCCACCCCACCTGCACCAGTCCGATTACCGGGACGAGCATTCCCAGGTACCATAACCAACCCGTAATCAAATAGGGCCCCCGTTTTCGCAGAGCAATGGCTATCGCAGTGAGACAAATCAAGAGGATGAGACACGAGACGATTTCCCAAAGTGGTAGCCGGTTCTCGGGATGCGGGTAGAACACGGCGAGGTCCACCGGCCAGAGCATCTGCCAGATGTAGAGGACGTAGCTGACTACGGCATTGTTGATTCGTTCGAATATGGGCAACTCCTCGGTCTGACCGACCGCACCTTTCTGCACAAGAAACGTGATGATACTAGAAACCACCGAGAGCGCGATCAACGGGATCTTTTCCGAGACGCGTTTCCAGAACCGACCTTTAATTCTGGCGAAAGGCCAATAGTCGAGAAGCAAAAGCACAAATGGCAAAGTGACCAGCATTGGCTTAGACATGAGGCCACAGGCGAAGACAAATACCACAAGTAGATAACGTGCGACCCGAGGTAGGCTCACGTAGTACGCATAGGCAAGCATTGTCAGCATGAAGAAAACGCCGCTTAGCACGTCTTTCCGCTCTGCTATCCAGGCGACCGACTCGACACGTAACGGATGAATCGCGAACACCGATGCAACAAAAGCGCTTCGCCACCTCGCACCGGTCATCTGTTGCAACGCGAAAAAGAGGAGGATCGCCGCCAGGGTGTGGAGGAGGACATTCGTAAAATGATGCCATCCCGGCCTCAACCCATATAGCTGGCAGTCGAGCATGTGCGAAATGGTCGTCAACGGATGCCAGTTCAGCGAGTGAACATGAGTAAGCGCCCAGTCAATACCGTTGATTGTGAATCCACCTGTTATTCTTGTGTTCTCATATACATACCGCGGATCATCGTAGTTAACGAAGTCGTGCCAGAGCGTTTGACCGAAAACGAGCCATGTAAGCGCGGCGAGAGAAAGGCAGATACCGACCGTTAGCCAGCAGCGGTTCGGTGTTGCCTTCATTTTCAACAAAGACGAATAAAGGATGAGTGACGAAGCTTGAATGACGAATAACGAAAGAAATCCGAATGCCTAAATGACGAAGCCGGAGCGCGCCTATTGGTCATTCGGATTTAGTATTCCTTCGTCATTTCTACGATTTTCTTTGGTAGATCAGAATGTATTTTCCCAGTTGTGGCACTGATGGCGGGACGTTATCGAAGTAATAATCAGTTTCGTCTGGTGCCACCATGTTAACGAAACCCGCGACTGTATAGTTTTGCGCCGTGTATTCGTTGGCCCAGGTGAAAATCGACCGCTCTGACTCCGGTCGCTGCAGCCACGAATCTGGCATCACCACAGAGATAAGAAATTTGGGGCGAGCACGTTCAATGTCACGGATCATTTCCTGCTGCATTTGGCTTGCATACTTTTGGGGTTCCATCAGGCCGTAAGTATAAATGTAGCCGGTTGCAGAATGTCGCCCGGAATAAAAATAAATCTGCGGCTCGGAACCCAGCACAGCGATCGTGTCATTTCGGGTTGTATGTTCTCGCAGATATTCTGCAATTCGGATGGATTCCGGGAAGGGGCTTTCTGGATAAATCATTCGAGAAGCGTCGGCCGGCGAGGCTTCAAAAAAGAATTTTCTTTCTGCGAGCATTGGCCAGGCAAGGGCAAATCCCAGAATTACGATGGGTATAAATCGGATTACGATTAATCGATCTACGCTGAGATCCGATAATCTACTGATGGCAACGCCGGCGAGCAGCGAGACAGCGGGAAGCACCAGGATGAAATAGTGCAATCGAAAATAGAATCCCGGACATAGCGCCAACACAGAGAACAGTAAGAAGAGCAGCAGAAAAATGGCGATAGAACGTGTTCGACGCTCCCATAAACTCGCAACGAGTCCGACTCCAGCCAGGATGCAGATCGGCCAACCGGCCACAATCACCTCCTTAGCGCTGTCGAAGAAGATTCCCGGCGCCTGGTTAAAAGGAACCAGGCTGCCGTACTGCCATGCGTAATCGATTGTCCAAAACCAGAATCTGTCGAACACACCGATGGACCAGAAAAACAGGAAAGTAATTCCCAGGGGAAGAATTACACCGGCGCTGAAGATTAGGATTCGTAGCAAGATTTTTTCAGATCGGATTTGGTGACGGAGGTTGTTAGTGACGAGATAAATCACTCCAAACAAAGCGAAGAAAACCGCCGGCTGCTTCATTAGCACGCCAAGGCCGAAGAGTATCCCGCTCGCAAACAGCGATGCAAAAGCTTGCCGGTTTGGGGCCCTGAGAAAAAGCAATATTCCGCCAAGCACGGGGAGCAGAACAAAATGTGTGGCGTGGCCGGCAAACCCCAGGACCGAGGGGCTAATAGACAGCACGGCATAGCTCATTCCCGCGGTTAGTCCCACTACCGAATTTGCAAGGCGACGGCCCAGTAAGAAGATCAAAACGACGGTAGCTGCGTTAACAAGAAGCAGTCCCAGATGAATTCCGATTATTGTTTGCCCAAAGACCGCCATGATGGCGGCGTAGGCTGCATAAGTGCCCGGAAACTTCATGTTGTAGGCGAGGCTGTACGGCGGAACACCTTGCAAAATGAGTTGACCAGCGTAAGCGTATTCGCCTTCGTCGCGCTCGAGCGGAACTCCAAGAAGTCGAATTCTGATGGCAATTACGAGGCCAAAAACGATTGTGGCCAGAATCCACCATCCGGCCCGCAAAGGCTTGCGGTTCTCGTCGATCGTATGAGTCACGAAAGCTGCTATTCCACACGAGAAACGCGAGGTTGCAACCCGGGTGTTTGAAATAAGGCCATCTCCTCAGACTCCATGGTCGCTTTCCTGTCTCGGCCAAGCTGCGCCTCGGAAGGGGCCCCTAGCGTCAATTCGAGTGACTCGCGGGTAGCTTATGCGTGACCTTGCCGGGCCCCTTTTCTCTTCACGCCGTTGTGCATTCATTTTTGCCCTTGTTCTCACGGCTCTAACGGTTTTTGTGTACCGCCCTGCCTGGCATGGCGGGTTTCTTTGGGATGACGACGTTTACATCACCAATAATGAGCTGCTAACGGCCCCTGATGGTCTGCGCCGAATCTGGTTTTCGCTCGATTCGCCTTCGCAGTATTTCCCGCTGGTTTACACAACTTTTCGCGCCGAGCACGCGCTTTGGGGACTCAACCCTGCAGGTTATCACTGGGTCAATCTTGTATTGCATATCTCCAACGCACTGCTGGTGTGGTTGGCGCTAGTGCGTTTGAAAGTCCCGGGAGCATGGCTGGCGGGAGCAATTTTTGCGCTGCATCCCGTGCAGGTGGAATCGGTCGCCTGGATAACAGAACGCAAAAATGTACTAATGGGCTTCTTCTTTTTGCTAACGCTACTTGCCTGGATTGCGTTTGTTGACGGGAAAACGAAGCGGCGTTGGCTCGTTTATGGCCTCGCACTGATCCTTTACCTATTCGCACTTTCCGCCAAGACAACGGCCTGCACGCTGCCTGCCGCGCTGTTCTTAATTTTATGGTTGCGGCACAAGGCCATCGATTGGAAGCGAATTGTCCAGATCATACCTTTCCTTGTCCTTGGTGTCGCGATGGGCCTGTTAGCGATGTGGTGGGAGCGCTATCACCAGGGAACGAGCCGCGCCGTCTTTACGTTCCTGAGTCCAATCGAGCGGATTCTTGTCGCGAGCCGTGCCGTTTGGTTTTATCTGAGCAAACTTTTCTGGCCATCTAATCTGACGTTTATTTATCCCCGATGGGATATAGCGCCGACTCATTTGCTGAACTACGTCTGGCTGTTAGCGGGATTTGTCCTGTGCGTGGCAATCTATTTTTTGCGTCGATACGCAGGACGCAGCGTCGAGGTCGCAGCGGCATTTTTCGCCGCAACCCTGAGTCCGGTGCTGGGATTCATCATGCTTTACACATTTCGCTACACATTTGTAGCCGATCATTACCAGTATCTGGCCTGTATCGGCCCGATCGCCCTTGCGTCTGCCGGTCTGGCCAATTTGGGCGATAGGTTCAAGCACAGCCGCACCGTAATTTCAAGCGTGGCGCTCTGCGTGTTGGCGGTGTTGGCGACACTGACGTGGCGACAAGCTGCGATGTATGGCAATATCGAAACACTCTGGCGAACGACTCTGTCCAGAAATCCTGGTTGCTGGATGGCTCATAACAACCTGGGCATCGTGCTTTTTGGAAAAGGTCAGCTTGACGATGCGATTGCGCATTACCGGACAACGTTGGAAATGCAGCCCAATTTTTCGGATGCGGACTACAATCTTGGTAGCGCTCTCCTGGGCAAGGGTCAGGTGGACGAAGCAATCTTCTATTGCGACAAAGCGGTCAGGATGCAGCCAAACGATCCAGATGCGCAAGTGGCCCTGGCCAATGCTCTTCTTCAAAAGAGGCGAATTGACGATGCGATCGTTCACTATCAAAAGGCCGTTGCAATGCGTCCCGATTATTTCCTTGCCCGCTCTGGCCTTGGCCACGCTCTGCTAGAGAAAGGAAAACTTGATGATGCGATTGAGCATTCTCGGGCCGCCCTGTTGATTCAACCCAATGACGCAGACTGTCACACGGTCCTGGCTATTGCGCTTGATGAAAAGGGTCGAACGGCGGAAGCCATCGGGCACTACGAAAAGGCATTAACGATTTCGCCTCAATCCGTTTCCGCTTTAAATAATCTGGCGTGGTTATTGGCCACAGATTCCAACGCCTCATTGCGAAACGGCGTCAGGGCGATTCAATTTGCGCAGCAGGCTGAGCAACTTTCCGGGGGCAACAATGCGCTCGTGCTGCGTACGCTGGCAGCGGCATACGCGGAGGCTGGACAATTTGGAAAAGCGATTGAGAGCGCCCATGCCGCGATGCAGCTGGGACGGAGCCAGGGTGACGATTCGTTAGTCACCCAGCTTCAACAGGAGATCGCGCTCTATGAGTTGGCATTGCCCTATCGTGAAATGGCAAAGTAATTGTACCGGAGAGCTGCTGGTGGATCGGCTTCTCCCGGAGACGAAGAGAACAACTTTGCCGAAGGCGCAAGAATAGGGAAGCAACACCAGCGGAGATCAGTCAGGCGACAAGAGCCGCATTCGTTTTGCCAACGCGTTCCACCTCGAGACACATCTATCAGAGTTCGTCGCGCAGAATTTCGAACACCTTTGTGCTCTCCACTACTCCTGCGAGAGCGTCTGTTCCGGGACCATTGCCAAATGCGACGACGTCTTCAACAGTGACCAGGGCGGACTTCGTGTAAAACGCCGCTGGCTCCGGTTGTTCTGTCTGCGGTTGTTTGCTCTGATTTTCGTCTTGTCGTCCTGGTATTTTCGCTGCTCCGTACGATTTATCGCCGTTCGGCCCGGTGGCCCAGGTAAGCCACGGCTGACCCGCAGAGTTAAAGCCTAAGAGGGCAATGCCGCTATCTTTGCGAAAAGGAAATCCATTCAGATTTAATCCTCCGATCGCTACATCACCGCAGACTATAATCGTCGCTTTTTCTCCGCCGTAACTTCGCGCAACGCCAACTGCACGGTCGAGCTCGACCGTTTGACCAAGGGTCCTTTCCCCGTTGTTTTCCTGTGCTGCCCTTCGCATTAGCCCTGCATCGACCACCAACAAATACCCGCCAACATTATACTGGAGCAATTGGATTGCCCGGCGCACCATGTCTGAAAGGCTCGGTTGCTGACTTCTTTCTTCCACCTGGTTCACGTACGCGAGATCCTCATTACTAAAAACGCCGACCAGTTTCGGACGGCGCCACGCCGGAACCGCGTCGAGCTCAGCTCGAGTTCGAACAATATCGAACCCATTTCCACGGAGCTCGAGTAAGAGATCGCGCCTGTCCTGTCTTTGTCCGCCCTTTGTGACCGGAAGAAATTGCGCTGCGCCGCCACCCATCGCGATGTCGACATTTCCCCGATCTGCAAACTCGGTTGCGATCTTTTCTGCATCGCTCGACTCAGGAGGATGTGCGTAAAAGGCCGCGTTCGTTGGATCGGTCAGCTTCGTGTCCGTTATGAGTCCTGTGGCCCGTCCGTATTCCCGCGCTAATTCAACGATGCTCTTGATCGCCTTTCCGTCGGCATTGATGGCGACCGCGCGATTCGCCACTTTCTCTCCGGTTGCAATTGCTGTCGCAGCGGCCGCTTGATCTGGAGCGGCAAAATCCTTTGAGTAATTTATCACCAAAGCTGCGTGCGCCATCGAATCCAGGTTCAGCCGGGTTCCGGCACCGGCCGCATAAGCGCGCGTTGGGGCAAGCCGCGCAGGGGAAAGGCCTTCTCCAACAAATAAGATAATTCCGAAAGGCTTCCGGATGACCCAGTGCTGAAAATAGAGCACACCAATTCCGGCAAAGGCGAGGAGACAAAAAAGTGCCAGCAACTGGTTACGCCACTTCATGGGTTTTCTTCATGCGTTCTCTTAGCGGTGGTCTGGAAGTGCCGCAAATGAAGAAGCTGAGCCGCGACTTCGATAGATGCTCGATGCTTGAGGAAGGTTCCAGAAGCACTCGCGGCGTTGGATCCGTATCCAGTATCGGTTTAGATAAAGAAGCGCTTGTCGATCTTCTCAATCATCGGCAAAGTGCGCGACATATGGCTGGTCCGGTGATGCTAATTATTCGCGATGGCTGGGGCGTTAATCCCGGCGGCCAGCAAGAGCGCGAGAAGAATGGAGATGCAACCCTTCTGGCGTCGACTCCATTCCATGACAAGCTTTACCGGGATTATCCAGGCTCTAAATTGAGCGCGAGCGGAGGCGATGTTGGTCTTCCGGAAGGACAAATGGGCAACTCGGAAGTCGGCCATCTTAATCTCGGAGCCGGCAGGATCGTCTACCAGGACCTGACGCGAATTAACAGGGCAATCAAAGAGGGAGAACTAACGCGTAACCAGGTGTTGAAGGAAACGTTTGCCAGAGCGCGCGGTCACCGTCTTCATTTGCTCGGTTTGGTTTCCGATGGTGGTGTGCATAGTCATTACTCGCACATGATCGCGCTTGCGAATGCGGCACACGATGCCGGCGCAGCGGAGATTTTCGTTCATGCTTTCACGGATGGCCGCGATACGTCACCGACAGGCGGAGCCGGTTATCTCAAAACTTGCGAGGAAGAACTCCAGAAAAGCGGAGGACAAATTGTCACGGTTGTAGGCCGATATTTTGCGATGGATCGCGATCGCCGTTGGGACCGCACCAAAAAAGCGTGGGACGCGGTTGTTCTCGGTCGCGGTGAGATCTGCAAATCGTCGCCCTCGGCGGCTGTGGATCAGCAATACAAAAACGGCAAGACAGACGAGTTCATGCCGCCATTGATTTTTTCTCACGCAAATGAGCAGCGGGTGCGTGATGGCGACGTGGTTTTGTTTTTCAATTTTCGCGCCGACCGCGCCCGGCAACTGTCACAGGCGTTTTTACTGAAGGATTTCGATGGCTTCAACCGGGAAGCGTGGCCCCAAGTTCATTTTGTCACGCTTACGCAGTACGACGCGACCTATTCTTCGCCGTTTATTTTTGAGCCGGAAGAGCTCGCCGACATCCTGGGCGAAATCGTCAGCGCGGCCGGCAAACGGCAATTGCGCATCGCCGAGACTGAAAAGTACGCACACGTGACTTACTTTTTTAATGGAGGCATCGAGAAACCGTTTCCAGGCGAAGACCGTAAACTGATCCCTTCACCAAAAGTTGCCACGTACGATTTGAAACCTGAAATGAGTGCGTTGGAAGTCACCGATGAAGTGCTCGCTCAGATGGCGAATTACGATTTGATTATACTCAACTTCGCTAATCCTGACATGGTTGGCCACAGTGGCGTCGTCGAAGCGGGAATCAAAGCTGTAGAAACCGTGGATAAGTGCATGGCGCGAATCATTCCGAAGCTTCTCGAGGTTGACGGCAAAGCCATCGTGACCGCCGATCATGGCAATTGCGAACAGATGCGCAACGCTGATGGTTCGCCCAACACCGCGCACACGAGCTATCTTGTGCAACTCATTTACGTGGCCAACGATGCTGCACGATTTCGGTGCAAAGACGGAATTCTGGCCGACGTGGCGCCAACTCTTTTGTTTTTGCTCGGATTGCCGCAACCAAAGGCGATGACCGGCCGCAATTTGCTCGTGCCGGCGTAGGTCCCGCCAACGAAGGACACTAAATCAACGGTCGCGGCTCCAAGCGACAATCTCGTCGAATGTGATTTCCAGTTTCCGGTTAATCGCACGCGTTCCGGCCATCGCGATTCGGTGCAACAGCCGAGTGTGACACTCGGCTGTCGTTTCGTGCCAGATAGGTTTACGGGCGAGCTTGAGCGTCTCGTCGTTTTCCACAAGGGCGCCCCAGCCGATGGGAATCTCCGAATCGCGGAATAACTCCTCAGGCAAAACGAGCAAATACAAATTCGCGCAGCGATAGCGGAGTAGCTTGTCGAACTTGGTGCAGTCGTACAGACGATTTTGCAGAGCGCGCAGATCACGCAAAAGTCGCGCATACCCACGGTGACCCACCACGGTGAAATCAGGCAAATCGAATTCGGGAAACAGGGAATCGCCGTTCCGCAGGTTCGGATAATGTTCGTGGAGACGCGCCTCGAGAAGCTGACGGCGTCCGGAAATCGTTTCGAGCCGCGCGCGGGCGGCGTCGCTCTGGCAATTATCGCGCCGCAAATCGGAGAGCGCCTGTTTGCACTCAAAGATGGCTGTGGTTCCGATTTTTTTGGGCGCCAATCGATACGCTGCGACGTCGGCGCGATACCGGCACTTTGGAAGACTCACTTCCATTGCGCACGCGGAATAGCCCTGGGCCTGCGCCCAAAGGAATGCCAGGCGCTTCAACCGGGCATGTCTCTCGGTTTCGCCGCTGGAGGCTCTTACTCCTGCAGCCATCTCGCGAGTTCGCGTGCCCAATAGGTGACAATAATATCGGCTCCCGCTCGCTTAAGAGCGGTCATGATTTCGAGTACGGCATCGCGTTCGTTCAGGAGCCCTTTTTCGACGGCGGACTTGACCATCGCATACTCGCCGCTCACATGGTAAACGGCTGTTGGTTTTCCAAATCGTTCACGGACTCGCCACAAAATGTCCATGTACAGCAAGGCAGGTTTTATCATCACAATGTCCGCTCCTTCGTCGATATCCAGAGCGACCTCGCGCAAGGCTTCATTCGCGTTGGCAAAATCCATCTGATAAGAACGGCGGTCACCGAACTGGGGCGGGCTCTCGGCAGCTTCCCGAAACGGCCCGTAGAATGCCGACGCGAATTTAGCCGCGTAAGTCATAATCGCCGTTTGATCGAAGCCTCGCTCATCGAGCGCCTCGCGAATCGCACCGATGCGGCCATCCATCATGTCGCTTGGGGCCACTATGTCCGCGCCGGCTGCGGCTTGAGAGAGCGCAGTCTTGACCAGCAACTCGACGGTCTCGTCATTGAGAACGTGGAAATGATCTCCGTCGATGCGCGTTACACCGCAGTGGCCATGGCTCATGTACTCGCATAGGCAGACGTCCGTGATCGTCACAAGATCCGGGCATTTTGATTTAATGGTTCTCAGAGCGCTTTGAACGATTCCGTTTTCTGCGTAAGCGCCGCTTGCCTGCTCGTCTTTTTGCTCGGGAATTCCGAAAAGTAGAACGGCTTGGAGGCCCAGGTCCTGAGCGGCGCGCGCTTCGTCGGCAACTTCTTTCACAGACAACTGAAACACCCCCGGCATACTGGCGATTGGCCGGCGCTCCTGCACCTTTTCACTTACAAACAGCGGCAGAACGAAATCGTGAAGGCTCAGCTGTGTCTCGCGCACAAGGTTTCGCATCGCGGGCGAACGTCGCAGGCGGCGCGGACGGTGCAGGAGTTTTCTCACAAGGCGACGGTAGGCGTTGCGAAAGTGAGTCGCAAGCGAAGCAGAAGCCAGCCTGCTCTAGTGCCGCGTCAGATGAAACGGGCCACGTGCTTGACGGCGCACGAGGTTAGGTGTCTGCATCTTCATCGTGGCGCGCCGCCCTAATTATTTGTTGGTCGATATCAGCAATTCATACGCGAAACTTGCCTTTGCATCGACAAGCCGAGTTTCAGCTCCGACGCGAATCGCTACCGGCGAGCTTTCAAGCGGGGTGGTCGCACGATTTCTCCGAAAGCGAAATGTGCGGAAGATAGTTGTCTCTTCGGTGGTGCCGGCGAAGAACTCGGCAATTTTGAAGGCCGCAGGAAAAACGGATGTACTCTGGCTCGATCGGAAGCTGAAGCTGGGCGTCGAGATTGATTATCCCAGACCGCAATCGATTGGCGCGGACCGGTTGGCAAACGCTGCTGCGGTCACAGCGCTTTACGGTTATCCCGCAGTCGTGGTGGATTTCGGCACGGCGGTGACCTTTGATATCGTCTCTGCGCGCCGGGCTTATATTGGAGGTGTGATTGCGCCGGGCCTTGAAGCAATGACCAATTTTCTTTATCAGCGAACCGCGCTCTTGCCGAAGCTTTCGTTGAAAGAACCACGACGCGCGATCGGTAAATCGACAGTCGAGGCGATGTTGTCGGGAGCCGTGTTTGGTTATCGCGGGCTGGTTCGCGAAATTCTGGCGCGAATTGAAGCAGAGCAATTTCCATCCCGCAGTCGCGGGATTTACGTCGTGGCGACCGGTGGCTACGCGCGATTGATCGCGCGACGATTGCCGGAGATCGACGTGGTTCATCCTAATCTTACGTTGGAAGGATTGCGGATCGTGGCCAATCTCAACGACTGATTTGCGGCGGTTCAGGGTAGGCGCGCCTACTATTTCTTGCGTTTGATTTTTCCGAAGGAGGCCGAAAAATCGATGCGCCGAGGTAACTTTCCACTTGTCAGACGCACTGAATAGGGTTTCAGTCGCTACCGCATGAGAGTGTGGGGGATGGCGGCGGTCGCCGCGATGGTGCTTAGATTATTCGCCGCAGATTCGTTTGGAGCGGAAAATGTCGCCCCGACGAAAGCGGAGCTGGAAGAACTGTACAACGCGGCATTTCGCGCGTTCGATTCCGGCAAATTTTCGGAAGCGCTAAAACAGCTCGACGCCATCGATGCCCGCCAACCGGATCTTGCGGCCTCAAAAAACCTGCGCGGCGTGATCCTGATGCGTCAGGGCAACTACGATCAGGCGGACGCAGCGCTGCAGGATGCTTCCCGCATCGATCCCAAGTTTTGGAACGCGCGCTTTAACCTGGCCGAAATCCCGTTCTTAAAGAAAGACTGGCCGGAAGCGCGGAATCGCTTTGAACAACTCCTTTCCAATGGTGAATCCGATCTGGCAAAAGAGGCTTCGCAGCTGATCCAATACAAAATCCTGCTCACTTATCTCCTCGAGGGGAAAGACAGCATGGTCGATTCCATTCAGGCCAAACTAGAGCTTTCGCCCGACACGCCGGCCGTTGCATATGTGAAGGCAGCCGTTGCGCTTCAAAAGAAGAATCAAAAGGAAGCGCAAGATTGGATCAGCACCGCGGAAAAGAATTTTCCGCCTCAACTCAACAAACTTTTTGCGGAATCGCTTTACGAGGTTGGATGGCTGGAAAAGCCGGTCGGCGCAGCGCGGCCATCGTTGCCGCTCATGACGGCCGCTGAGCGGTCGGAAAAGACGAAGGCAACTGCCCGTGCGAAGTTCGAGCAAGCGCAGCAGGCGTTGCGGCAGCGCGATCTGGCGACAGCTCTTAAGTTAGTGGACGAAGCCGATCAGGCCGAACCGAACCAAGCGGCGACGATCAATTTGCGCGGTGAGATTCTGATGCAGCAGGAGCAGTTCGACCAGGCCGAAACTGCATTTAAGAAGGCAGCCAAGCTGGATCCGAAACTGCGCGAGGCACAATACAATTTGGCGCAGATTCCTTTTAAGAAGAAGGAGTATGCGAAGGCGCGGGATCGTTTCGAGACGTTATACAAGCGCACGCCCGGCGGCGACAAGAACCAGGCGGCAGAGCTCATCAAATTCAAGATCTACATGACGCTTTTACTGGAAGGAAAAGAGAGCCGCGCACATGCAATGATGGATGAGTTTCAATTTACCGGGGACACGCCTGCATTGTATTACGCTCAGGCGGCTTGGGAATTTCAACATAACAACGCGGAGAAGGCCGCTGATTGGACTGCTTCGGCCAATAAGATTTATTCGTCGGCCCTCAACAGTGTTTTTGCTGACGCTTTTTACGACGTTGGTTGGGTTCAAAGGCCGGCAGCTGAGACGATGCCGACACCCGCGTTCGACACAGCCCAGGCTGAGGGGAGTCCAGCTGTCGAGCCGAGTCCTATTCCAGACAAAGTTTTTGCTGCGAACAGCCAGGGTGACACCTCGAAGAGCGAAGGACTGGCTTTGGGTTCTGCAGTGAGCGCGCCGGCTGCTGGACTGGATATCGCCGGCGGAGCAACGTCACAGACTTCCATCTCGGGCTCGACCGACTCGGCGTCGGTAACAAGTGCTCAGCCCGACCAGCAGTCGACCTCGGCAGTGACCTCAGGTGGCACCGATTCAACGGTTGCCGCCGTGCCCGTTGACTCGCCGCAGACATCGCCTGCGTCCAACGAGCAATATCAACCGACAGTCGCCCAGACGAATTCTTCCGAGAGTCCCGCTGTGGAGGTTCCTCCTGCCAAAGCTGCGCCGTCCAGTATTCTGGTCAGAGGCAGAATGTGGCTTGTCGGCGGGCTGCTCTTGTCGGCACTGCTCATAATCGCCTGGGTGATCGCTCCTACGCTTCGCCGGCGGTATGCTTTTAACATCAGCTACCCGCGAGCAACGTCTGCCCCCGTACCTGCTCTCTTTAAGCCGAGAGGGGCGTCGGTGTCGCCGCAAAAAAAGACTTTGCAGAGCAACGGCTTTGTCGGAGGACCGCGTCAAGTCTCGCTGCAACTAAAGGCATCGAAACCAGCGTTGCGACGAAGTGCCGTTCCGTCGGGCAACGCAGGCACTCTTGATCTGGCCAAAGGCCTGAGAGCGAAGCCGTCGCGAGACTTCGGCTATCAGATGGAAGAACCAAATCGCGAGGTGTCGCTTATAGGTTCAGAGGCTGATTCATCCGTCGGGCCGGTTGTTGGCCAAATGACAGAGAACGGCGAGAGCTTGCATACGGATACTCCTGCTACTCCGGATATTGCGGAGACGTCTGAGATGGCCGGCGTCTCAGCGATCAATGAATTGACGGAGGTGACCGCTTTCGCGCCGCAGGCGACCGCGGAGATTCCCGAAAGCATTGAGGAAATCACGTGGCCCACACCTGAAACGACCGATATCTTCGACGGCGCGAAGGAGCCCGCATCGTCGGAGCCTGCTGAGATCTCACGAGATGGAGAAGTCGCAGTGCCTCCCGTAGAAACAATGACAGAGCTTCCTGTTGAATCGATCACGATGGAAGATTCTGTCCCGGAGGAACCAGTGCCCGATCAAATAGCTTCGACCGTAATTCCCACCCCAGTACTCGCAAGGGCTGCTACATTCCCCTCTGATTCACCGAGGGCCGCCTCCGCAGACCCTGTACTTCCGCAAACAACAACACCCGCAATCATGCCTGAAACTACTCAAACCCCAACCGCTCCCGTAACCAAAGCCCCGGCCCCGCCGATGGCCAAACCGCAACAACCACCTGCCGCGATGCAAACATCCGTGCAGCTCACTTTCTCGTTCGAGATCGCAGCCATGCAGTTAACACCCAGTTTTAAAATGGGCGCTCTCAAGGTGCGTCCCATATCGAAACTGGTCACGATGCGGTTGCCCTCGCCGCAACAGCCACAGTCGGCTCTCAATTTGCAGGTCAGCTTCGAAATCGCCAAGATTCAGCCCAACGCAGGAGCGCTCGGCACGATCCGAATGGTTCCGTCGCAACAGCAGAGACCCACGCCGGGCGGATTGCCATCATTCGCGGTCGCGGGATTACAGGTGGTGCCCAATTCTGAGACGGCGCCAGTCCAACTCACACCTTCCCGACAGGGACGAGCATCTGTCCTCATTACGGTGCCATTCCAAATCACGACGCTTGAGTTTGCGCCCTCGCTGGAGATCGCGTCGGTTATTCTAAATTCGAATTCCAAGCAGGTAGCTGTTCAGCTGCCGGGCGCGGGACCGTCGCCAGCTGAAGGAGCGCCAATGTTTGAAATAGCAAATTTGGATCTCGGTGAAGGCGGCGAAATCGGCATGATGCATTTGAACCCGGTTAACGCGCCAAAGCGAGCCTGACCAGGCGAAGCTCCTTTGTTCGGAGACGCCGGCTTAAGCCGTTCAGCGCCAATTTAACGAACGCAGCTGTTTCGGAAGAAACACTCCGTTCTTTCGGATCAGCTTGCCGTCAAAGTAGATTTCTCCGCCGCCGTATTCGGAGCGCTGAATGTTGACCATGTCCCAGTGCACCTGGCTTCGGTTCCCGTTATCCGCTTCCTCGTAAGCTTGGCCGGGAGTAAAATGAAACGAGCCGGCGATTTTTTCATCGAATAAAATGTCACGCATGGGATGCAGAATGCGCGGATTAAATCCGAGCGAAAATTCGCCGATGTAACGTGCGCCCGGATCTGAATTGAGAATCTTGTTCAGCTTCTTCGTCTCGTTGCTTGTCGCGTCGACAATTTTTCCGTTTTTGAATTCGAGACGGATGCCATCAAAGGCGATCCCCTGATAAATGCTCGGCGCACTAAACGTCACATGACCCTCAACTGAATCTCTCACGGGGCAGCTGAACACTTCGCCATCAGGAATGTTGCGATCGCCACCGCAGATCACGGCTGGGATTCCCTTCATGCTGAAACAGAGATCAGTGCCGGGACCTTTGATTTCGACTCGGTCCGTCTTTTCCATCAGACGATGGAGCGTCTTCATGCCGGGCAAAAGTTTTCGATAATCCAGTGTACAAACTTCGAAGAAGAAATCTTCAAACGCCTCGGTGCTCATTCCAGCAAGTTGCGCCATGGACGGTGTGGGCCAGCGCAGCACGACCCATTTGGTCTTTTTGACTCGCTGATCCTGCACGGGCCGCATTTTTCTGGCGATTAATTTCATTGTCTCAGGCGGCACATCAGATAATTCCGTGATGTTGTTGCTGCCGCGCACTGCGATGTACGCGTCCATTTTTTTCATTCGCGCCAGCTCGTGGCCTGCTATCAGATTTAGCTGTTTGTCTGAGGCGTCCAGCGCGAGTGCGCGGTTTACCCGGGCGTGATAAGTCTGTGCGAACGGCATCCCGCCTGCTTTTCGCGCGGCTCGCACCAGTGCGACGGTCATTTCGTCAGGAATATCGAATGCCTCGATGAGGACCGTTTCGTTCCGCTTGAGACGGACGGAGTATTCCACCAGGAGTTTTGCGAGCTTATCAAACCGGGCATCGTGCATAGGGTGGTATAATTCCACCAGCATCGCCGGACGCAACCGACTGATGCTACGCATTCCGGATAAGTTTCGTTGCGAAACCGCCATCGAAACCGTCTCGAAAGGGAAGCGAACGCTTCTCTTCAATAAGACGCAAAGCCGGCGAAGCGTCGAGAATTCCGCGCGTGACTTGTTCGTTCTCTTCCGGCTCGAGGCTACACGTACTGTAAACAAGTACACCGTTCACTCCTAATAATGGGATGAGTGCGCGAAGCATCTCGAGCTGCCGCTGTTGCATGCGGACAAAGTCGGCTGGTTGTAATCGCCACCTCACATCCACGCGTCGTCGCATTACTCCGGTATTGCTGCAAGGTGCGTCAAGCAAGATGCGGTCAAAGGGCGCCATTGAAGAAATCTCTGCAGGGACGTGACCGCACGTCCAATCGTGACTGAGCGTGTGGACGATCTCAACGCCGAGGCGGGCCATGTTTTCTTTCAAAATCTGCAGTCGCTCCCCGTCGCGATCGCATGCGACGATTGTTCCCCGGTTTTCCATTAGTTGTGCGATGTAACCGGTTTTTCCGCCCGGAGCCGCGCACGCGTCGAGGATCTTTTCTCCAGGCCGGGGACTCAGAATCTGACAGGCGATTGCAGTGCTCGGATCTTGAATGTAGCAATGGCCTTGCCCGACAGCGCTGGTTGGCACCGCATCAAATTTAGCAAACTCGGTCTTACCCTTCAGCGGCCGGGCGTCCGGATAAAGCCGCAGGAATTCCTCCTGGTCGATTCTCAGCCGATTGATTCGTCCATAGATCCGCGCGGGAAGATTATTCCATTTGCAGAGATCTTCTGCGTGTTGGGCGCCAAAATGCTGCTGCCAACGCTGGACGAGAAATCGTGGATGCGAGGTTTGAACAAACAGAGGCTCTGCCTCGGCCCGCGTGAGTAACTCGCTCTGTCGCCGGATCGCGCCGCGAAGCATGGCATTCACGATCGATCTCTGTCTTTGCGGGACGAGCTCCACAGTCTCATGGACCGCCGCATGAGGAGGTGTCTTGAGAAAAAAAAGCTGGTACAACCCCAGACGGACGACGTCATGAAGATCGGCATCCAGTTTTGAAGCGCGCAGGCAGGCGATCCAAAAATCCAGCAAAGTTAAATTGCGCAGGACTCCGTAAAACAGTTCAAAGGCAAACGCACGATCCGATTTAACGAGCTCCGACCTCGCGAGGGTTTCGGAGACAATTGAGTCGGCAAATTGCTTTTCTTTTCGCCATATGCCCAGCGCGTTTAGCGCAATTCGGCGAGCAGAAAGCCGCTCCATGTCTTGGAAAGCCGGTTATTGCGGTTTCGCGCTGGCGCGTCCAATCGAATGATAATGAAAGCCCATTCGGCCCATCGTTTCAGGGTCCAGTAGATTTCGCCCGTCGAACACGATCGGTGTTCGCATCTTTTCTTTCACCATTGTGAGGTCGACGTTGGCGAATTCGTTCCATTCTGTGGTGACGACCAGCGCTTCGGCATCCGTGACGGCTTGCAGAGCAGACGAAGCAAATTTCGCATCGGCAATTGCCTTGATAGCCCGGGCCTTTTGCATTCCCTTCGGATCGTAGGCAACGACGTCTGCTCCGTCGCGAAGCAGGTCTGCCACCAATTCTATCGCGACAGACGAACGAACATCGTCGGTATCGGGTTTGAATGTGAGACCCCATACTGCAATTCGCTTTTCTCTCAACACCCACAGCGTTTCCCGGATCACCTTTAAAAAACGCTCTTTCTGGGCGTTGTTAATGCGCTGCACTTCTTTGAGCAAAGTAAACGGAACACCAAGGCGCTCGCTGATCGTGATGAATGCAGCGATGTCTTTGGGAAAACAGGAACCGCCATATCCAATGCCCGCGTTGAGAAAATCGCGGCCGATTCGGTGATCCATCCCGATTCCGTCGGCGACTTTTTCAACATCGGCACCACTCGCCTCGCAAATTGCGGACACCGCGTTGATATACGAAATTTTCAACGCCAGAAATGAATTCGCGCAATGTTTGATGAGCTCGGCGCTGTTGATATCAGTCACGAGAATCGGCGCCATAAACGGCTCGTAAACTTTCTTCATGAGGTCGACCGCATGTTCGCTTTGAGCTCCAATCACAATGCGGTCAGGCCTCATCAGATCGGCTACCGCGCAGCCTTCGCGAAGAAATTCGGGATTACTGACTACGTCGAAGGACGCGCCGTGGCGGTTATATCGTTTGATTGATTCGGCCACTTTTTCGCCGGTTTTCACTGGCACGGTGCTCTTGTCAACAATCACGCGGTAATCGGTTAAGACTCCCGCGATTTCACGAGCAACTTTCTCCAAAAAGCTAAGATCGACATCGCCGTCCGGTTGTTGGGGAGTAGGCACGGCGATAAAGACAATCTGAGAATTCTTCACGCCTTCCTCGATGCTGCCGGTGAACCGCAGTCGATGCGCCGACACATTTCGATGAATTATTTCTTCAAGCCCGGGTTCATAAATTGGTACCTCGCCAGATTGTAGTTGCTTGATTTTTTGGGCGTCGTTATCGACGCAAATGACGTTATGTCCGACATCGGCGAAACAGGCGCCGGTCACCAGGCCGACATAACCGGAACCGATGATTGCAAGATCCATGATTGGGGGAATGGTGCGGGCGAATTAGCCGCAGCACAAGTGGAACAAATCCCGGCCGTCTGGCGTTGTTCGACTGCTTTCGCTCATTCTCCCTCGGACGTCGGATCGAAGTTCAAATCGAATCCAAATTTCGGGAAGGCTTTGAGCGTAATGGTGAAAAGAACGCCGTACTCTTTTGAGCCGTTATTGTCGCGTATGATGCCCCCGAACGAGGCCACCCAACTCGACAAGTCTCGGTAGATCGAGTAGCGCTGCGCTTCGAGGATGCCGGTCGCCCCTTCGTATTGTTCCTGGACTCCAATGCCCCAGTTATCGTCGATTCGATAATATCCACCGACAACGAACAAGCTGCTGTCCTGGAAAAAGGGATTACCGTTCAAATAGCGATGCGCAACGGACAATTGCAGATTGGCCATGGGTTGAACGGTCGCGATTGTATCGACCTCGGTAAATCCTTTGTCGAAAGCCGGGAGTTGAGAATTGACCTGAAAAGATACCCACGGCAGCGGATTAAAACGGATATTGTTAAAGAGATTTGAGTACTCCGTTTGGTCGAAGGGATTGTTGAAGTTCACATCCACATAGGTATCGAGTTCGAACCAGGTGATTGTTTTATCGTCTCGTCGCGTTTCCAGCTTATTGCGAACACCGACTCGCCATATGGTCCAATCATCGATCGTGTCTATGGTTGTGAACTGAGGGAAATCAATTGCCTGCAGTTGGGTCGAAGGCTGGAATCGGTCAAGCGCCAGAATTGAGGTCGGGTTAGGTCCATCCTCTTTCACGTAGGAAAAGTTCGTGAACGGTTGAATAACGTGCATGAGTCCGTCCAGCCCAACCGCGCGGCTTTGTACATTCTCCCACGTACGCGAGATCTTGAATGAAGCTTCGACACCTGTATCGAAGACCGAGCGAAACGTGTCTCCGTCGAACTTTACTGGATTAGCGAGTGTTGGAGGAGGAAGAATAAAGTCGGGTACGAGCGGATTTGTTGGCGGTATGAAGGTTGTCGATCCCAGGTCCCACGTCTTGCTATAATAGGTTCCGCGATACCCAACCCGTGGCACGATAGAAAGCCACCCAAAGTATGTGTTTGGCAACGTTAGTTGGTGGAAGGTGTCGAGACGATCCGTGCCATAATTCTCGAAGCCGGAATCCTGAGGAAATTGCAGCCTTAAATTGGCAAAGCCTGTCTCGCCTTCGTAGAAAATCGGTCCGCCAAACAGGGCATGGCGTTTGACGTCTAACACTACTTCAGGCTGGCGTTCTGTTGTGGTAAAAAACTCATTCGCCTGAAACCGTTCGATCGCCGTGATAGTATAGAAGGGATCGGTCTTTGCCACCGCGATCACATTGTCCGGAACGGGATCGATGCGGAACTCCCCCTGAAAAAAGTCCTGCATTACATACGGATCGCTGAGCTTGGTGAGATTGGTCAGGCCGTAGATATCATCCGTAAAGTTGGTCGTATCTGCCAGGCTGACGCGGTATCGCCCGGTAGGAACATCCTTTCGCGGGATGTTCGTTTCATTCAGGTTCGGATTTTGGTCCTGGAGATAATACGTTTTCAGCCGTGCCTGGCTGTCGTTGAAGTAATCCATGGTCGAATCAAGGCCCACGGCTACGCCGCGCCGTCCCCGGTAATCGAGCCGGAACCGCCCCCTGATGTCCTCTGTGATGGGGAAGGTCACTTGAGTGAGGAGCGATGGTCCCCAGGAACTCAAATACGCCGGCGAAATCGTGAAGCTAAATGCTTCGTTGAGTGATTGGTAAAGATAGGGCCACCAAAAAACAGGCACTTTGCCTACATACGCGGTGACGTACTGAAAAATCACGCGATCGTTTTCGTAAACGCGAATCGTTCGGGCGCGCAGATGGAAATCAGCCTTCGGTGTATCGTGGGTTGTAAAGGTGCCGTCCTTTATCAGATAACCATTCTCAGAAATTGAGGTCACATGGCCGCCAGTCAGGAAATAAGGCTGGGACTCCGTTCGCGCATTGAGCGCTTTGATTTTCTTAGTCTCCGTATTGTAAATGCCGTTCTCGGCGATGTACAGGCTTGTGTTCCGATAGATTCGCACGTGGCCTCTCAACTCCACGTCGTGCGTAGTGGAATTGTATTGCGCGTAATCGGCGTAAATGTCTGTGTCGCCGATATGAATCGCCACGTTATCGCGCGCCGTGGCCAGGCCGTTCTCATATGTTGTTTCCCCCGTGGAAGTAATTTCAATCGGAGCGTTCCCCGGAGTCTTGATCTCTCCGAGGATCAAACCGGCACTCGCCAAAAGAGTGGCGATCAACAAAACCAGCGTTCGCATGGCGCACGCCGAACGTACCGTGCCAGAGGCTCCCTGCAAAGCCAAAAGCACTACATGGAGTAGGGATAGCCGGTAAGCGGGACCCGGTTGAAGGAAAATCATCGCGCGTTCTGTCTTGATTAACGAATCAATTGACGGTTTTCTTCATCCCAGCGTGAGCAAGTCGGCTGATCAAATCTTTGTCAATGCAAAGCAATGGGCGCTGTCGTGGCTTACAACCGCCCCTGGCTGGATTGTCCAGATCGCGTCGAGTCTGCTTAACATCATCGCACTCCTCTTCGTATTTCTGACTCTGTTCGCGTTCATGTCGGTGCTGGAGCGCAAGATTCTTGGCCGGATACAAAATCGCTATGGCCCTAATCGCGTTGGACCATTCGGTCTTTTGCAGCCGGTGGCTGACGGTATCAAAATGTTGATAAAGGAAGACATTGTTCCCGCGCGCGCGGACAAGGTCATCCATTTTGTCGCGCCGGTTCTCATCGCCGCGATAGCGATCCTTACCCTGGGCGTAATTCCTTATGGCCGGAACATGACGCCATTTACAATCGACGGCGGGATCCTCTTTTTCTTTGCTGTTGGATCGGCAACCGAGCTTGCAGTCTTTATGGCCGGCTGGGCCAGCAACAATAAATTCTCCATGCTCGGCGCGATGCGCGCGATCGCACAAATGTTTAGCTACGAGCTGCCGCTCATCATTGCCGTGTTGCCCGTGGTAATGATCGTCGGCTCGCTAACTCCCGATCGGATTGTGGCCGCGCAAGCCGAATACACCCTTGGCGTTGTGCCGCGTTGGTTTGTGTTCACGCCCTGGGGCGCTGTGGCGTTCATTCTGTTTTTTGTGTCCGGCCTCGTGGAATCAAACCGCACTCCGTTCGATGTCCCCGAGGGCGAATCGGAAATTGTGGCAGGTCACATGACTGAATATTCCGGCTTCAAATACGCGACATTTTTCATGGCCGAATACCTTGGCATGTTCGCCGTCAGTGGGCTCGCGGTGACGCTGTTCCTCGGCGGTTGGCATGCGCCTGTGCGCGTGCTCGAAGTGATTCCCTCTTACGTCTGGTTTTTCGCAAAGCTGAGCGCGCTGCTCTTCGTTTACATCTGGTTGCGCGGGACCCTTCCACGAGCTCGCGTCGACCAAATGATGAATCTGGCCTGGAAATTCATGTTGCCGATGGCATTCACCTGCGTGATCGCGGCAGCCGTCTGGCATTATGCCGGTCGCGGCTTGCGTGGTTGGCTTTGGTCACTGTTCGTGATCGTCCTGGTTTACGCTGCGCTATCGATCCTCCTCGACACGCGAAGGAAATTCGCGCCGCGCATTTACCGTTTCGCCGAATGAGCAGCGTCGCGTTCGTCATTATCGCAATTTTCACACTCGCGGCTGCGCTGGCTGCTGCCACGCTGCAAAAACTCATGCACGCGGCGCTGAGTTTTGCTGCGACGCTTGTCGGAGTGGCTATGCTCTTCTTTCTGCTGGGCGCGGAATTTGTCGGTCTGGTGCTGATATTCGTCTACATCGGTGCGGTCGCCGTACTAATTGTTTTTACGATTCTTCTGACACGGCGTGACGTTGGAAAAGATCGTGGTGCTAACTGGAGCGGTGCCCTGCTGGCAATTGGGGTCTTCGGCGGTTTGACATGGGCAATTCTTCGGACGCAATCGGTTGCGATTGTCGCTCCACATGTCCGATCAATTCCTGTTAAACGAATCGGGGAGGCGTTGATGACCAGTTATGTCTGGCCATTACAATGTGTGGGACTGCTTCTCACTGCTGCGTTGATCGGCGCGCTCGTTCTGGTGATGGAGGAAAAACGATGACGCCGACGCTTCAAATCGTCCTCGTTGTTGCTGCCGCCCTGTTCTCGGTGGGCCTGCTGGCCGCTCTGAGTCGCCGTCACGCCATTTTCATCCTGATTGGGATTGAGATGATGCTTGCCGCGGCAAACCTCAATTTCATTGCGTTCTGGCGCTTTAGCCCGCAACCCCAGCCACCGACCGGTATCATGGTCGCGATTTTCTCAATCGCTATTGCCGCCGCTGAGGCTGCAGTCGGTCTTGCGCTGGTAATTGCTGTTTATCGACACTACCGCACAACAAACGTCGACCACCTCGACCAGCTCAAGGGATGAGTCGCTGGATCACCGATCATCTCTGGTTGATCCCTGCCGTTCCATTCGCGGCCTCGTTGGTAATTTTGAGCTTGCCGAATAGGCGGCATAGAAGTGCAGCCATACTCGCGGTCGCTGGACAGATCACAGCGCTGGCAATGTCATTCTTCGCGTTCCTCTCGACTCTGCAAACGCCCGGATTCCGCGCTGTTCAGAATTTCACCTGGTTTACTTTCGGCGATAACGCTCTGCGTCTGGGATGGCTTCTGGATCCGCTCGCGGCCGCCATGCTGATGATGATCACGCTGGTCGGACTTTGCATCTTTGTCTTCAGCAAAGGTTACATGGCCGGCGACAAAAATTTCGTGCGCTTTTTCGCTTATCTCTCGTTTTTCTCAGGCGCGATGCTCGGCCTGGTTATTTCGAACAGTTTGCTTCTGCTGTTTATCTGCTGGGAACTGGTTGGCCTGGCTTCCTATTTGCTCATTGGGTTTTGGATTGAACGACCGAGCGCAGCGGCTGCGGCAAAAAAGGCATTTATCACGACTCGTATTGGCGACATGGGATTTTTCGTTGGCCTGCTTTGGCTCTACGGCCGTAGCGGCACACTTCTTTTCTACGACGGCGGGCACGGTTGTTTGGAAAGCGCTGGTCTCGCCATGCTCGGCGCGAGTGCCACATCTATTGCGCTACTTATCTTCTGCGGCGCGATGGGTAAGTCAGGTCAATTCCCGCTACATGTGTGGTTGCCTGATGCGATGGAAGGGCCGACTCCTGTCAGCGCACTAATCCATGCCGCAACGATGGTTGCCGCCGGCGTTTTTCTTGTCGCGCGTGTATACCCGATCTTTTCGTTAGGCGCGATCAACGGAATAACGTCGTCGCTTACCGTGGTCGTGTGGATTGGAGTCACCACGGCATTAATGGCTGCGCTCATCGCAGTCGCACAGGCTGACATCAAACGGATCCTCGCATATTCGACTGTGTCACAACTCGGTTTGATGATGGTTTCGCTGGGTGTGGGCGGTGTCGCTGCCGGAATGATGCATTTGCTGGCACACGGCTTTTTCAAAGCGCTGTTGTTTCTAGGCGCGGGCTCGGTCATTCACGGCTGCCACGGCGAACAGGACATCCGGAAAATGGGTGGCTTGCGCCGGCTCATGCCAATCACGTTTTCAACTTATGCGATCGGCATGATGGCTCTCAGCGGTGTGCCGCTCTTCTTTTCCGGCGGTTGGACGAAGGAGGAAATTCTGCATGTGACCGCGCATTGGCCGGCTTCTCGCGTGCCCTATTACCTTCTGCTGATCGGCGTCGTGCTCACCGCGCTCTACATGACGCGGCAAGTTATCTACGTCTTCTTCGGTGATCGGCGTGCTGGCTCTCAGCATGCGCACGAAAGCCCGCGGGTCATGACGCTGCCGCTCATTGAACTCGCGATTTGTGCGATCTTGTTCAGCGTCGTGCTAACGCCAGCATGGCCATGGCTGCATGGCTATCTAACCGACGAATCTGCACATTTCGAATTCGCGCGGCTGATTCAGCCGGCAATTTTTCTTTCGCTGATTTTGGTGGGCATGGGCTTTGCCCTGGGCATCTGGATCTATCGCAAAGCTGGCCTGCAGGATCGAGAACGTCCCGCCGAGAGTGATCCGCTCGAATTTGCCCAGCCTGGATTATATCGATTCCTCGAAAACAAAATGTGGATCGACGAAATTTATGGTCGCACGGTCGTCGCGTTTAGTTGGATGAGCGCGCGTTTGTCCGACTGGATGGATCGTAATTTTTGGGATCGTCTTGTGCGCGGATTTGGCTGGGTGGGTCAACTCTTGGGAATATTGACGGCCAGTGTGGACGAGCGCGGCATTAATGCTGGAGTCG
>JBKPRQ010000091.1:0-8364 GCA_046734635.1 Verrucomicrobiota bacterium
ACTGTTTTGTTTGCCACAGTGCTCTTCTTTGCCAGCGCATCGGGAAAATTCGAGCAGCGCAGAGTGCGAATCGTCGCGTTCGCTTTTGCCACGGCGGTCTTTCTCTTCGCCGTAGTGCGGACGGCAACGCTGCCCCTTTGAAGTAATATTAAGATCCTAGCGCGCCTGCGCGTGAGTGTGTTGCGCTGATCCGGGAAAGGGGGCGATCTCAACGGCCTCCCGAGATCATTTCTTTCATGACCTGCCGGCCTGTCGCCTGCAATGGACCCATGCCGCTGCCTGGCAGGAACCACATCCCTTTGTCCTTATCGCGGCAATACACAATGTTGACACCGTCGCTCGTGACGGCGTGATGGAACGTGGAACCGGGGTTTTCGGCGATGAATTGAAAAAAAGCGTCCCGCCATGGATCACCGGCCATGGTGAATATTTCTTCTCCCATCGCCTTTAACTCTTCGGTACTGATCGTGCGAATGGATTTGGCGATGGCTTTACGGCGCTCCTTGTCGAGGCTCTCAAGATCGAATTTTTCGAATGGCATAGGATAATTTATTCCATTTGGATAACCTCGCTAGGTAATCAATTTTATTGGACATTCAGACCTTGTTTGCCGCGCTTCCATTGGACGAAAGTCGTATAGCCAAAACCGGAATTTCCAGGCTTAGTGTGCCAGTTGAAAAGCCGACCTTTAGTCCTATCGGTAGCTAATCATGAATGATCCCACTGCCGGGAAACACGATCACAAACAAGGTGACGAGCAGATCGACCTGCTTCAAACAATCACGATTGAAGTTGCGGCAGCAAGTAATATGGCTTCGGCGTTGGAAATTGTGCTTCGCGAGGTTTGCGAGAAGACAGGCTGGGCGCTGGGTCACGCGTGGGTGCCAAACCCAGATGGGGTTGTCCTCGATTTCATTGCGGCGTGGTATTGCGATGATGACGAGCTAAAGCCGTTCAGGACTGTGTCTGAACCATCTCACTTTAAACCGGGCGTTGGGCTTCCCGGACGTGTATGGGAATCGAAGCAACCGGTCTGGGTGGAGGATGTTACCAATGATCCTAACTTTCCGCGATCAATTGCAGCGCGGGCGGCTCATTTGAAAACGGGTGTTGGAATTCCTATTTTGTCGCGCGGCAAGGTCATCGCCGTTCTCGAGTTTTTCATGCGCGAATCGCGGGCCAAGAACGAACAGTTAGTGAAGGTAATTGCGGCAATCGCCGCGCAGCTAGGTCTTGTGATGGCGCGAAAGCGGGCGACCGAGGAACTCTCTCGGACGAACGAGATCCTTCAATCTATTTTGGCGAACATGGGCGATGCCGTGATCGTCGCTGACAAAGACAATAACTTTCTCGTCTTTAATCCGGCTGCCGAGCGCATGTTCGGAAAAGGTGCGATGCAAGTGCCGCCTAACGAATGGTCGCATCGCTACGGACTCTATCTGCCGGACAAGATCACTCCGTTTCCGTACGATCAATTGCCCATGACACGCTCGATCCACGGCGAAGAGGTGGACAATGTCGAAATGTTCGTGCGACATGAAAAAGCGCCACACGGACTCTGGGCGGAAATCAAAGGCCGCCCATTGCGTGGTTCTAATGGCGAAGTATTGGGCGGCGTCATCGTTTGCCGCGACATCACTCAAATCAAAGAAGAAGAATTCTTTCGCGCCGGACAAAGCCGCGTCCTTGAGATGATCGCGGCGGATGCACCACTGGCCGATGTTTTGACCAGCCTTGTTCTCCTGATGGAAGGTCAGGCGGAAGGACTGCGTTGTTCCATTCTACTTCTCAACCGCGACGGCAAACATGTCCGTCATGGCGCTGCGCCGAATCTGCCAACCACCTATGTGAAAGCCGTGGACGGCGCCGCGATTGGACCGCGCAATGGTTCGTGTGGCACCGCCATGTATACGCGACGACCGGTTGTGGTAACCGACGTAATGACCGATCCGCTTTGGGCTGATTATCGTGAGCTAGCGCAGATTTGCGGGCTTAGCGCCTGCTGGTCTACCCCAATTCTTGCCGGGCAAGGTGATGTGTTGGGGTCTTTCGCCATGTATCGAGAGGAAAAACGCGGCCCGCGTCCCGAGGAGATGCGGTTAACACAAATCGCGACGCATATTGCCGGGATTGCCATCGAGCGCCAGCGACAGCAGGAGGTTTTGCGCGAGCGCGAGGCCCGGATCAGCTTCGCAGCGGAATCGGCGGACCTTGCTTTTTGGATTCTGTATCCTGAGCAGAACGCTGCGTGGATGAGTGAGAAAGGCCGGCTGATGTACGGTTTCGATTCCAACCTGCCGCTTACCTGTGATCTAATTCTTTCTCGCGTTCATCCCGATGAGCGAGCGGACGTGAAAGCGGCTTACGATCGTTCGTGCGCTCTTTCCGGCACATTTGAAAGCGAACACCGACTTCTTTTGCCCTACGGAAGAACGCGCTGGGTGATCATGCGAGGACGTTGTTTGAAGGATGAGGAAGGAAATCTTCTGGAGACGATCGGAGTAACTCTCGATGTTAGCGCTCAGAAACAGGCCGATCTTCAATTGCAACATCAACGCGAAGAAATGGCTCATCGAAACCGCGTCTCGCTCATGGGCGAAATGACCGCGTCCTTCGCTCATGAACTCAATCAACCGCTCACCGCGATCGCGAATAACGCATCCGCTGCGCGTCGTTTTCTCGAACGCGGAAACATCGATCCATCGCTGTTGCAACAACTGTTGCAAGACATGGTGGCAGACAGCCAGCGCGCCGGGGAAGTAATCCGGGGAATTCGGAGTTTGGTGCGCAAAGAAACAAGTGTTCGCGCGCTGTTGGATCTGAATGCTGTTATAACAGACACCGTGAGGCTTGTTAGTTCGGATGTGTTAAGCCGGGAAAGCGTTGTTGCGACCGAGCTTGACCCGCAGCTTCCGCAAGTGAATGCCACGCTCGTCCAGATTCAGCAGGTTCTGCTCAACCTGATTATGAATGCGCTCGATGCGATGGAAGGACTGCCGCCGGTCGAGCGTCGCATCATTATTACGACTCGCTCGGACAAGGGCGATGTCGCCGAGGTCAGCGTCCGTGATTTTGGAATGGGACTGCCGAAGGATCAGCCGGACAAAGTCTTTGATCACTTCTTCTCGACCAAACAGAAGGGAATGGGCATGGGCCTGGCCATTGTTCGATCGATTGTCGAAGCGCACGGCGGCACGATCGTGGGAGAAAACGCCACCGATCGAGGCGCGTGCATGACTGTTCGCCTGCCTGCGGTACGCGGGCAAACGCAAACGATAGCGGCTGCATGAACAATACCAGCCAGACAGAAGAGCAAGAAGTGTGTGTGGTCGACGACGATCCGTCTGTCCTCAAATCGATGCATTACTTGCTGGCGTCCGAGGGATTCAAGGTTCGCGCGTTTAACAAAGCAGAAGACTTTCTAACTCACGCCGGCAGTCACGACGTCCCGGTGGTCGTGACCGACATCTGGATGGATCAAGTGACTGGACTGGAAGTGCTGGCCCGGCTTTGCGCCATCTCACCGAAAACTCGTGTCATCGTGATCACCGCGCGAGAGGATCTCGCCGCCCGCGCTACCGCAATGGCTATCGGCCCCGTCGCATTCTTCATGAAACCGTTTAACGATGAGAAATTCATTACCGCCGTTCGCGATGCTCTAAGTCAGAGCGAGAAATAAATTCTTAAAGTTTTTTATTGGGCTTCGCCGGCCATCGCTAGCTCGAACAAAGCCGTCTCGCGGTCATTTCGTTGAAATCTCTTAAGAAGATTTCTTTATAGAAATATATAGGGACTTTTCCTAGTGAAGCGCGCGATGGTATAAACGTCGGAAAAACTGACAGCGAAGCCATGATTTGGGTCACTATCATTTGGTCGGTAGGAGCTGGAGCCTGTCTGACGCTGGCGCTGATGCACTTTATCGTCTGGTGCAAGGACCGAACGGCGCGAGCGAATCTTGCTTTTGCGGTGTTGGCGATGGCAGTTGCGGCGTTCGCGGCGTTCGAGTTGGCGATGATGCAGGCGGACACGCCTGAGCAATGGGGTCTTGCGGTGCGTTGGCTTCATGTGCCGCTCTGGATAATGGTCACTTCATTGGTCGTCTTCGTTCGACTTTACCTAAGGGCTGGTCGGCGATGGCTCGCGTGGACGATCGTCGGTCTGAGGACGGTGTCGTTGATTCTTAATTTCGCCCTTTGGCCAAATATCAATTACCGGGAAATCACTTCGCTACGACACATCCTCTTCTTTGGAGAATCCGTATCTGTCGGAAAGGGCCTGCCGAACCCCTGGGCGCTGGTTCCGCAGTTGAGCTTGGTATTGCTCATAATCTTTGTCTTGGATGCGACAATCACTGCGTGGCGACGGGGCGATCGGAGGCAGGCGTTGATCGTCGGCGGTAGCATTCTGTTCTTCGTCGTCGCGGGAACCGCGCAAGGGTCGGCAATGATATGGTGGAATATCCCCATGCCGTTAACGGTAAGTTTGTTTTACCAAGGCATGGTTGCCGCGATGGCTTATGAGTTGAGCTACGATGTGCTTCATGCGGCAGCGCTGGCGCGCCGGTTGCACGTCAGCGAAGCAGGCTTGCGCGAAAGCGAGGAGCGTTTCCGCATCGTGGCCGATGCAGCGCCTGTTCTTATCTGGATGTCGGGAACGGACAAACTCTGCACCTTCTTCAACAAGCCCTGGTTGGAATTTACCGGACGCACATTGGAGCAGGAGCTGGGAAATGGCTGGGCGGAGGGCGTGCACCCGGACGATTTGCAATGGTGTCTGACGATTTACACAGAGTCATTTGATGCGCGACAGCCGTTCGTCATGCAATACCGGCTAAGACGTCACGACGGCGAGTATCGTTGGCTTTCGGATCAGGGTGTGCCGCGCTTCGATGCGCAAGGAAGCTTTACTGGCTACATCGGATCGTGCATCGACGTCACTGAATTCATAAACGAGGAGCAGGCCCTCCGTGAAAGCGAGGAGCGAATGAGCCTGGCGGCGGACGCAGCCAAGCTAGGAATGTGGGAATGGAACGTGCACGCCGATGAGATATGGACCACCAAAACACGCCGGGACTTTTTGGGGTTGCCTGTTTCTGGAAAGGTCACATTCAAAGACCTTATTTCTCGAGTGCATAAAGACGATCGTGATCAAGTCCAAAAGGTATTCAATGATGCGATCAAGGATGGCAAAGATTACGAATCCGAGTTTCGTGTTGTGCTTCCTGACAGCCGTGTGCGCTGGATGGCAGCGCGTGGACGCTGCCTAAGCGATGTGAACGGTAAGACCGTTGGACTCCGGGGTGTCTCGATGGACGTGACGGAGCGCAAGCAGGCGGAGGAAAAATTCCGGCTGGCAGTGGAAGCATCGCCTAATGGAATCGTTCTTGTGGACAAAGACGGGCGCATCGTCCTGGTGAATAATCACATCGAAGAACTGTTCGACTATCGACGTGAAGAGCTCATCGGAAAAGTTGTGGACATCCTGGTGCCGGAGCGATTTCGCGCAAAGCACCCGACGCATCGCGCAGGATACTTTGCCAAGCCGGAAGCTGTAGTAATTGGTGCCGGGCGAGAACTATTTGGCAGGCGAAAAGGCGGCGGGGAGTTTCCAGTTGAGATCGGACTCAATCCTATTGAAACCGAAGATGGCATTCTTGTTTTGGCAGCGGTCGCGGATATTACTGCGCGCAAACACTCAGAGCTTGAAGCGCTTCGGCACCGCGAGGAGATCGGCCATCTCAGCCGAGTAGCTGCAATGGGGCAATTGGCCGCTTCCATTGCTCATGAACTAAATCAGCCGCTTTCGGGAATCACAAGTAATGCCAGTGCTGGGCAGCGTTTCATCGATCGCGGCGATGTTGATCTTCGCGAACTTCGCGAACTACTCGGTGACATCATCGCGGATGGACACCGCGCCGGCGACGTAATCCGCGGGCTTCAGAGCATGGTGAAAAAAGAAGTCCGGGCTCGGCAGCGATTGAATCTGAACAACCTTGTAGTGACGGTCGTTCAGATGGTAAAACCTGACGCGATGCTGCGGTCCTGCGAGGTGAATACTGTGTTAGAACCAGAACTGCCCTCCATCGAAGGCGACCCGATTCAGCTACAGCAAGTCCTGCTCAATCTGGTAATCAATGCCTTCGATGCCATGCGCGACACACCAATGTCGCATCGCAAGGTCGCGATCGCTACGCAACGGAACGCGCATGGCTCTATTCGCGTGAGCGTACGCGATTACGGCATCGGAATTCCCGAGGAAGCCCGCGAACGAGTTTTTGAACAATTCTTTACGACAAAAGCGAAGGGATTAGGGATAGGCCTCACCATCGTGCGTTCGATTATCGAGTCACACGGTGGCACAATCGCGGTTGAGAATGCGGATGGCGGAGGTGCGCGTTTTGATTTCACTCTTCCGGTCAGGGCCGCGGATTCATCTGTATGATTCCTCAAAACAGCATGGTGTTCGCGATCGACGACGACAAGTCGGTGCGAAAAGGTCTGACGCGTCTGCTGCGTTCCGCCGGGTACAAGAGCGAGATTTTTGAATCGGCGTCCGGTTTTCTCGAGCGCGAACAATACGCTGGACCGGCGTGCGTCATTGTCGATGTGCGCATGCCAGGTCTCAACGGCATGGATTTGCAGGAGACTTTGATTCAGTCGCAGCGAGAAGAGCAGCTCATCTTTATTACTGGTCATGGGGATATCTCGATGTGTGTCCGCGCGATGAAAGCGGGCGCGGTCGATTTTCTTTCGAAACCGTTTCGAGACGACGAATTGCTTCAATGCGTCGAGCGCGCGCTGAAACGCTCGGGCGAGCAACGGCTTCGAAGCACGCAAAAGAACGACGCTCGGCGTCTTCTTGGTTTGTTAACCCCGCGAGAGTTCGAAGTGATGCAGCTTGTTACGACAGGCATGTTGAACAAGCAGATTGCCGCAGAACTGGGAACAGCAGAGAAAACCGTGAAAGTTCATCGCGGCCGGATGATGCAAAAGCTGTGCGTTACTTCGGTTGCCGAGCTGGTGCGTTTGGCTGGAAGAGCGGGCATTGCTTCTTCAGCATAGAACCGATCTCTTCCTAGTTATGAGATGGGTTCCAATATGAGACTAAGGTCTAATATACGTTTGGCCAACACCCCGAGTAATCTTGGTTCACTTTGGCTAACCCAATTACCGATGTTGTCTGTCTGCTGGACGACGATCCCTCCGTACTGAAAGCCGTCGGCCGGCTGCTTTCCTCTGCCGGCTGGCGTGTGAAGCAGTTTAGCGAGCCGGACGAGTTCCTGGTCTACGCCAAAATTCATCGGGTGCCAGTGGCAGTCATCGACGTCTGGATGCCGGTAATGAATGGCCTCGAGGTTCAATCGCGGCTTCGCGAGCTGTCGCCAACAACGCGGGTAATCATCTTTACCGGGAAAGAAGATCCACGCGTTCGATCCACGGCGTTGAACGCCGGAGCATCGGCATTTCTCATGAAACCGTTTGACGACGAAGAACTCCTCACTGCCGTACGACTGGCACTCACTTCGGCAACATGAAAATCTCCTTTTCAAACTGGGGCTTGGACGTCTCGTCAATCAACAGACGGGTTACATGGTGCATCATCTTGTTAAGCTGCCTTCTCGCCGGGAGCTATGTTTTGGGCCGATATTTCGGCTTACTGGTTGTCCTACTTCTGGCCATTGCTGGAATTGTGATTGCCAGAGCTGGAAGTGCTCGGCTGAACTCGAACAACTCCGACGAAGTAGAAACAGCGCCTGTCTGGAAAGATGGACCAGAGGTCACCGCTGGCTGGGATTATCGGCCCAAAAGAGCAATTCGGAGACTCGTGGATGTTGATCTAGCAGCGGAAACCGCCGAGGATCCGAGTTCACATCGTTCGGTGGCAAATGAAAATGTCTGGTTCAACGCACTTGATTGCGCGGCTGTTGCCCCCGAACCAATAGTTGAGGACGCGACGGAGAAGGCGCCGTTCTCGGATCATGCTTATGTTGCTTCGACATACGACTAAAGTCCTATAGACAATCCTTCCGCCTTCGCTGAATGCTGGCTCCAGATCAGACGAAACTTTAAGAAAATAATCATTGCCAAATCGGCACGTATCAGTTATCACGCCTATTGTTATGAAAAAATCATACGCTTTAACCGCACTGGTTGGACTTCTCACCCTTCCGTTGCAGGCCGGCACGGAAACTTACAAGCAGGTCGCACCGCCGCCGCCGCCGCCGCTTTACGGCATTGGTTTTTATGGTGCGATCGACATGGGAGCAAATGTCTATCAGAACCGTGGCGGAGACCGCCACTTCAGTTCTGACAATGATGGGGATCCTTGGGATAGGGATTTAAGGTTTTTCGGAACCACTCTGGA
>JBKPRQ010000092.1:0-5868 GCA_046734635.1 Verrucomicrobiota bacterium
TTCTTCCAGCACGATGTGCTCAATCCGTCGCATCGCCTCCTCCTCCGGAATACACGTGTCGGTCACTCGATTCAGATGGCGCTGCAAAAGTTCTTTCTCCTGTTGCCCGGTCAGTTCGCGATAATGAGGAATCCGTTCGTAATGACTGCGTGCAACCAGGTTGAAAAGATCCTCCTCGAGGTTTGCTCCCGTGCAGGTGATTGCGTGCACTTTATCCTGGCGAATCATCTCCGCGAGGGAGACGCCCAGCTCAGCAGTGCTCATTGCTCCTGCAAGCGTGATCATCATTTTCCCGCCACGATCCAAGTGCGCGGTGTACGCATCGGCTGCATCTTTCAAAGCTGCCGCGTTGAAGTGACGGAAATGCCGATCAATGAACTCGCTGATGCTGCCCATCTTCACTTCATCAACTCTTCCGGTCTGTGCTCCTTGATTTGATGCAAGACTTATACCGCGATAGTCAAGCGTTAATCACACTTTTTGTCGAAATCTCTTACGGCATACCAGCAAGAATTCGCGCCGCCAGGATATTTGGCATTATACCAAGAAAGAGAATTGTGGCGGCGAGTAAGGTCACTGTGATTCGCTGCAGCGAATAAGACGATGGCTGACCGGGCGATGAAGAGGTCGAAAGTGAGGGCTCATCCACGAAAATCGCTTTCAACACTATCAGATAGTAAAAGAGGGAGACGAAGCTGCCAAAGAGGGCCAACGCAATCAGCCAGAACAGGCCGTAATTTCCACCGGCGCGCATTGACGCGCTGAATAGGTAGAACTTTCCGAAAAATCCGGCCAACGGAGGGATGCCGGCCAAAGAAAGCATGAAGACAGCCATGCAACCGGCAAGCAGCGGCTCACGCGCGGCCAGTCCGGAAAAGTCTTTAAGATCGGCGCCACCAGTTTCATTGCGCACGACCGCGACGACTCCGAACGCGCCGACGAGCGTGACTGCGTAAACAGCGGCATAGAAAAGCGTCGCCGAAAATCCGTCCCGACTTCCCGCGACCAGTCCAAGCAGCGTGTAGCCGGCATGAGCAACAGCGGAGTAGGCGAGCAGCCGTCGAACATTAGCCTGTGCCAGTGCGACGAGATTGCCGATGACGATGGACAACGCAGCCAGCACGGCAAGAACCGGCGACCATCCGGCAACCATCGCGTGCCACGCCGAACTCCCATGCATTGAGCCAAAGCCGACGAGCACGATTTTTCCAAGTACGACGAATGAGGCAACCTTTGATCCCGAGGCAATGAACGCCGCGCTCGAAATTGGTGCTCCCTGATACGCGTCAGGCGCCCACAAATGAAACGGCGCTGCAGCAATTTTGAACGCGAAGCCGATGAGGGTCATGATGATGCCGGTCGCAAGCAAAGGTTGCACCGGTACGGCCGCTAATTTCTCCGAGATCGCAGCGAGGCCAGTCGTCCCCGACATACCGTAAATCAAACTGATTCCGAACAGCGTGAACGCGCTTGAGGTGCTGCCGAACAGAAAATACTTCAAACCCGCTTCCGCGGATCGCACATCGGCTTTGTCAAACGCAGTCATCACGTAAAGAGAAAGGCCCAGCAGTTCGAGGCCGATGAAGATCATGAGCAACTCTTCACTGCCAACGAGAAGCATCAGACCCACCGTTGCCAAAAGAATGATCGCCAGATATTCGCCTGGATGACGCAGGGATTTTTCTGATCGCGTCAAACAGATCGTGAAAAAGGCAAGCGCGAGGCAAATGATTCTGAAAAGCGACGTGAGCGGTGTGATCACAAGCATCCCGCCGAAAAGGTTCGCATTTCGGGGTAACATCAAGACCGCGGCTATTCCGGCAACAACGCCGAGGGCAGCAACTAACGAGCACCAGCCTGAAATGACAGGCGTGCCAGCTGCTCTAGTTGGCGGTTTTGCAGGCGACACGCCTGTGACTGCAACGGCTGGCTTGCTCATTAGCCCAATTGCGAGCACGACCAGCGCGGTAATCGTGACAACGGCTTCAGGAGACGCAAGCTTGAGCAATTCCAGATATGACACCGTTGAAGCCAGGAAACTCATTTTAGAAATCTCATCGCTTCCACTGCGGGTTGAATGCGATCGAGCAGAAATTTGGGGTAAAGTCCCACTGCTAATGTGGTGAACATGAGTAACCAAGCGCCGCATTTCTCAGCGAGCGTAATCGATTGCTCCGCCCAGTCGGCGTCGGTGGGTACACGGCCTGTCTGCGCGCGCACCTCACCAAAAAATGATTTTACCAGCGCGCGCAGCGTGAAAGCCGCCACCAGGACCATGCCAATGCCGGTAATCCAAACCGCGACCGGATAGGTTTTCCACGCCCCAATCAGGATTGTAATTTCGGCTGCGAATCCGCTGAAACCTGGGATCCCCATCGATGCGGCGGAAGCGATTACGAATGTGAACGCAGCAAAGGGAAGAGCACGACTGAGATTCATTCCAGATAACGCGTCGAGCTCGCGGGTGTGAGTGCGTCGATAGAGCATCCTTCCGGCAACGGCGAACAACAGTGCCGCAATGACTCCGTGGGAAAACATTTGCAGAACTGCTCCGGAAACACCGAGCACATTTGCAGTAGCCAGGCCAAGCAACACGAAACCCATGTGGCTCACGCTGGAATAACCAATTACAAACTTCAGGTCATGTTGGCGTAACGCCACCGCTGCCGCGTAAACAATTCCAATCACGGCCAGGACGGCGATCCATTTGCTCCACATCAGGAATCCTTCCGGAAACAGATTCATCGCTACGCGCAGTCCCGCGTAAGCGCCAAGTTTCATCACGATTCCGGCGAGCAACATCGAGCCTGCGGTAGGCGCTGCGACATGGCCTGTCGGCGCCCATGTATGCAATGGCCAGATGCCGGCAAGCACCGCGAACCCGAGGAACAAGATCGGAAACGCCCATGATTGCAGCTCCGGACTAAAATGGAATTGCGCCAGCTGGTTCAGATCCAAAGATCCGGCAGTCGCATAGGCGACAAGGATCCCGGCGAAAACGAACATTCCACCGAAGAACGAGTAGAGTGTCAGTTTCATCGCGCCGTACTCCTTGTTGGTCGAACCGAAGATGGCGATGAGAAAATACTTCGGCACGATCACCAGTTCGTAGAATGCAAAGAGCAAAAACAAATCGGCACTGAGGAAAACGCCGTAGCAACCTCCGACAACGAGCAGCAACCAGAAGAAAAATTCGCGCTGGCGACGATCGACATCCCATGAAAACAACACCGTGCTTACGGCGGAGATGCCTGTGACAAGAACCATCGTCAGACTGACGCCATCAACGGCGAGATGGTAATTCATCCCGAGCGGTGGCACCCAGGGCATGTTTATGATCGTTGTGAAGCGGGCGAGATCCGTAACTGGTGTGCGAACAAATGCAACGATTCCCAAAAACAAACCGGCGAGGCTTATAAGCAGCGCAACCCAGCGCGCAAAAACACCCGGCAGAAAGAGCAGCACGACTGCCCCCGCAAACGTCAGGTAAATCGTCCAGGCGATCATGCGCGTTTGCTTGCCCGATAGCGTGGGGCATTCTCGCGCACGTGAAATCCAATTTCGCGCCGTGGCTTTTCCGGTGGGGTCATCAACTGACGGATCGCTTCAAAAATCCCGGCGATTTCTTCGTCGTGTTTGCCAACACGTCGTTCCAGTTCGGAAAATTTGCTGGCAAGCTCGCGGTTTGTTTCGAGTACTGAGCGCAACTTCACAAACGCGCGCATGATCGCGATGTTGACTTTCACAGCCCGTTTGCTCTTCAACACACTCGACAACATGGCAATCCCTTGTTCCGTAAATGCGTAAGGCCGATATTTCGTTCCCCGATGTTTTGGGGAACTGGTCACAATTTGTGACCAGTTCTTCATAATTTTCTGCTTTTCAATGTCTTGTAGACTTGAAGCCACAGTTTGTGACCTCAAGCTGAGGACCTCTTCGGTCGTAAGCCGAAACATGAAATCATCCGGGAATCGCTCGCGGTTGCGCCTTACCGCCTGGTTCAGCGCTTTTGTCGCAACGCTATATAGCGTGGCAAGATCAAAATCGAGCAGGACCTTCTCGCCGCGAAAATGCCGGATCCGTAACGCGATCTGTTCAGCGGGAATGATCTCTTTGTTCATTCGCGATGAATCTCAGCTAAATAGCCGCGCCATTTGAACAACAGTCGTGTTGAAAATGTTGAACATGAATTGCGGAGCGAGGCCAATCGCAAACATGAGAAGTGTCACTGGAATGATCGCGATCTTTTCCCTCGGCAGGAGATCTGGGAAAGTGGCGCAGCTTTGCGCCAGCGGACCGCTGAAGAGCGCTTGCATCGCGCGAATGAAAACGATTGCTGTCACTAGCAGTCCAATCACTGCAATGGCCGTGAACGCCGCGGTGATGGCAAATGAACCTTTAAAAATCAAAAACTCGCCGATGAAACCGTTTAGGCCCGGCAAACCCAGTGACGAAAACATGGCGACGCTCATCCAACCGCAAAGAATTGGCGTCCGCTGCATCAACCCTCCGAAGTCATCGATGCCGCGCTGGCCGCGACGTTGCTCCAGCAGACCGACCAGGTAAAACAATGCAGCGGCAGTGATTCCGTGATTAAACATCTGGATGAAGACGCCGCTCAGCGCCGCTTGCGTGTCGATCGCAGCGCTAACGGAGGAGGCACCGATCGCGAACAATCCGAGCATGCAGTAGCCCAGGTGATTGACCGACAAGTAGGCCACCATTCGCTTCAAATCGGACTGGGCCCACGCGGCCAGTGGAGCGAAAACAATCGAGCAGATCGCCAGCGCCAGCAGCCAGGGTCCGACGATTCTGATTTCGTTTGGAAAAAGCGGAAGCAACAGACGCACGAAACCGTAAACACCCATTTTCGAAAGCACACCGGTCAAAACCATCGAGACGCCGGTCGGGGCGCTTTCATACGCGTCGGGCAACCATGTATGAAATGGGAACAGCGGCACTTTGACTGCCAGTCCAAGGAAGATTCCGGCAAAAGCGAACCAGGCTAGTTTGCCTGAAAGCAATCCGTTTTTCGCAAGCCCGGCAAGCGTGGCAAAATCGAAGGAGCCTCTGGCCAGATAAATTCCAAGGAATCCCAGCAGCATCGCGACGCTTCCCAGAAACGTGTAGAGGAAAAACTTTGTCGCGGCGCGGTCGCGATTGTCACCTCCCCAGATTTTGATGAGCAGGAACGCGGGGATCAGACTCATCTCGTAGAACAAGAACCAGAGAACAAAATTCTGCGCTGTGAACGTGCCGTACAGCGCCGATTGCATCACTAGCATCAGCGCGTAAAACCCGCGATTCATCCGTTGCGCCAGGAACGCGAAAGGAACAATCAACGACGTAAGTAACACCAACAGCACGCTCAGCCCGTCAACTCCGACGAGGTACTCGGCGCCGATTGCGGGAATCCAGGCGTGCCGTTCGACCAATTGAACGCCAGCAGCGTGAATATCGAAGTGCCGCCATAACAGCAATGCGTCAAGCGCAGCCAGCGCGTTAAACAACAACGCGATGGGGCGCGCATGCCTCGCGGGAACGGTAAAAAGCGCGAGCGCACCGATCAGCGGAATTAAGATTAGCGCGGTGATCAGGCCAACCATGCGTAAAAAAGCAACAGCGCCAGCAGACCAATCGCGATGACGCCGAGATATCTTTGAATTTGTCCGGAATGCGCCGCGGACATCAGCCGGCCCAGGCCGCGGGTGCCAACGCTCGTCTCATCGACTCCAGCATTAATGCCGCGCTCGTCCACACTGGCCGTCAATATTCCCAAGAGTTGACCCACCCAGCCAAATCCGCGCACAAGACGATCCCAAAAATTACGATCCATCCAGTCGGACAAACGCGCGCTCATCCAACTAA
>JBKPRQ010000093.1:0-2906 GCA_046734635.1 Verrucomicrobiota bacterium
TCTTGTTAACAACCTTTGACCACGGCACTGAAAAGAGGAGGTACGCCGAGAAAAACGCGAACTGGACCAGCATGACCTGTGAGTAGCTCAAATCAAATATCGACTTCAGGTGCGGGACCAGGATGTCATTCAAGCTGGTAAGAAAGCCCCACATGAAGAAGAGCGATGTAACAATGATTAGAGGGCGGGTGTACTTCCGGGTGGTGGCCGCTGAAATCGGGGCTTCAGGCGCCGGTTCGGGCCGAGTTACCATCTGTGGAGTCGCCATTCTTCTCACCTCCTTTATCACTCTCAGATCTTGCTCGTGCTACCACCACGTTTCGGTCTGTACACCGAAGGTGAATCCACTTGTTTTATCGTGAAACGGAATTCCGCCGACGAAGCCGCGCAGACCGTTCGACCAGGTTGCGTAAGTCACAAAGAGACGCAGTACCGGTCGGCTAAAAAATCGGCGGCCGGCTCCGATTTGCGGGGCGATCGTGAATTTGCGGAGCCAGCCCTCGTATTGGCCATTGCCGCTGCTGGTACGATCGAGTCCGGCCTCAAACGCGACCGAGAGATGATCTGTAAAGAAGTACTGCGGCCTGGCACCAAACGAAAGCCACTGGCCCCAGCCATCTTGCGGATTGCCGCTTTGCGTTCGCTGGTATACGAATACCGGTTGGATGGCAAACTTGTCGTTTGGTTGAAGAAGTAGGTGTTCCGCGATTCGAAGTCGCTTCCTGTCCTTGAGAAACGGCGTTGGGTCATCGATCGATGTGCTGAGATTGTAAGCAGCCCCCGTTGCATATCCGATTGAAAACCAGTTGTAACCACCTTTCCATTCCAAACGCTGGTGGGCTATGCCGAATGCGTATCCGCGGCTTGAAGGAATGACCGTGCCACTCGGAGTGGTTCCGCCTTTTGCATTAGCGAAATTGAACCACCCCGATAACTTTCCGCCCGGCGCCTTAACGTCATAGAGCCGCACATCGATGTTGCTCTTCGCGTAATTGCCATTTTCAGTAGTGACGTCAGGACGCGCCCCAGCCAGGAATGCCACAGCCAACTTGCCAACCTTCACATCCAGGTCCTCAACGCCTCCGCCGTAACCGCTCATGTCCAGGATGTAGAAATCATTGATGTGCGCTTGATAACGTCGGTAGTACCGTTCTCCAGCCCAAAACTTCGCGCTCGGTTGGCTCTCAAACACGTTGCCAGCTTGAACAAAGGCTTCGCGAAAGCGAAATTGATCATTGCCGATGCCTCCAGGAAAATTTGCATAGTTCGCGGAGTTCGAGGTGTTTGCCTCTATCTGGACCTGTGTTTTTATCCAGGCCTTATCCTGGTCATGTTCAGGATTAACCCAGTTATTTACAAAAATGAGCTCGGCATATGTTTCTGCTTCATTTCCCAAACGGTACTTGGCATCGGCCCCGGGGGCTTGAAACGCGACCTGTTGACCGCCACGGCTGTTGAGTCCATAACCGGAACGTAGGTAACCGTGGAATTCAAAAGTTCTCATCTGCGCTTCAAGCTTCTCGATTCTTGTATCGGCATCCCTCAATTGGTCATACGTCGGCGCCGCAGGCACCTGTCCCTGAAGCGATTGGTTTTCTCTTGACTGTCCCGAAGCAACTTTTGCTGCGTCTTGAACAGCGAGCCTAACTTCAGACCCTGCTTGTTTTTTTGGTGGCTCCTCCCTGTTCGGCGCTTCCTTTTTTAGTTGCTGTTCCAGGGCGGTTATTCGCTCTTGTAACTCACGAGTTGTCTGCTCGTACTGCTGTTTAAGTTGTTGTATTTGCTTCTGCACGTCGTCATTTTGTTGAGCGTGCACGGACAAAACCGTAGAGAGTACTGCGGCTAAAATCGACGCCAGCTTATTTAGGGTTAGTTTTTCGCTTCGGAATAGGCTCATCGAGCAGCGTTAGCGCAATGGATATACCAAAGTGGGCGGCTGCACTTATGTTTGAATAAGTGAGGAATTTGTAGCTCGACGAGACGTTATTGTCGGAATTGCCGGGAGTTGCGATTTTGTTGTTGGCAGTAGCGTCCGACATTCTGCGGACGGGCCAGTCATTTTCTTTGATCACATGGGACCGGTTGATCTACGAAAAGGATTGCCGCGTAAACTGGATGTGCTTCCACATCCGCATATCGGCCTCTCAACAGTGACCTATTTGTTCGCAGGTGAAATCGTGCACCGCGACTCCGTTGGTGTGGAGCATTCTCCGCTCTTCTATTAATGTGCACGTGACGTTGGACGGTGGGGTGCGGATTGCGTTGCCGCGCGAGTATGTCTGCGGCGGTGTCGGCCGTCGTCCTCAACAACAACCAAGTACGTTCCGGCAATTCCGGCAACCTTCCTCGAAGATCTGATTATCCGTGCCTAAATCGAACCACCTCATCTGGTACGTCCGTTGCCCACAATGATGTGCGGAAGAGGTTCACGATCGCTGATTTCTCATCTGGGAGTTGCCATGCGGCTACATTTGTACGTGAATCAGAGGACGCTGCGAGCGGTATTCGTTTTTGCGTTTTCGCTCTTCTGCATCATCGGCCTTGGGTACCTCGAACCCGCGTTTGGACAAAACGACGGCGTCACTAACATCTTCCGCCCTCTATCGCAACCAGCTCAAGAAATCAAAGAGACTTCGTTTCTGGTACTCGTAGTCTGCGCCGTTATCTTCATCGTTGTAGGTGGTCTGCTCGTCTACTCTATTGTTCGCTTCCGGCATCGTGCAGGAGATGAAGCGAGCGAGCCACCGCAAGTCTACGGCAGTAACCAAATAGAACTCGCCTGGACAGTAATGCCGATTTTGATCGTATTCGTGCTGATCCTGGTAACGTCCCGCACGATCGCTGACATACAGAATAGAAAGCCACCGCCAGGCGCTGTCCAAGCTACGGTCGTCGGACATCAATGG
>JBKPRQ010000094.1:0-22011 GCA_046734635.1 Verrucomicrobiota bacterium
AAAATGATCCACGCCGCCGATGAGACGACGAGCAACATTATTTCCAAATCGATTTCTATCGGCAAAGGGCGCGCCACGTATCGCGGTTTGGTTCATGTGCCGAAGCATCTAAAGAATTGCAAGAACAACACGGAATGCGACGCGCTACTTATCAATGCGACTTCGCGAACCGACACTTATCCGGCAATCACGGTGCGCGGGACGGGCAACGCCGTCCAGCACGAAGCCAGTGTCAGCCAAGTGAGCACGGAGCAGATTTTCTACATGCAACAGCGCGGCCTCACTGAGGCCCAGGCAATGAGTCTGAGCGTCAACGGATTCGTCAACGATTTGGTCCGCCAATTCCCAATGGAATACAGCGTCGAGCTGAAACGACTGATCGAGCTGGAGATGGAAGGCTCGGTTGGATAAGTTTGCTCGCTTACGAATTCCTTCTCTAGACGGCGCTTCACGACGGCCGTTCTGATCCCGAGATAATATTAGAAATGCCTTCAGTCACTAATCACGAATTGGCTAAACCTGGTTCAATTCTTTCTGGCCCAACCGATACACGCGAATTTCCGGATTGGTTCCGTGAACAGCAATCCGCAGCGTGGACGGAATTTGAGTCATTACCCACGCCGACGCGAAAAGATCAGGCGTGGCGGTTTACAAATGTCGGTCTTCTTGATCTAGGCCCGTTCAATTGCGGCGGAACGTTAACCGAGAAAGAGCGCGCAATCATTCTGGAGCAATCGCGCGGCCTCGAAGCGGTAGCCGGGCGCATGATCTTCGCTGGTGACCAACTCCTCGAGCGCGATGTGATTTCCGATCAGCTGAAAAAGCGCGGCGTTATTTTCCAACCGCTCGAGCGGGCAATGGTTGAGCATGCCGAGTTGTTCCGCAAACATTTCATGTCGCAACCAGCGAAGCTTGGGTCCGCTAAGTTCGCTGCTCTGCATCAGGCGCTGGTTTCGTCAGGCACATTTCTTTATGTGCCGCGCGGAGTCGAAATCGACCTGCCAATCGAGATTTTTCACTGGCTGACTGGTGAAAACACCTCCGCATTTCCACATTTGCTCCTGGTCACAGACGAGCTGGCCAAAGTTACGGTGATCGAACATTTCGGCTCAATGAATGAACACGTGCCCGGATTCGCGTGCGGGGTAAACGATCTCGTCGCCGGCCCCGGTGCAAAGGTGACCTACGTGTGCGCGCAAAATTGGGCAGACAACGTTGTCGCGCTACAAATGAACTCTACGATCGTCGATCACGACGCTTCGGCCATGAGCCTGAATGTGCATCTTGGTTCGCGATACTCGCGGTTCGAAAGTTTGAGCCGCCTCATCGGCGAAGGTGCGCGAAGCGATTTGCTCGCCCTCGCGGTGGCAACGGACCAACAGGAATTCGATGCCCGCACATTGCAGGATCATGTCTCGCCGCATACCGCGAGCGATCTCCTTTACAAAAACGCGCTGGACGATCGCGCCCGTACAATCTTCGGTGGATTAATCCGAGTAGAACCGCATGCCCATTTCACCGATGCCTATCAGAAAGTTCGCAACATTCTGTTGAGTGACGACGCAGAAGCGAACTCAATGCCCGGCCTCGAAATTCTCGCGGACAACGTCCGTTGCACCCATGGCGCAACGTCCGGCCAGATCGATGAGGATGAGCTCTTCTACCTGCGCACCCGAGGGATCCCTGTCTCAGTAGCCCAGCGCCTCATTGTGACCGGGTTCCTGGACGAAGTCGTCCAGCGCCTCAATCATCCAGCAATAGCCGAGCACCTGCATCGGCTGATCGAGGAGAAATTTTCGGAAAATCACGGTTGAACCACAGACCTGTGCTCCGACGACACGTGTTTGCGGAATGAGATACCGGTTATCTTGCCGACTCGTCGTTTGTATTTAGTTCGAAATTGATTTTAACATCGTAGTGGTCGCCGTGAATTAAGCCCGCAGGCGGCGGGTCAACTTCGGTCACTTGTTTCGCGACCACGGCGACTGATTCATTTACCAGCACGTTTTGCGACGGCTTGATAATTTCGAATTTGGAAACGCGGCCGTCTTTCTCAATGCGCACCCTGGCCAAAGTCGAAATCTTGGTGCCGGAGGGAACATTAGCGGTCGGCTGAATCCATGCGCTGTAAAAACGGTCGTGCAACATATTGCCGTACCATCCGAATTCTGACCCGCTGCTTCCGCCGCCCGCACTGCTACCTTTGCTGGCTGAATCTGTTTTCTCACCGCCGCTATCGGATGAGGACTTAGTTTTTGCACTAACGATTTTCGCGCTTTTCTTTTTGTCATTGCTCGCCTCGGTTTGATCTCGCGGGGATTTTGACGGGCTCGACTTAGCGTGCGCCGGTGATTTGGTCGCTTTTGCCAGCACGGCTTTTTTAGGAGTCGACTTGGGTGTTGGCTTCGGAGTGGGTCTTGGGGTTGCCTTCGGCTTTGCGGTAGCCTTTGGAACAGGTGTTTCCAACGGCGTTGGTTTCGGCAAATCGATTTCGCTCTTTGCCTGAGTTAAGGATGGCCGCTCTTTTTCTGTCTCATCCGCCTTCAACGGTTCCGATTCAATGGGCGGAGCCGAAATCTCTGTGGGCCTGGTCGCGCTGGTCTCGGATCTTTCGGCCGCGAGATCTTCCGCGTCGCTCAACAAAATCAGGCTCTCCGGCTCTGGCGCGCTTCGTGCCGCTAAACTCCAGCGGATTAAACATGCAATCAGAACGATGTGCGCGAGCGCAATTAGCGTGACGTTTCGCCAAAAGCTCCGCGAAGGCGGGTTCTTCGACATCTATTTTGACTCGGCCCTTGTAGCGATGCCAACCTTCGTAATCTGCGCCTGTTTCAGCGCGTCCATCAGCGCGATTAATTTTTGCACAGGCAACTCTCGGTCAGGCCGAATCACAACAGCGACGTCTGGATTCACCTGTTTCAATTCGGTCAGTCGCGCCGTGAGCACTTTTAAATCCACCACCTGATTGTTAAACCGAATCGTCTCATCGCGGTCGATCGAGACAATTTGCACCTGTCCTGATTTGATCGGCGGATTCGTCGCGCCGCTCGACGGAATTACAAGGTTCATGCTGCTTTCGAGCAACGGTGTCGTGATCATAAAAATGATGAGCAGCACGAACGCCAGGTCGAGCAGCGGGGTGATATTGATTTCGCTAAGTGTAGAAAGGCCTTGCCGTTGCGAGTAGCGTCTCATCGGCGAAATGCCGATTCACGCACACTGTGATCGACGTATTTATGCTCGAATTCCGAAGCGAGTTCCGCGGCAAAATTGTCCATCTCGACGATCATCCCGCGAATACTGGTAACGAGAAAGTTGTAACCGAACATGGCTGGAATTGCGACGCAGAGCGCGGTCACCGTGGTAATGAGCGCGCCAGATACGCCGGGCGCCATCGAGACAAGGTTGGGCGAACCTGCCTCGGCTACGCCGGTGAACGCGTCCATCACGCCCCAAACCGTACCAAGCAAGCCCAAAAATGGGGAACCACTCACGGCGGTTGCCAGCAAGATCATCTGCGATTCGAGTGAAAGCGCCGTTTCGCCCACCGCTCGTTCCATGGCCGCGTTTACCGCGCCCATTTGAGCTGGCGAAATCTTATCGGCGATCTCGAGTCGCGCGCGAAATGTGTCATCGACCTCTGGAGAACCGAGCAGATGAAATGTCATCTCCTCGCAACCGGCGCGATACACATTGAATACCGGCGATCCAGGAAAGCGCGCGTTCTTTTCGAACAGCCGCAGCGGTTGTCGATCCTGGCGAAACGCGGCTAGAAAACGGACGTTCTGTTTTCGGGCAAACCGGATCACGCGTAATTTCGTGATCATGATTGACCAGCTGAAAATGGAGGCGACAGCAAGCAGAGTGAGAACGAGCTTTCCCGCGATCGTCGCGTGATCGAACGCAAAAAGGAGACCGCTGCCAGCCGCTATGATTTCCAGCATTCCCGCGTCACCGGCTTAAGTAATAACGCCGTTTTGCAGAAACGAAAGTAACATTCACGCAAATGACACTAATTCGTCATTCGTGCTTCGTCATTCCTTGTGGGAACGTGGGTCGCATTTTTGCCACGGCAATAAACCCGAGGCCAATCGCGATGAGGAAGAACGAAAAGAATTGGCCCCGCGTGAAGGGACCGATCAGTGTTGCATCGGGCTCCCGGAAATATTCGACTACAATCCGAAAGATCGCATACCAGATAAAGAACAATCCCGTCAAAACGCCGTTCGGCTCCCGCCTGCGAGTGCGCACGAACCATAAAATCGCAAACAAGACGATTCCCTCGAAAAAAGCCTCATAAAGTTGTGATGGATGGCGTGGCGAAAGAATTGAACGCAATGCAGTGGCCACTTCTGGCTGAGTGCGAACTGCGCCAACGATTGCATCCGGAGTGGAGAGCGATCGGTCGATTCGCGTACATGCCGCAACCGCGCGCTCACCTTCCTGAGGATGGTCGAACAGTTCTTTGGGAAATTGCATCGCCCAGGAAACTTTTGTCATCCGTCCGTAAAGTTCGCCGTTAATAAAATTCGCGCAGCGGCCGAAGAACAAACCGATTGGCACGGTGACAACCAGATTGTCGCCCAGATTCGTCCACGAAATTTTGTGTCGATACGCGTAGTACAAAGTGAAAAGCAATACGCCAAGCATCCCGCCGTGACTGGACATCCCACCTTCCCAGACACGGAGAATCGACAGTGGCTCGCGCAACATTTCCGGTTTGTAAAAAAAGACGTAGCCGAGACGCCCGCCGAGAATCACACCAAACAGCGCGCACCCAGTGATGAAATCGCCGACTCGTTGTGGCGGCAGATCCGCATAGCCGCGTTTAGCCAGCCAAAGGAAAAGGAGGTAGCTGGAGATAAAAGCAAGTACGTAAGCCAAGCCATACCAGCGCGGGCCAACATTGTCGTGTATCCGAAAAATAATTGGATCGAGATTGTGCAAATAATACGCGAGCATTGCGCCGATTGTCCGTGATCTCCGCAGGACTCGCAACGAAAACGCGCGTCCTCCTGAACAAGTGAGAAACCTTCCGATGGGTGATGGATCACACTATCCGCACTGCGTCGCGCGCACTGCAGTTGTGAGATCCTTCGCGTCGCTCAGGATGACACTGCTGTTTTGACACGCGACGCGTCCAACACTTTTCGCAAAAACGGTGCAGTGCGGCTCACGCGGTTCTTTGCGACTTGCTCTGGCGTTCCAGCCGCCACCACTTTTCCTCCGTCGACGCCAGCTTCCGGGCCAAGATCAACAATGTAATCAGCTTCTGCGATCACGCTGAGATTGTGTTCGACAACAATCACCGTGTTTCCTTCGTCGACGAGCCGGTGGAGCACGTTAAGAAGCAATTCAATGTCGGCCATGTGCAGGCCGATGGTCGGTTCTTCAAGCAAATACAACGTCGAACCCGGCTTGCGCATTTTGCGAATCCGTTCGTCAGCCGCGCGACTGACACCACGCTTGAGTTGGGTGACCAGCTTCAGTCGTTGGGCTTCGCCACCGCTCAGCGTGGGACTCGGTTGCCCCAGCTTGAGGTAGCCCAGGCCTGTATCTACCAGTAGCGAGAGCGGGCGCGCAATTTTCGGATGCGCCGAAAAAAATTGCGTCGCCTCCTCGATCGTCATTTCCATCACGTCGCCGATCGATTTGTCATTGTAGAGTATCTCGAGCGTTTGTGGATTGTAACGTTTGCCGCCGCAGTCCTCGCACGGCACATAGCTCCGCGGCAAAAAATTCATCTCCAGTTTGATCACACCCTGACCCTTGCAAGTCTCGCAGCGTCCACCTTCGGCGTTGAATGAGAATCGGCTCGCGGAATATCCGCGCACACGCGAGACGGGTAGTTGCGCGTAAAGATTCCGAATCTCGTCGAAGACTTTGACATACGTGCCCGGCGTCGAGCGCGATGTCTTACCAATGGGTGATTGATCGACCTCATAAACGGCTTCGATCTCCTGCGCACCGCTGACCAGTCTGAACAGATCGCCGTTCTGCAGCCGTTTTCTTTGTTTCAGCTGCTCACACACCGCAGGCCAAATGACCTCATGCATCAATGTGGATTTGCCGCTGCCGGAAATTCCCGTGATCACTGAAAGCCTGCCAACAGGGAATCGAACATCGATATCTTTCAAATTGTTTGCTCTCGCACCGCGAACGTCGATCCAGTTTTCGATGTTCCGCAGGGATCGCCGCGACCCGCGGATGGGGTGACGAAGCGGCGATTTCAAGCAACGTGCCGTCTCAGAAAGCGCATTTCGTTCGACATCGCGCAGCGTGCCGGCGGCCACAACTTCGCCGCCATGAATTCCTGCACGCGGACCAAGATCCACAATGTGATCGGCGCGCCGCATCGTTTCCTCGTCATGCTCGACAATAATCAACGAGTTCCCCTTGTTCCGCAGCGCAGTGAGCGTGTCGAGCAAACGCAAATTATCGCGTGGATGAAGACCAATCGTCGGCTCATCCAATACGTAAAGCACGCCGCGCAAGTTCGAGCCCAGTTGCGCTGCTAACCGAATCCGCTGCGATTCCCCGCCGCTCAATGTTTTGGCCGAGCGCCCGAGCGCGAGATAGCCGAGGCCAACCTTCTCCATGAAACGCAATCGCTGCTGGATTTCAGGAACCAGACCGACAGCGATCGTCTGATGCGTTCCACGGAATTTCAGTTTCTCAACCTTCCGCGCTGCTTCACTGGCCGAAAGATTCGTGAACTGATCGATCGTGTAACCCTGGACACGCACATAGCGCGCCACAGCGTTCAAGCGCGAGCCGCGACAACTCGCACATTCGCGCGCTTCGCCTTCCTCGATCCATTCGGACTCGCGCTCCGCGGCGAGCTCGGTTTCCAGGACCGATTCACCATCGGGATCGGCAGCAGTTTGCAAATCCTGGTCCCAAATCTCACCGAATCCGCCGCATTCTTCGCACGCACCGTGAGGTGAATTAAATGAAAATAAACGCGGATCGAGCTCCTCGAACGCGCGACCACAATTTGGGCAGCTCATTTCCGTGCTTAAGACTGTCAGCCGATTTTTTGAATCGAGGAGACGGGCAGTACCGCGGCCAATCTCTAACGCGCGCCCAGCAATTTCGCGTGCTTTTGCGATTCGCTTTCGGTCGATCAGACCAACGACCACATCGATCGTATGCTCTTTGAACCGCTCTAATTTTCGAAAATGCGGAATAGGAACCAGTTTCCCATCCACATACAGCGTGTCGAATCCCTGCCGTTCCGCCCAGCGCGCGACTTCGGTGTGAAAACCTTTTCGAGCCTTGACCAGTGGCGCAGTTACTCGCACCGGTCCGCGTTTCGCTATTGATTCAATTTGTCTGGTAATGGCGGCCAGGCTTTGTTTCTCCACCGGCAAATCGCAGTCCGGACAAAACTGCGTTCCGGTTTTTGCGAAAAGCAGCCGGAGAAAATGGTAAACTTCCGTCACTGTAGCGACGGTCGATTTCCCTCCGCCGCGGGTGACTCGTTGCTCAATCGCGACGCTGGGAGGCAATCCGCTGACCAAATCGACATCCGGCTTTTCGAGCTGCTCGACGAATTGCCGCGCGTACGGCGACATGCTGTCGAGAAAACGTCGTTGTCCTTCCGCGAACAGAATATCAAATGCGAGGGTGGATTTCCCGGAACCGCTCAGACCAGTAACGACCACCATTTTTTCTCTCGGGATTTTGACGTCGATGTTCTTCAAGTTGTGCTCACGCGCACCATGGATCTGGATCGCGTCGCCTCCATTCAGCCGAAAACGTGGCGCTTCCTCCGCGGCTCGCGCTAGCTCCACGCTGTCATCCTGAGCGTAAGCGAAGGATCTCTCCAACTCGCGGGATGCTTTGTGAGGTCCTTCGTCGTCTTCGCGGCTCCGGATGACGCACGGTGCTGTGCGGAATTTGCGGAGCACAGTTCTGAGAAATCGCCCAGTGTGTGAATTCTCGGCCTTGGCGATTTGCTCCGGCGTTCCGGTAGCGACCACGTCGCCGCCGGCGTCTCCGGCTTCCGGCCCGAGGTCGACAATCCAATCGGCGCACTTGATCACTTCAAGATTATGCTCGATCACCACGATGGAATGACCGCGATCAACCAGCCGCTGAAATAATCGCAGCAACATTGCCACGTCATCGAAGTGAAGTCCCGTGGTTGGTTCGTCAAAGATAAACAAGTTCCCGACTGCGGATTGCGAATTGTGGATTGCGGATCCTCCGCCCATTGAGAGCTCTGCATTATTCGTCTTGGCGAGATGTCCGACCAATTTCAGCCTTTGCGATTCGCCGCCGCTAAGCGTGTTCAGCGGCTGGCCCAACCTCAGATAGCCAAGCCCGACCTCCTCAAGCACTCTAAGCGGTTCCGACAAGGCCTTGTCTTCGCCGATTTCTGCGAAAAACTCGATCGCTTCGCTTACGGTGAGCTTGAGCAGATCGTGAATTGATTTTCCGTGCAGTCGAACTTTCAGAACATGCGGCTGAAACCGTTTGCCTTCGCATTCTGCGCAGCGAACGAAAAGATCGCTCAAAAATTGCATCTCGATTTTCTCGTATCCCGTGCCGGAACAACGTTCACAGCGGCCGCTGCCGGTATTAAATGAGAATGTGCCGGCCGTGAGTCCCTGTGACATTGCTTCCGGTCGAGCGGCGAACAATTCGCGAACGCGGTCGTAAAGTCCCAAATAAAGCAGCGGCGTTGACCGCGGTGTGCGTGCAAGGGGTGCTTGATCGACCATGATTACGTCGTGGATGCGATGCGCCCCGGTGACGGATTTGCATGCGCCTGGCTCCGAGTCGGACGACTGCCCTTTTGCGATCACCAGATTCCGGTAGAGCACGTCGTGAACCAGCGTGGATTTCCCGGAACCGGAAACGCCGGTGACGCAGGTGAAAACGCCCAAGGGCAGTTCGACGTCGATATTCTGGAGGTTGTGCTGTCGCGCGCCGGTGATCTTGATCGATGATACCGATTTTCGGCGTGAACGCGGAATCGGAATAGCTTTTTCTCCTCTTAGGTATTCGCGCGTAAGGGATGGAGCTGGCACGCCCTCGCACCGGTTTCCACCCATCGTGCGGCGCGTGGGCGCGTCGGCCCCATTTACAAAACCGTGGAGCGCGCCATTCCAAACCAACTCACCGCCGTACTCGCCGCGGCCTGGGCCGATATCTATCAAATTATCGGCGGCACGAATAATTTGTTCCTCGTGCTCGACCACGAGGAGCGTATTGCCTTTGTCGCGAAGGTTGTGCATCACGCGCACCAGCCGGCCAACATCGCGCGGATGCAAACCGATGCTTGGCTCATCCATCACGAAAAGCGTGTTGACCAGGGATGCCCCGAGGCATGTTGTGAGGTTCACACGTTGTACTTCACCGCCACTCAAAGTGCGCGTAGATCGGTCGAGCGTCAGATAGCCAACGCCGACTTCACAGAGATAATTGAGCCGCGCACAAATCTCGTCACGCAACATTCGCGCGGTCGAATCATTCGAGGGGATCGCGATCCCTTGTAGAAAATTACGCGCATCCAAGATCGAACGCGCTTGAATTTCGGGAAGCGTCAGCTGTAGCGGCGCTCTGCGAGCGCCGTCTAGGCGGTCATAGACCGCCGCTACAGTTTTATAATTCAGCGCTTCGGGCTGATATCGTCCCCCGTTGCAGCGCGGACAGGTGACGTACGCTCGGTAGCGGCTGAGCAAAACGCGCACATGCATTTTGTAAGTTTTGCTTTCAAGCCAGCGAAAGAATCCGCGGACGCCATACCACCGATCGTTTTCGTAATCTTCGTCTGTATAATCACCTGACCGTTTCTCACCTTCGATGACGAAGTCCTGGTCGGCTTTCGGCAATTCTTCGAATGGAACATCGATATCGATCTCTTTTCGCGCGCAGGCTCGAAGCAAATCTTTCTGCGATTCGCCGAACTCGGCGCCACGAAAAACACGAACCACGCCCTGTTTGATACTCAGGCTGCGATTCGGAATCGCCTTGTTTAGATCGATTGCAATGGTGCGGCCAAATCCTCGACATTCCGGGCACGCGCCGAGCGGATTGTTGAAACTGAACAGACCGGGTGTGGGCGGGCGAATGTCGAGATCACAATGCGCACAATGCCAGCCGGTGGAGAAAGGAAGCTCGTGATCAGTTCGACGTTGGGCGTGGGGCGTTGGGCGTTGGGCGTTGCCTGGAATCGAAATGACATTGATCTTGCCCTTCCCAAAGCGCAGGGCTGTTTCAATCGCCTCAACAAGACGTCCACGGTTTTCATCAGAGATTGCGATGCGATCCTGAATCACCTGCACATGCGTACCGAGCCGTTTAATTTTTGGCGCGGCGTCCACGCGCACGATTTGGTTGTCGATCCAAACGCGCAGATAGCCCTGCTGTTGAAGAAATTCGAAGAACTTGCGCGGTTCGGTTTTCGGTGGGACGGCGACCCAAAAAGTGACGAGAACAGTTACCCCGGTGCAATCGGACAATACCTGCTGACTGATTGACTGCGCAGTTTCAGGGCGAATTTCGCGACCGCAATTCGGACAAAATGCGCGAGCGACGCGTGGCCAGAGCAACTTCAGATAATCATTGATCTCCGTCATCGTGCCGACGGTCGAGCGCGAGCTCTTGACCGGGTTCGCCTGTTCGATGGCGATCGCCGGAGGGATCCCGCGAATATCGTCCACGCGCGGCTTGTCCATGCGGTCGAGGAATTGCCGCATGTAAGGGCTGAAAGTTTCGACGTAACGTCGCTGCCCTTCGGCGTAAATCGTTTCGAATGCCAGACTTGATTTGCCACTGCCGCTAGGGCCGGTGACGACTGTCAATTTTCCAAGCGGAAGGTCAACATCGATCCCTTTGAGGTTGTTCTGGCGCGCTCCACGAATCTCGATGCAGTCCTTCGCGATTGGTACTCTGAGATCTTTTGTAGTCGCGGCCTTCGAACCCACTGGAAATATTCGCTGCCAGTCAAGTGGTTCGCAAATTCTCATAACGTCTGCTGCTCCACGACAGCGAACTCACATCCACAATTTTTCGGCGTCCTTCTTCAGGTTGATTTCATAGCGAGCTGTCGTTTGGTGAAACGCCCACGGCAGAAATAATATGCACGACTTGACCGACCTATTGGCGAACAATCGCCTATGGGCTAAACAGGTAACCACTCGCGACCCGCACTTTTTCGCACGGCTCGCGCGACAACAGAGCCCGAACTACCTGTGGATAGGGTGTTCTGACAGTCGCGTGCCAGCAAATCAAATTGTAGGTCTACTACCCGGCGAGATGTTCGTTCACCGCAACGTCGGCAACATTGTGGCGAAAAGCGATCCTAGCTGTCTCTGTGTGCTGCATTTTGCAATCGAAGTCTTGAAGGTTAAACATATCATCGTCTGCGGCCATTACGGATGTGCTGGTGTGCTTACAGCGTTAAGGCCGCTCCCCTCGGGAGTAATCGACGATTGGCTTCGCCAGATTAAGAATGTGCAAGTGAAACATCGCAGGCAGCTCGAACGATACCGTGTTGAAGGCGAACGGCACAACCGGCTCTGCGAATTAAATGTGATCGAACAGGTGGCGAATGTCTGTGGCACGACGGCTGTTCGCGAAGGCTGGCAACGCGGGCAGAACATCACGGTTCACGGCTGGATTTATGACATTAGCGATGGACTTCTGCGCGATCTGGAGACTTCAGCGGATTCTGAAGATCAATTTTTGAAACGTTATACCGCAGTCGTGAACGCCTGATTGTTACAAACTCCGTCTTAAGACGGGAGACTGGCAGCGTCCCCTACAGTTTAAACCGAGCGGCGAGTTGTTTGCGTTGATCGAGCAATTCTTCGGGCACAACACCGCCGAGCGAGTCGAAGAAGCGTTTGTGCGCGGCGAGTTCCTTTTGCCATTCCTCGTGATCGATTCCAAGAAGCTCGGCCACGGATGTGTGATCGATGTGGAGACCATCAAGATCGAGATCATGCGGAGTGGGCAACCAGCCAACTGGCGATTTGACTGCTCCGCCCTTCTGTTCGCACCGATCGATCATCCATTTGAGCACACGCATGTTCTCCCCGAACCCTGGCCAGAGGAATTTTCCGTCCGCGCCTTTGCGAAACCAGTTCACGTTGAAGATGAGCGGCGGATTGGTGAGACGTTTTCCTATGTCCATCCAATGCCGTAAATAATCGCCGATGTTATATCCGCAGAAAGGCAACATCGCCATTGGGTCGCGCCGGACTTGTCCGACAGCGCCCGTCGCGGCCGCTGTTGTCTCCGAGGCCATGGTGGCGCCGAGATAAACACCGTGAGTCCAATCGAACGCCTCGTAAACGAGCGGCACCGTGTCACTGCGACGGCCGCCGAAAATGATGGCGCTGATCGGAACGCCTTCGCCCTTTTCCACATCACGATCGAGAGCAGGGTTATTGCGCATCGGCGTGGCAAACCGGCTATTGGGATGCGCGGCTTTGTCCTTTGAGTCCGGCGCCCAATCATTCCCGCGCCAGTCAATAGCGTGTTTGGGCGGCGGTCCGTCTTTTCCTTCCCACCAAACATCGCCGTCATCAGTGAGCGCGACGTTTGTATAAAGAGTGTCATGCTCGATGGATTTCATCGCGTTCGGATTCGATTTGTAGCTGGTGCCGGGGACAACGCCGAAATATCCGTTCTCCGGATTCACAGCGAACAAACGCCCGTCGCGAATTTCCATCCATGCGATGTCGTCACCGACTGTCGTCACTTTCCAACCTTTGAAATGCGTTGGCGGAATCAACATCGCGAAATTTGTTTTGCCGCAGGCGCTTGGGAACGCCGCAGCCACGTAATGTTTTTTTCCTTCGGGCGATTCAACACCCAGGATGAGCATGTGCTCCGCCATCCAGCCTTGCTTGCGCGCGAGATACGATCCAATACGCAGTGCGAGGCATTTTTTACTTAGCAAAACATTCCCGCCATAACCGGAACCAACCGAGATAATCGTGTTGTCCTGAGGAAAATGGCAGATGAATCGTCGATTCGGATCGACATCCAGCAGTGAATGCACACCACGATTCCATTCCGCCTTTGGATCACTGCCCAGCCGTTCGAGAGCGATCTTGCCCATCCGCGTCATGATTCGCATGCTGAGCACAACGTATTTTGAATCGGTGATTTCGAATCCGACTTTCGTTAGGGGCGAATCGGGCGGGCCCATGATGTAAGGCACAACAAACATGGTGCGTCCGCGCATCGCGCCATCCAACAGTCCATATAACTTCGAGTACGTCTCCGTCGGGTCCGACCAGTTGTTGGTTGGGCCGGCTTCCTCTTTGGTCGGCGTGCAAATGAATGTGACCTTTTCGACTCGTGCGACATCGTTCGGGTTGGATCGGTGCAAGTAGGACCGCGGAACTTTTTCCTCGTTCAGCTTGATCAGCACGTTCTGTTTTAACGATTCCGCGACCAGGAATTCGTTCTCGCGATCGGAACCGTCACACCAGAAAATATTCTCGGGTTTTGTCAGTTTTCCGATTTCGTGCACCCAGTCGAGCACGGCCTGGTTCGTCGGCTTCGAATCGCCGATTCCGTTCGGCGGGAATATGGCAGGTGCGATATTTTTCATGAAGCGAAGATGTCCATCTTAACCACGAATCCGCCTTCGTCGAGACTATGGCGTAACAGGTGAACGCTTCGCCACGTTGAATCGTTGGAGGGTCAAATTGTTTCACGCTTGCGCAAGAACAGTGCGCGGCATTAATTGAAAGTATGTTCGGGGTCACCACCTCCGATGATTATCGGCCGGTTGCGTGGATGGGCCGCTATCCCGTCGATGTGACCACGATGCTGGTTGGGCTGCACATCGCGGCGGCGATTCTCACAGCTCTTCTCGTGGCGATTGGGGCGCATTCCATTTTGGGCTACTTACTTTTCGACAGCGCGGCAGTCTGGTCTGGCCAGGTGTGGCGCCTCTTTACGTACGCATTCGTGCATGCGCCAAACGCGCTCCTCTGGTTCGCGATCGAAATGTACATGCTGTTCGTGTTCGGGCGAGAGGTGGAGCGGTTTATCGGGCGCCGTGCTTACATCGCGCTGTATCTCATTTTGCTGGTCACGCCGGCCGTGTTGCTGACCATCTGGGGATTCTGGCAGCGTTCAGTAGTATCTCTTCCTTCCGGGTCGTCAGCGCTACACTTTGGAATTTTTGTTGCTTTCGCCACCATTTATCCACGGGCTGAGTTGTTCCTGCGGATCATGACTAAATGGGTGGTATTGATTCTGGCCGCCGTTTACACGTTGCAACTGCTCGCATACCACGCTTGGAGCGACCTGATGATGGTTTGGACAAGTATTGGCGCAGCGTTCCTTTTCATTGAAGTGCATGGCGCTGGACCGGAACTTCCCTGGTGGGATGCGTTGAAAGCGCGCCTTCGTCCCAGGCCGAAGTTCCATGTTGTTCCCAAAATACAATCCAGCCGGTCCGCGGATCCGGATGATGTTTACACCTCGATCGATCCGATCCTGGATAAGATTTCGAAATTCGGAATTGGTAGTCTGACGGCGAATGAACGCCGCCAGCTAGATCGCGAGCGTGAGCGCCTCTTAAAAAACTCAGAGTGAGCCGGATTTATTGCGGCCCACGAAACACGCGAATGACAAGAAAGTGAAGAACTGTATCGCGAATTCGTTTACCTGAAATTTCGTAGCTTCCGTGTGTTTAGTAGGCTTATTTCTTTCGGCCGAGACGTGTCTCAACCACTTCACACAAAACATGGAGCAGAAGCTGATGAGCTTCCTGGATACGCGCAGTGGTATCGCTCCGAACCAGGATGTCGACGTCCGCCATTCCAATGGTTGATCCACCATCGCGACCGAGGAAGGCAATGGTCTTAAGCCCGCGCGCCTTTGCGTCTTGCAACGCGCGCTCAATATTCTTGGATTTGCCGGAGGTCGTCAGGCAAATCAGCGCATCTCCTGCAAGGCCGAAAGCCGCTACCTGACGGGCGAAAATCTCATCGAACCCATAATCGTTGCCTGCGGCGGTAAGAAGCCCGCCATCTCCAGCGAGACAGATCGCCGGATAAGCAGGACGATCTTTCATAAAGCGCACCACAAACTCGGTTGCAAAATGCGACGCATCAGCCGCGCTGCCACCGTTGCCGCAGACGAGCAATTTGTTTCCCGTCCGCAAACATTGTTCGATCAGCTCAGCAGCCTTTGCGACCTGCGAGTCGAGGTCGAGAAGCGATTGTAGCGTCTCTCTCGCAGCCTCGATTGCCGCCTCTAAGACCTCGGAGGAATGACTCATACGTCAATTCGAAACCGTAATTGAAACAATCATGTAAAAACTAGACCTTTTTGCGTTCGGAATGAGTTTTTTTTGAAACTTCGCGTGTGAGTTTCCGTAGAAGTGCTTGTGCAGGGTGCAACGCTCGACCTCACATGTAAGCTTCTCGCTCTCCGCGCTCTAGCGAGAACCTGGGTCGGGCGGAAGAATTACCCTGCCTTGATCAACAAAAGGAGCGCGCTCAGCACCTACCGGAAACTGGGACAATAAAAAATGGATTTTACTAGCCTTTCAGATTCTTTTTCAGCGACGCCGCACGAGGACGACGAATGCCCACACTGTTGCGGCGTGGTGCGTGTGCACCACAACGGACTTTGCCTGGGATGTTTGGTGCAAGCTGGACTGACCGACGACGAAGGAGCCGAGAGCGACAACCTCGATACTCTTCTCTCCGAGATCGAATAGGCGCGCTGATCGATCAGCTCCGATCGTCTCTCTCTTGTATTTTAGGACCTCGATCTTCTGATTGTGACAGTCCCGTTAAATTCCGTTGTCCTGCAAAATAATCGGAACCTTCGCCCGGTAGTTTCCGTAGAAATAAGCGTGCGGGAAATTACATCAATCCAGCAATCTCTCCCGGCGCGCCGCTCAACCTGCGGTCAAACAGCGTCCTGTTTGTCTGGTCTCGATCTTTGTTTCCTGCTTTGCCCCCCGGTTTGCACATTTTTGAGGGTGAGTTTTTCGAGGGCCCGCTCCTCGGTCACGTTTCCTTGATGGACGAAAGACCCAGACGCGGGTGTCTCCTAGCTCACACAATCCCGCACCATTAGCGGGTTAGCAGTAGTTGGAGGAACCCATTAGATGAGGATAGAAGGTCATCTCCCGCATATCGGGCGGGCGACCAAGGGCGGCAGCTTGCCTTATAGGAGCTCGAACGGGAACGGAGCGAAAGCTCCGAGTGTTGCGGTCCACTTTCCAGAGGCACCTGTAAACAGGATACCCGGCTGGAAATCGGCTCTCGACGTCACAGGCATTCTCCTCGCACTGCCGATTTGGTTGCCGCTGATGATTTTGCTGATGATCGTAACGCGACTCGCTTCACCGGGGCCGATTTTTTACCGACAGAAACGCGTTGGGCTCGGCGGAAGACATTTTCTGATCTGGAAGTTCCGGACGATGAAGATGAGTGCCGAGACAGAAACTCACGAGCGCCACCTTGAAGAACTGATCCGGATCAATTGTCCCATGACAAAACTGGACACTTACGGCGATCCGCGTCTGGCGCCTTTTGGCCGGTTTCTCCGTGCGAGCGGCCTGGATGAATTACCTCAGATTTTCAACGTCCTTTGCGGCGAGATGAGCCTGGTTGGTCCCCGCCCGTGCCTGCCCAACGAGTTTGCCCATTATCAGCCGTGGCAACGAGAGCGCGTAAAAGGTTTGCCAGGTCTCACAGGCTACTGGCAGGTGAATGGCAAAAATAAAACGACGTTCAACGAGATGATCGCCATGGACCTGTTTTATCTAAAGAATCTATCCTTCCTCCTGGATCTGAAAATCATCTTCAAGACTTGCGCCGTTATCGCTCGCCAACTCTTCGAATCCCGGCCGGCAGCGCTAACTGATCGTCAAAGCGAAGGTCTTCACGCTTCCGCACCGATTTTGCCAAGCCTCTCAGATGCGACTCCAAAGAGTCACAGACCAGCCACACAAATTTTGCAAGCCTAAGGATCAGCTCGGAAAGTATGAAGAAACAAATTTCAGTCGGCGTAATCGGGTGCGGTTATTGGGGACCGCTTCTGGTTCGCAACTTTAAAGGTCTTTCGGACTGCCAGCTCAAGGCAGTCTGCGATCTCAATACGGAGCGCTTGAAGCATATTCGCGCGCTGTATCCGGACGTCGAGGGCCTGACCCAGACGCAGCAGCTTCTCAATGGCACAAGCGTGGACGCTGTCGTCGTTGCCACCCCGGTGAAGCATCATTATTCATTGGCCAAGGCAGCTCTCCTGGCAGGCAAGCATGTGCTTATTGAAAAACCGATGGCCTCGTCTTCAGCCGAGTGCGAGGAACTAATCGAAATCGCCGATCGCAAAGGTCTGGTTTTAATGCTCGACCACACTTTTCTCTACTCCTCGCCCGTGCAAAAGATTGCTCAAATCGTTCAAGCGGGAGACCTGGGTGAAATTCGCTACATCAACTGCCGCCGCCTCAATCTGGGACTGTTCCAAAAGGACATCAATGTCGCGTGGGATCTGGCGCCGCACGACATCTCGATCATTCTTCACATTCTCGATGAATTTCCCACCACCATTAACTGCCAGGGCAACGCTCACATTACGCCTGGAGTAGAAGACGTGACGAACATGTCGCTTTCCTTCTCGCGTAAACGCTTCGCAACCATCCAAAGCAGCTGGCTCGAGCCGCGGAAAATTCGCGAAATGACTATCGTCGGTACGCGACGCATGATCGTGTATGACGATTTGCGAACGCGCGAGAAAATCCGCATCTACGATGCACGGGTAGAACGTCCGCCGCACTACGACACGTTCGCCGAATTTCAATACTCGTATCATTACGGCGACAGTTACATCCCGTATCTTCACCAGGAAGAACCGCTAAAGCTGGCGTGTCAGCATTTCGTTGACTGCATCAAAACGAATTCCCAACCGCTAACGGATGGCCGTCGAGGTCTGGAAATGGTCAAGATCCTCGAGGCGGCCAGCGCTTCGCTCAAGATGAACGGAGCCCCGGTGACATTTTCTCCAACGAGTAACGTGGTGCCGCCCCGCGCTCCCGTTAAGGCCGAAGAGATTCTTCAGGTCGAAGCATTCGCTGGATGATTGGCGGGCCAGCTTTGCATCAGCTCAGTATGAGCGTGTGAAGCTTCACCTCAACTCTCTCAGATCCTCCATCACATAATACAAAATGAAAGTTCCCTTCCTTGATTTGAAGGCGCATCACGCCCCTTTAAGTGAAAAATTCGATCGCGCGATTCACGAAGTGATCGAGAGCAGCGCCTTTGCCGGCGGACCGTTCGTAGAGAAGTTTGAGGAAGAGTTCGCGACATTCTGCGGGTCTTCCTACGCAATCGCCGTGGGCAATGGCACCGATGCGCTTTGGCTGACTCTGCTAGGGCTAGGAATTGGTGAGGGCGACGAAGTTATTACGGTTCCAAACACGTTTATCGCCACCGCCGAGGCGATTACTTACTGCAAAGCTCGACCGATATTTGTGGATGTGGACCGGGACACATTCACGATGAATCCCGCGGAACTTGAGAAGAGTCTCACCGAGAGGACCAAAGCAATTATTCCGGTTCACCTGTTCGGACAACCTGCGGACATGGACCCGATTTTGGAGTTCGCGCACGCAAACGGACTTTTCGTCGTCGAAGATGCCGCCCAGGCCCATGGCGCTGAGTACAAAGGTCGGAAAGCAGGCACGATGGGCGACGCGGGTTCGTTCAGTTTTTATCCTGGAAAAAATCTTGGTGCCTTCGGCGAGGCTGGCGCAGTCGTGACGAACGACCCCGAGTTGCGGAAGCAAATTCAGATGCTGCGGGACCACGGCCAGTCACGAAAATATTATCACGCCATGATGGGATGGAACTGCCGGATGGACGGAATTCAGGCGGCGGTCTTGTCGATTAAGCTGCGTCATCTTGACGAGGCAAATTCTCTGCGGCGCAAACATGCCTCGGAATACAATCAGGCTTTTGCCGGGATCGATGACGTTCTTACACCGTTGGAGGCAAATTACGCGCGGCACGTTTATCACGTCTACGCCATTCGGGTACAGGAACGCGACGCAGTCATGCGAACTCTCCAGGACAAAGGAGTCGGGTGCGCAGTACACTATCCGGTCCCGATTCATCTCCAGGAAGCCGGCAGAAATCTCGGCTACACAAAGGGCGCATTCCCAATTGCGGAGAACCTTGCCAACCAATTTCTTTCGCTACCAATGTTTCCGGAGTTGACGGAAGAGCAGATCGAATACGTCGCTGACTGCGTTAGCGAAGTGGCTGGTGTGGAAGCGCTGGTCTAGAAAAAGCTTTTGAAAACTCTCCAACCAGAGGAAGCACAATCCCTGGAAACGGCGCCCTTTTCTGGCGACGATTCCACGGTAGAACCGAAGGCCAGCGAGAAATCGCTGCAAATGCGGATCATTAACCCGGTCCAAAATCCGGGTTGGGATCTTGTGGTTGCCTTGCATCGCGACGCCGGTTGTTTCCACACCAGTGCCTGGGCAAAGGTGCTTCACAAGACCTACAATCATCAGCCTTTTTATCTTCAATTTTCGCGGGGACGGAGATTGGCGGCATTGATACCGCTGATGGAAGTACGCAGCGCCCTAACCGGACGCCGCGGCGTCTGCCTCCCATTCAGCGATGTTTGCGAGCCGCTCATTTTTGACCCAGATGTGATCGATGGTGTAAGAGATTGCCTTGTCCGTTTCGCACGGGAACGCCGCTGGAAGCACCTGGAAATCCGCGGGGGCAAATCGTTCGGATCCGACTCCAATTCAGCAAGCAAATTCTACGGACATACACTCGATTTCCGCCGCCGCGGCGATGAAATGGCGAATCGCTTCGATAGTCAAGTCCGTCGCGCTATTCGCAAAGCCGAACGCAGTAATGTCAGCGCGGCCATTGTCCGCAATCGCCAGGCGATCGACGATTTTTATCGGCTCCACGTCCAGACGCGCCGGCGTCACGGTCTCCCACCGCAACCGGCGTCGTTTTTCCTGAACATTTACGAACACATCATCAAACCGGGTCGGGGTTTCGTTGTTCTGGCACAGCGCGGGTCACGTCCGATTGCTGCGGCGGTTTTCTTCCGCTTCGGCAAGAACGCTATCTACAAGTACGGTGCCTCGGACAAAAGGTTTCAAGAATTCCGCGCCAACAATCTTGTCATGTGGCAAGGCATCCAGCTTTTGGCGCGCACCGGCGTCGAAAAATTACATTTCGGGCGCACCGACTGCGAAAACGACGGTTTGCGACGATTCAAACTTTCCTGGGACACACAGGAAGAAACCATTGATTACTTCCGAGTCGATCCATCGGGTCGGCAGTGTCCCACTCCAGTCCGCCGTGAGGGCGGCTTGCACAAGCGGATCTTTGGCAGATTGCCGCTGGCATTCAATCGACTCGCGGGGTCGATCCTCTATCCACATCTCGATTAAAGACTAAAATTATGGCTGAAATCCGACGGGAATCACAACATCACTCCGGAATGAACCTGAGCGATATTCTCTTCGCTCTGTTCAAACGGAAGCGAACAATCATGGTATGCGCCGCCCTGGGCTTTATGGCCGCTGCGGCAGTTTATTTCCTCTTTCCACCCTCCTACGAATCACAAGCCAAGTTATTGGTGCGGTATGTTCTGGAAAGGAGTGCGATCGATCCAGTCGAGGCAGAGAAAGCGGGCGCTGCGTCGAACAGTGAAGCGGACAGAGTGATCGGTGCTGAAATCGAGATCCTAACCAGTTGGGACCTGGCGATGGAGGTTGCTCGCGCAATCGGTCCAAAACGATTGCTGCCCACGGCCAAAGATCCAACGGAGAGTGCCGCTGCTCACAGCATTATTTTGGGCTTGAAGGTGATCTCCACCAAAGGAAGCAACATCATTTTTATTTCGTACAAGAACAGCAATCCGGAGATGGCGACTCTCGTTCTGCAGGAACTATTGAGTCGTTATTTCGTCAAGCACCTTGAAGTGCACCGTTCCGCAGGCGCCTTCGATTTTGTGACTCAACAAACCGATCAGGTTCGAGCTCGCTTAAATCAGACGGAGGATGCACTGAAGTCTCTGAGGCAGAAAACGGGAGTTGCGTCACTCAAAGAGGGCTTGACGGCCCAGACTGCCGAGACTGCGAAACTCCAGGAGGAGCTTAATGGCGCCCAGGCAGAGCTCGCCGAGCAGCAAGCCCTTGTTAATCAAAAGGCCGAGAGCTCGTCAAAAGGCTGGAGAAAGAAAAAGCCCACAGACGACAAAGCTCATGTAGCAGGCGTCCAAGCCAAGGTTGAGACTCTGAAGGCCCGGCTTCGCGAGGTCCAGCAACGAACGAAGCAGCTTTCTGAGGTAGCTCCACAAATTGAAGACTTGGAACGGAAACGCGAGATGGACGAGGCGAATTACAAGTACTTCGCCGCATCACTCGAGAAGGCGCGAATCGATGAGGCTTTGGATCCCAGCAAAATGCCAAACATTAGCGCGGTCCAGCGACCCTCGCCTCCGGCCTTAGAATCTAAGAAGCGCGATAAGATCTTGATAGGCCTGGCTGGCGCCGGCGTGGCGTTGGGCGTCGCGCTCGCTTTGTTAAGAGGCTTGGTCTTGAATCAAACGGTCGGCCGACCACTTCAGTTGGAGAGGCAGTTGCACATTCCACTGATGCTCTCGATCCCGTATTCGAAGTCTCGGAACGGACATTTGGCCTTACCCAAAAACGGCTCTACGGCGAATTCAGGTGCTTTGGTTACGCGACGGGGCAATCCCAAATTGGCTCCGTGGGAAGCTGGCCATTTCATTCGGCCGTACTGTGACGCCATCCGCGACCGACTTGGCCTGTATTTCGAACTGAACCATTTGACGCATAAGCCGAAACTGGTAGGTGTTGCCGGCTTTTCCGACGACGCGGGGACTTCCACGCTCGCCGCGGGACTCGCTGCCTCACTTTCGGAAACGAACGACGGCAAGGTGCTTCTGGTTGACGTGAACCTGGGCCCGGAGGATGTGCATCCGTTCTTCAAAGGTAAACCTGCGTATCCTCTC
>JBKPRQ010000095.1:0-4876 GCA_046734635.1 Verrucomicrobiota bacterium
AGCCAGGGACAAGATTCTTCTCCGGAAACCAAAACCGCGGTCTTTGCCGGCGGTTGTTTTTGGTGCATTCAACCGGCATTTGATAAGGCAAAAGGCGTGATCAAAACCGTGGTCGGTTATTGCGGTGGAACGGAGCCGAACCCAACTTACCAGCTGGTTTCGTCAGAAAAAACCGGGTATCGCGAGTCGCTGGAGATTACTTACGATCCCGCGAAAATTTCCTACGACCAGTTGCTCGATATTTACTGGCGACAAATCGACCCCACTCAAGGGGACGGACAGTTTACCGATATCGGACGGAGTTATCGGGCTGCGATTTTTTTTAGCAACGATAACGAGAAAAAAATCGCAGAGGCGTCAAAGGAAAAGCTTGCGCGCTCGGGCAAATTCAACAAACCGATCGTGACCGAAATCCTGCAGGCGATGAAATTTTATCCGGCCGAGGCGTATCACCAGAAATACTACCAGCAAAACCCGGAACACTTTGAAGCATTCGAGGAAGGATCGGGGCGGGTTTCGTTCAAAAAGAAAACGTGGGAGGACGAAAAGCGGTAGGACCACGTCGGCGCATCCTAACGACGAACTATTACGGCGGTCACAGACCGCCGCTACAGAACTAGACAACCTGCACGCCTTCGGTCGCAGTTCGTTTAGCGTAAAGATCGCTCAGGCGTTTCGTCACTGCACCGACTTTCCCATCACCAATTTGCCGATTGTCCAGCTTCGTGACCGCAGCCAGCTCGCCCATCGTGCCTGTACAAAACATTTCACGGGCACCGTAAACATCGACCACAGACAGATCGGTTTCGACGCAGCGAATTTTTTCTGCGGCACAAATCTCCATCACCGTCGCGCGAGTAATTCCCTCCGGACAGGCCACGACGCGACTGGTCGCCAGATCGCCTGTTGCTCGCGATTGGTCGGAGTTGCGCACGATGAAGACGTGTGTGGCGTTTGTTTCCGCGACAAAACCGTGCGTATCGAGCATTAGGGCATCATCGGCGCCGGCGTTGTTTGCTTCGATTTTTGCCAGAATCGAATTTAGCAGATTTGCGTGATGAATTCGCGCATCGAGAACCTCGCGCGGCGGGCGCCGGACTTTGCTCGTAATCAAACTGAGACCCGTTTTCGTATAAACCGGCGCCTTATGCTCCGCCAGAACGATCAAGGTCGGCTCGCTCTGATTCAAACGTGGATCCATTCCAGACGTAATCTTTACACCGCGGGTAAGTGTTAGGCGGATATGCACGCCGTCAGTCATTTTGTTCGCTGCGAGCGTCCGCTTGATTTCCTCAATTATTTTTTCGCCCGGCGGAATTTCGGCAAATGACAAAGCGCGCGCCGAACCGTCCAGCCGGTCGAGATGCTCCTGGAGTTTGAAAATCCGGCCGTTGTACAACCGCAACCCTTCCCACACGGCATCCCCACCCTGCACGGCCGAATCAAACGGACTGATCCCAGCCTTATCGCGGTGCAGAAGCTGACCGTTGATATTTACGATCAGGTTGCGATTTCGCTCATCGAATTTCTGAAGCATAAGTCTACAGAGCTAACCACGAATGGACACGAATAAACACGAATTTTCAGCGTAGCCGATATTCGTACAAGCTGAGGTAACTCTCGCGACAGCGCTCGTGAATTTCCTGTAAACGCGCGGGAACTTTGGAGTCGCTCGGACGATATGGTTGAAACGACGTTGTTTTAGCCACTTCACCGTACCAATGCCCGGCCCAGACGCCGTCGGTCTCGCGCAAGCCTGGCGGCCAGGAAAGCATTGAGTCGCTAAAGTCAACGCCGACCGCGTCGCAAAGGAGTCGCAACATTCGTTTGGGATTTTCCAGCACATCTTTTGCGTCGATGACTGGTGGGACCGACTTCGTGCTATTACGGACAAGATCAAAGATTTCCGCCTGCTGCATAAAACCCAGGTCCGGAAGTGTTGGGTCCTCTCGCTTTTTGATGTACGAAGCAACCACCTCGCGCGGGTCGCGAATGAGAAAACAATTCGTAACTGCGCCGAGCCATTCGCGATCGACTTCCGGCAAGAGGTGATGTGCCATTTGTTTCTGGAAAAAAATCCGCCTGCCATTCGGGATTGGACCGGTCAGTTGCGCGATAACTTTTCGCCAATCAGTCTCGCCAGAAGCAATCACCTCATCCGCGCCGGGATGTTTCTTGCCTGTCGCGCTTAAGTAAAAAGCGTAAAACGGCTCGTCGATGACAAAAGTATCAGCGCGATTCCCCCACGCGCGCATCATGGCCGTCGAGATATTGCGCGGGCCCGACCACATGGCGATGCGGGCTGGCTGAACCATCGACAAAGAATCTTGCGCGACTGGAGAAATTGCCAGCCGGAATTGATTCTTTCGAGATTCTGAGGATCGCTCGAATGAGCGAATTAGCCCTTGGCGAAAACGCCTAGCAACGGCCGGCGAGATGGCGTCTTGGAGCGAAAATCGCTCACGAAACCGTCCTCAGTACGGATCTCGACGTGGCCGGCTGCGCGCTTGGCGCCGTAAACCAACACCGAGCCGACGGGCGCTTCATAAGGATTGCTCACCGGGAGTTTCTTGAACCCGTAATTATTCACCAGCTCCTGCCCCGCTTGTTTGGCGAGAAGTGTCTGCGGCCGGGATTTCACCACGCCGGCAGCCACAAGAGCTTCTTTCACATAGTGCCAGCACTTGGAAAGAGAATGTGCTCGTGCACGCTCTTCGGCAATGGTCGCAGCCCGGCGCATCTTCGGATCGATCTTTGAGTCGTTGCCGAACGGCTGCACAAGTTTTTTGGGATAATATTTGTCCACGATCTCAATCGACTGCGTTTTACCGGAAGCGTCTGTGTAACCAAATTTGGGTTTTGGCGCCGAAAAATTAAGCGCCGCCGCGGGACGCGGGCAAAATGCAACGCAGCACAGACCGAGTACAATATAGGGGGTTATTTTTCGCATAAAGCGCGCGTCCTATCGATGAGATCGATTGGTTCCGCAACCAATTTTTTTCAAAAAAAAGTAAATTTTTTCGGTTGACAATTAATCAATACGAACAGGTCTGTAAGAAACGCGATCCAGAGGGGATTTTCGCTCGTTGAGCGCTAAAGAGACGAGACCAGTGCGACCATTTTTTGGCGCGTTTTTGTGTCAGGAAGCGCTCCGGTCCCACCTTGAATATTGTCTTCAAGATGGTGCGGCTTGTCGGTCGCGGGAATGGCGCAAGTCACGGCAGAATTGGCGACGATCCATTTGAGGAAAAATTGCGCCCATGAATGACAATCAAATTCAGCCGCCCAATCAGGCAACGGTTTTGAGCGCGTTCTACTGAAGAGATCGCCGCCGCCAAAAGGTCGATTGACGATGACACCAATCCCCCGTTCCTGCGCAAGCGGCAAAAGATGCTCCTCGGCCTCCCGTTCCATGAGCGAATAGTTGATCTGCACAAAATCGAGCTTTTCGCTTCGCATGATTTTTTCCACATCGGCGAATGCGCCTGCTTCATAGTGCGTGATCCCGAGGTAACGGACGCGCCCCTGGGCTTTCCATTCACGAAGGGTCGCCAACTGCTTCTGGACATCGACAAGATTGTGAACCTGCATCAGATCGATTCGTTTCGCATGCAAGAGATCCATCGAGCGTTCCATCGATTTAATTCCGTTCTCCTTGCCGCGCGTCCAAACTTTCGTGGCGAGAAAAATCTTGTCCCGGATGCCGAACGCAGTCGTCAACTCGCCGATCACATCTTCGGCGCGCCCATACATCGGCGACGTATCGATTACGCGCCCGCCGAGCTTCACAAAAAGCGAAAGAACATCCCCGAGTTGTCTCCGGCTGTCCGACGTCAGATCGACGTCGAACGCCTGCCAGGTTCCCAGACCGATCACCGGCAGTTTTTCGCCGGACGAAGGAATCGCGCGTGTCAGCATTGTCAATGATCCGGCCTTTGCCTGCGCATGCGAGAACTCAATCGGCAAAAGCAAGCCACCCGCCGTTCCGCCAATCAACCGTGCAGCTTCGCGCCTCGTCATATCCTTTGTCTTTCCTGGCGAAGTGGAGGAATCTCTGAGCTATGCGTGATAAAAATTAGAGATGTCTCGAATTCGCTCGACATGACAAACCTTATGAAACGCCGCCATTTTATCAAAACCACCGCCGGAACTGCTTTTGCAATAAGCTCAGGATCCATAACGCTGCTCGCAGAGAAATCCGTGAAGCCCCTGCGCATTCTCATTCTTGGCGGGACCGGGTTTACCGGGCCATACCAGGTTCGATACGCACTGAGCCGCGGCCATAAAGTCACCACGTTTAATCGCGGCAAAACGCATCCGGGAGAGTTACCAAACGAGGCCGAACAGTTGGTCGGCGATCGCAATGGCCAGCTCGATGCGCTGAAAAATCGGAAGTGGGATGTCGTCATCGATAATCCCACCACGCTTCCGGTCTGGGTGCGAGATGCTGCCCAGATTCTGAAGGGAAACGTCGAGCGATACGTTTTTACCTCGACTATTTCTGTCTATCAGGACTCAAAGACAGGTCCGGATGAAAACGCTCCGCTGCAAAGTTACGACGGGGCCGACCCGTACAAAGAAACGCTCGAATCAATGAAAGCGAATGGTTTCAAGTTGTACGGACCGCTCAAAGTTCTTTCAGAAAAGGAAGCGGAGAAATGGTTTCCAGGAAAAACGCTCATCATCCGGCCCGGATTAATCGTTGGACCACGGGACGAGAGCGACCGCTTTACGTATTGGCCGGTTCGGATCGATCGCGGCGGCGAAGTGCTGGCCCCGGGTAAGCCAGAGGATTCGGTTCAATACATCGATGGACGCGATTTGGCAGAATGGACGATCCGGATGGCTGAAAATGACGAGACCGGAGTTTACAATG
>JBKPRQ010000096.1:0-2507 GCA_046734635.1 Verrucomicrobiota bacterium
TGCCCGCACTCGCTCGCTGCTACCCTCGCAGCTTTACCTTCTATCTCGCTCATCCCATTCGCTCGATTGCCAGGGCGCGTTAAGCAGGCGACTATCAAAGCTTATGGGACACAATCGCGGTAGAGATAACGTGAGGAAACGCGCAGTCCGGCGCAAAAAAGCGGAGCGCCTCGCATCCGCTAAGAACCAACCTTCGCCCGAAGCTACGGCTCGCCAAGGAAAGAAGACGTCGAAATAATCAGCGGGCGAAGCTAACGATCGACACCTCTGCTCTCGATCGCGGTGGTTCGCGATGAAATACCGATTCACAATTGCCGCCTGGCAGGGCGTCGACAATAGCCAATTGTGTTCTGGAGATTATCGACGATGGTCTCGGCAAGTTTCCCGGCTGCAACCTCCGAAACGCGATCAGTTTCCACTCCGGTTCGGAATTTAGTCCCCGTCAGCGTGATTCTCGCATTACCCAAATTATGAAAGCATACCTTATTCAGGCCGCGTCCGAAGTTATTCCGAATCAGCAAATCCTGGTGAACATGGTCTCGCGACGGGTTCGACAGCTTTGTATCGGTCATCGTCCGATGGTGGAATTTATTCCCGGACTCGGTCATGCTGATATAGCACTGTCAGAGATCGCTGCGGGAAAGTTGGCCTTTGAATCAGCGCCTGATGAGAACGGAAAAAATGCGGCGGCGCCCATAGTGGAGTTTCCCGGAATCATCGTCGCGAAGAAGGCGAAGAAAAAGGCAGCCTAACAAGTCCTGGTTTGGGCAGTGATACGATCGCATCAGCGTAAATCGACAATCAGCGTCGTGACCCGGGCATATAGGAGAAATGCGAAAGAAAGATTCAGATGTTCACCCTCGTTCCCGGGTGTTGGTGCTGGTGGATGAATCGAACGTCGGCAGTTCTGTGCGGACCGCGGGACGCGGGCTGGATTGGTTGAAGCTCCGCGATTTTCTGGCCGGACCAAATACCGGACGTGATCTGATCGAGATGGTGGTCTATGCAGGATTGCCGCCCGCCATTCCCTCCTGGCAGGACGAACGGGACAAGAAAAACAAGTTCGTCCATTGGTTGCGCTCCAACGGATTCATGGTCGTGACCAAAGATGGGGCGCCCGCCGAAGAAGGTCATTACAAAGCGAACGTGGACGTGATGATGGCGATCGACGCGCTCGAGTTGTCCATTGAGATACGGCCGGATGTCGTGATCCTCGTGACTGGCGACGCCGATTTCGCTTATCTCGCCATCAAGCTGCGCCGACACGGGATCCGTGTGGAAGTCGCGTCAGGTGCCGCGAATCTCGGGAACATATTGAGATCAGCCGCGAACGAAGTGATCGATCTCGGCCCGCTTTTTCGAACGTTCGAGATGATTAAAGTTCAGGATTTGCCGGCGCAGCTGCCGTCTCGAGGGCAGCAGCAAAACGCCGCTTCAGGCGAACGAAGACGCAGGCCTCGGTTTCGTCCGAGTGTTACATCGCGACAAGCGGACGAAAGTGAGGGGCATGGGACACAACCGAGGCAGGGACAACGTGAGGAAACGCGCAAGACGCCGGAAAAAAACCGAGCGCCTCGCTAAACCTTTGCGCGAGACTACAGCTGGCCAGGGAGAAAAGAAGGCAGCGAACACGCGCGAATAGACGGCAAAGCAGCCAGGGTGGCTAGCACAAGCGGACGTAACGCTAGTGATTAAATAAATAACGCCCTGCGAATCAGCTCTTACCTTTACAAGTCAGCCGCGTTAAACGTGTCGCCCTGGCGGAGGTCGCCCGTCTCGTAGCCGCGCCGAAACCACCGGACGCGTTGTTCGGAAGTGCCGTGCGTAAATGAATCGGGCACCACGTAACCGCGAGAACGATATTGGAGTCTGTCATCGCCGACCGCGCCGGCCGCGCGCATCGCTTCTTCAATGTCGCCCGCTTCGACGACCCGTCTAACCCGGTCGGCATAACGGGCCCAAACGCCGGCCAGAAAATCTGCCTGCAACTCAAGCCGGACAGAGAGCTGGTTGTATTGGGATTCACCGACCCGTCCACGCATCGACTGCACCCAATCGGTAATGCCAAGCAGATTCTGCACGTGATGTCCAACTTCATGCGCTACGACGTAGGCCTGCGCGAAATCGCCTCCTGCGCCCAGGCGTTCCTGGAGTAAACGGTAAAAACCGAGGTCGATGTAAACGCGTCGATCTTCCGGGCAATAGAACGGACCGCTCGCGCCACTGGCAAACCCGCAACCGGACCGGATCTGGTCCGTGAAAAGCACAAGCTTCGGCTCCTCGTACTGTCGGCCCATTTGGCGAAAGATCTCATGCCAGGCGTCCTCGGTATCGGCGAGTACGACGGCGACGAATTTCGATGCATCATCGCGCGGTCCCTGGCTGTCGATCTGCCTGGGTTGCGATAATTGGACTTGCTGCTGCGAATCGAACAGCGCCTGAGGATCGCCGCCGAGCAGGAGATAAAGAACTATAAGAACGACGGCGCCTATTCCGCCGCCCACGGC
>JBKPRQ010000097.1:0-7675 GCA_046734635.1 Verrucomicrobiota bacterium
CCTGGCTATGAGACGACAGATTGGCAATGCATTGGCCCTCGCGGCTTTTTCGCCTGCGTGTCGCCGTCAGGATGCGCACCTGTTTCGGCCTTAGTATTCTTTCGATTTTTTGTCGGCGACACGTTGGATGGAGGCCTTGTGCTTCGTGTCGAAAGCGATCGTGACGATCTGAGTGCATCCACGTAAGTTTCCGTCCTTCGTTTCCCATCCTTGGTCGTTTTGGACAATCAGGGCACCGGACTTGAGCCACTCTTTCGGCGCCGTATCGGCCTCGATAAATTTGTGAACGCCTTTGCCCTTGAACTCCTTCTTCTCTACGGCTGTGGCACAATTGCCCAGTTCTGGCAAAGGCGACTCGATAAACTCTGATTCGTTCCGGAAATAAACCGTCGTGTCACCGCCTCGATGACGTGCCTCGTAGAAAGCGACGCGTTGCGAATCCGGCGACCAGAGAAGTTTACAATGGTTCGAGTGCGGATGCCCGCTCTCAGCCAGCTCCAACACAACTTTGCGCGAACTGACTTCGATTAATTGGATTTTCACACGACCTTCTTCTTTCTGATCTTCCGTCAGCAGCATCGCAAACCTTCCGTCCGGCGATGGATCTCTTATTTGTTCCTCTGCCAAGGATGAAAGGGAAAGATTGGCGACGAGGGCGACAAGCGCTGGTACGAACCGTTTCACGGCCGAATTATGGCCGTCGCTCTTTGATCGACAATAAGATTTCATCGATCGCTTCCGCTCTCGGTCTAGCACCGAGATTGCCTTTGCCGTGGACACGCACGCTCACGGCCTGGGCTTCCATGTCGCGTTTTCCGATCACGAACATGGTGTGGACTTTCATTTGTTCGGCGCGTTGAATCTTACCATTGATCTTGTCAGAGCTGTCGTCGATTTCCGCGCGGACCTGATGACCGCGCAGTTCGTTCAGAATCGACCTTGCGTAATCTAATAACTTTGGATCGTCGCCGATTGTCATGATGCGGACCTGTTCCGGCGAAAGCCAGAGCGGGAAATTGCCGGCGTAATGCTCGATCAGGAATCCGATGAAACGTTCGTGCGTTCCGAGCGGCGCGCGGTGAATGCAGATCGGCGTCTTATCGGTGTTATCGCGATCTTTGTAAACGAGACCGAGCCGACGCGGCTGGGCGAAATCAACCTGATTGGTCGCCAGCGTAAACTCGCGCCCGATTACACTCCAGACTTGCACGTCGATCTTCGGCCCGTAAAACGCCGCTTCGTTAGGCACTTCAACGTAATTGATCCCGGAATTCTTCAGTACGTTCCGCGTCATCTCTTCAGTTTGTTTCCAAAGCTCGGGTTCGTTAACAAACTTCTGGCCGAGCTTCGAAGGATCATGCGTTGAGAAACGCATCAGGTATTTTTCGACGCCGAACAGCTTGAAGTAGTTGAGATACATCCGGTTCACTGCATTAAACTCATCAGCGAACTGCTCAGGCGTGCAGTAGATGTGCGCATCGTTCATGTGCAGCGAGCGCACGCGCATGAGTCCGAACAGCTCGCCGCTCTTCTCGTAGCGGTAGTCAGTCCCGTATTCCGCCAGGCGCAGCGGAAGATCGCGATAGCTGCGAGGCAACGCCGCAAATAACTTGTGATGATGCGGACAGTTCATAGCCCGGAGGTAATACCTCGTTGAAACGTTGACGCGTTGAACCGTTGAACCGGATTGACCTTCCTCCCGCTTTGACGCTTCACCGTCTTCGGCCAGTTCCATTGGCGGGAACATCGACTCAGCGTAGTAGGGAAGGTGACCGCTTTTCTTATACAAACTCTCGCGGGCGATGTCCGGCGTGCGAACGCGTCGATAGCCGGCGGCGAACTCGGTTTCTTTCGCCAGCTTCTCCAGTTCTTCTACGATCACTGCGCCGCGAGGGAGAAACATCGGGAGACCAGGGCCGACATCATCGTCGAGAACGAAAAGCTCCAGTTCTCTGCCGAGCTTGCGGTGGTCGCGCTTTTTCGCTTCCTCGAGCATCGCGAAATAGTCGTCGAGTTCCTTTTTCGTTTTGAACGCCGTGCCGTAAACGCGCTGAAGCTGCGGATTCTTCTCGTCGCCTTTGTAGTAGGCGCTGGCTACGCTCGTTAGGCGAAAGGCGCCGACGTTTCCGGTGCGCATTACGTGCGGACCGGCGCACAGATCGATGAAATCACCGCTGCGATAGAGCGAAATTTTTTCGTCGGCTGGAATGTTCTCGATGATGTCCAGCTTGAACTTGCTGGGTTCCGGACGTTCGCTCAGCGCCGCGAGTCGACCTTTTTTTCCAAGAGCGAGCGCTTCGTCGCGCGACACTTCGATCCGCTCGAATGGATGGTTCGCTTTGATCTCCTTTTTCATCTCCACCTCGATTTTCTCGAAATCGTCGGGCGAAATGCGGTGCGGAAGATCGACATCGTAATAAAAACCTGTTTCCACGGGCGGCCCGGCGGCGAACTGCGCTTCCGGCCAGATTTTTAGAATCGCCGTCGCCAGGACATGCGACGCGGAGTGACGCAGACGTTCCAAGTCGGTCATTTGTGCGCGCATCTCAGGTGTTTTGCGTTCTTCAGCCATTCTATTTAGAGATTTGACTCATTCGCGCCGCTCACTCGGCCTCTCGGCCTGCCCGTCCATGTCGCGGTTTCCCTAACCGCTCCATTCTCGAGTCCAAGCCGGGCGGGCAGTTTTGCTCGGAATGACAACGAATGTGCACTATTTTGTCGGGTGCAGCGAGTTTGGCAATGGCTGGTCGTTGCCATGCTGGCGGCCGGGGGCTGCGGGCAGAAGGCGGTATCGCCTTCGGAGTTTGCAGCACAGCGTCAGCAGATGGTGCAACGGCAATTGGTATCACGAGGTATCAATGACGCCCGAATTCTCGCTGCGATGGGGAAAGTCGCTCGAGAAGAATTTGTTCCCTCCGAATCGCGTGCGGCGAGTTATGAAGACGGACCGCTACCGATTGGCTACGGCCAAACTATTTCGCAGCCATACATCGTGGCGTTCATGACCGAGCAGCTGCGTCCGAAACCGACTGATCGTGTGTTGGAAGTTGGGACCGGCTCAGGGTATCAGGCTGCGATTTTAGCCGACCTCGTGTCGGAAGTGTACTCGATCGAGATTGTCGAGTTACTGGCGAAAAATGCCGAGGAGACACTGCAACGGCTCGGTTATAAAAATGTACATCTGAAAACCGGTGACGGTTACCAGGGCTGGCCGGAGGCCGCGCCGTTCGATGCAATTATCGTGACGTGCGCTCCGGACAAAGTTCCGCAACCTCTGGTCGATCAACTCAAAGACAATGGGCGCATGGTCATTCCTGTCGGCGACAAATTCGCTCAGCAGTTGTACCTGTTGGAAAAGAAAAACGGCCAATTGAAACAGAGCGCCACGTTGCCGGTACGTTTCGTGCCGATGACGAGCGAGGCGCAGAAACAATAATGTAGTGGCGCGTGTCTTCACGCGCAGACGCGGGTGAATGCGGCTGAGGACAGCCGCCACTACACCTCGCAGCTTGTCACTTAATCGCCGCTAGTTTTTTCAGATCGACGCGCTTGACCCATTCCTGCAATTCCTTGGGCTCCTGGGCTTGTAGCTCGATCTGAAGCGAATAACGATTGGCGATCATGACCCAAAGAGTGGCATGTTTGCTGTCTTTCTCGTATGCTTCAAAGCCCGGATTGCCATCGACGGTCACGGATTTGCTATAGCCTTCACTCGTTTCGCTGTTGTTGTTCCAAGCAGCTGTGATAGCGCTGACGTGCTCCGGGTTGGCAACCAAATCGAGTATGCTAATCGCGGCAGTCGGAGCTTTGTCCCCTTCGCCTTTGTGATAATCGCGATGTATGCTTGTGATCTTGAATCCGCCGACGTCTTCGGTTGAACCTTCCGCTTTGTCGGCGATCCAACCTTGGGGTGCATCCGGCAAAATGGGGAGCAGTTTCTGATAATCAATGGCATCAGGCACGAGAATGGGTTCGTTCTGTGCACGTGCAACAATCATCCCCAAGGTGATGAATAATCCGACGACGAATAGACGCGTGCTGGCGGCAAAGCCAAACTTCGGCCGAGGAACGAGAGCCATCGATTTCATGCTAACCTCCTTGTCCCCAATTAGAGATTCCCTACACGATTGAGTTTACGGCAGCTGTCAAGATGGTTTGAACGATGCGCTTACGAGAGCACGCGTGCTGTAGCCGCTTCTCTGTGGGAAGCGTGGCCTTGATTTGGTTAGCACGCGCGCGTCGCATCGCCCATAGGGCGACGGCTACAGATGGGGCAACCAAGCTTACAATCGCGATATGGATCCTAGCTATCGCGGTACGGCTTATCTGGATCAACCAGCCTTTCGTCGATCAGTGGAGTTGGAGACAAAGCGATGTCGCGGCGATTGCGCGCAACTTTTTCGAACACGGTTTTCATTTCGGTTACCCGCAGATTGACTGGGCCGGCGGGTCAGCCGGGTACGTGGGAACGGAGTTTCCCATTCTTCCTTTTGTCGCGGCGATCTGTTACAAATTTGCCGGCATTCACGAATGGCTTGGGCGCAGTCAGTCTGTGGTTTTCTTCGCTATTTCGTTACCATTTTTCTTTTTGCTCGTGCGCGAAACATTCAGCAGCACAGCGGCGATTTGGGCTGCGTTCTTTTACGCTTTTACGCCGCTGAACATCTTCGCCGGTCGCTCCTTCATGCCAGACGTGTCCTCGCTCAGTCTGGGAATCGTCGGATTGTATTTTTTTCTCCGTTGGCTTCGCGATCGAAGGATGGCGTCGTTTTATCTGTCTGCGATTGCGATTTCCTTTTCGATTTTGATCAAGATCACGAGCATCGTGATTCTCGCGCCGCTTTTGTATCTGGTTGTAGCGGCGGTATATGACCGCCGTTTGCAAGAACGGTTCGGCGCTCATAGAGCGCCGCTACAGTGGTTGGTCCTCTTCGCAGCAATCACGCTGTTGCCTTCTGTCCTCTGGTATTGGCACGCGCATCAAATCTCTGAGAGATTTTATCCACACCATTTCTTCGGCGCCGGTGGGGTTCGCTTGGAAAGCTTTTCGTGGTATTGGGACATCGCACAGCAAACCGTGACGTCGAGTCTCACGCCGATTTTGGCGGTTATGGCGCTCATCGGTTTGTTCGTTGCGCCACGCGGAAGATTTGGCTGCCTCTTTGATTGGTGGCTGGCTGCGATGGTTCTGTTTGTTGTAGCGGTTGGCTATGGCAATCGCCATCCATGGTACCAGTTGCTTTTCGTCCCGATTGCGGCCGCATTTGCCGGCGCTGCATGCAATTTTATCGGATCTAAGATTTCTTCGCGTCTTACGGTCGTAATGCTCTCGATCTTGCTTGGTTCGTTCGCGATTCTGGCGTTCTTGTACGTGCGACCGCTTTACGAAGCATCAGCTGCGCAACATCGCGATGCCGGCTTGGAATTAAATAAAATTACGGCGAGCGACGCGTTGATCGTCGCCGTGGACAATGGAAACCCAGCCATTTTTTATTATGCGAAGCGCAAAGGCTGGCATTTTCTAGAGCAAAATGGGGTTTACGGGGGCAATCCAAAAAACAGCCAGCAGGCCATCAGCGATCTTGAACGATTGCAGCGCGATGGGGCAACACACTTCGTCTTCGTCACAAATACGTTTTGGTGGCTAAGTTCTTATCCCGAGTTCACTCAACATCTCAGCGAAACTGCCACGCTGCTCGAGGCGACTCCGGAATTTAGAATTTACAGACTCACCATGACGCGATGAACTGTAGGGCGTTTGACTCGCTCGCTCCCACTTGCTCGGTCTGTGACCTGCCCGTCCATGTCGCTTGGCTCCCGCCGGCTCCATTTTGTAAAATGCCTGGCCATGGCGTTCCGCCGCGGCGGACGCCCTACAAAATCCTCGCCTTCGCTCGGAATAACGAATGACAACGGCAATTAAGCCTCGCCGGCAACTCGGGTTATTTGATGCCACGATGATTGTCATGGGCGGCATCGTGGGCGCAGGAATTTTCGCTAATCCTTCGGAGGTCGCGCATCGCGTTCACACGCCGTTTCTCATCCTTGGCGTTTGGGTACTGGGCGGTGTTTTTGCAATGTGCGGTGCGTTTATCTGGGCGGAATTGGCCACTCGTTTGCCCGCGGCGGAGGGTGGGCAGTATGTTTATCTGCGCGAGGCATACAACCCTGCCGTGGCCTTTGTGTATGGATGGGGACTGCTTCTGGTGACGCAGACCGGCGGCATGGCCGCGGTAGCAGTTATTTTCGCATCTTACTTTCGTGCGCTTACGGGAGTCGTTTGGAACGACAGCGTGATTGCAGCTGTGGTGTTGCTTGGGTTAACCGGCATCAACTGTCTGGGAGCCCGCGCGGGCAGCAATGTGCAAAGCCTTTTCATGTTGCTAAGGATCGCCGCGATTGCAGGGCTCGTGGTAATTGGATTTGCGGGTGGCTCGCCCAAATCGGAGCCAGTGCTTGCGCCTCCGTTTTCTTTTGGAGTCTTGGCAAGTATTGGGTCCGCGATGGTTCCCATTGCGTTTGCCTACGGCGGATGGCAGACCTCGACCTTTGTTGCGGGTGAAATGCGAGATGCGCGCCGTGATTTATCGCGTGGATTGCTAATGGGGGTGGCCGGCGTTGTGGCACTTTATCTCGCCGTCAATTTTGTGTGCCTGCGAGTGCTCGCTCCGGCTGGCCTCGATGCTACGACGACTCCGGCGTCCGATGTCATGCGAAGAGCGCTCGGCCCACGCGGTGCGCAATGGATTGCTGCCGGCATTGCGATCTCGACACTCGGATTCCTCAGCCAAAGCATGCTAACAGCTCCGCGGGTGTACTACGCCATGGCGCGCGACGGGATTTTCTTTGCGAGCGTCGGCAAGCTTTCGGAACGCTCGCGAGCGCCGGTAGTCGCCATCATTCTTCAGGGTGCGGCGGCAATCGTCATCGCTTGCTCCGGGACATATGGGCAAATCCTGAACTTCGAGGTGACTGTCGATTTCATTTTTTTCGCGATGACAGCGGCATCCCTGTTCGTTTTGCGCTCGTGCGGGATCGGGTCAGACACAGTTAGCTTTCGTGTACCCGGCCACCCATTCACCACGATCCTTTTTGTTTTGGCCTGTGTTGGAATTGTCGGAAGCGCCATCGTCGCTTCGCCGCCAAACAGCGCGATCGCGCTGGGTATCATGTTGGCCGGGCTTCCCGTTTACTGTTACTGGAGAAAGTTCAGACGAGAAGATTCATGACGCACAAGCATTCCGACTACATGCATTGGTCCAAGACGCAGAGCCACGCGCCGTTCAATCTCGCAACAAGCGGCGTCGCGCCATATCCACTTCGCGAATTGCCAGTGGAGTTGGAGACACTCGAAATTAATGGCTACGACGGCTACGCTCATCCGCCGTTACAAAAAGCGATCGCCGCGCATCACGGTGTCGATCTCGACTGCGTTGTGGAATCTGCGGGAACTTCCATGGCAAATCATCTTGCCATGGCTGCGATTTTAGATCCTGGCGACGAAGTTTTGATCGAGCATCCGGCGTACGGACCGATTCTCGACGTCGCCCAATATCTTCACGCGGACGTGAAGCGGTTTTTGCGCACCAGAGAATCCGGCTGGGCAGTGAATACAGCAGAGATTCTTCGCGCCATCACGCCGAGAACGCGGCTCATCGTGATCACGAATCTGCAC
>JBKPRQ010000098.1:0-24737 GCA_046734635.1 Verrucomicrobiota bacterium
TCAAGCGTGGGGCGTTAATGCCTCTTTTTCTTCGCTGATTTTTTCTTTGCTGCTTTTTTCTTCTTCGCCATCGACTAATTCCCCCCTTTCATCCGCAACACGCGCGGAACTCTGTGAAGAGTTGGGAATGACTTCACTTAACGAGTTCAGTTAATCGTCACATTTTTTTTGTCAAACATTTTTGTTGCGAAATGTGAAAATATTTTTACGAGCTCGCGCGCGATATTTTTTTTTGGTGCACGAGAAATTACCTTTTTTTCCCCGCTTTGGAACAAAATCGTCACTTCATTCACGTCGCTTTCAATTCCCGAATTTGTACCGCTGACGTCGTTTGCGACGATGATATCGCAATTCTTTGCGCGCAGCTTCTTCGTCGCGTTTTCTTCCACGCGATCCGTTTCGGCGGCGAAACCGACGAGAACGAATTGACGGTCCGCCCGGTGGCCTAACGAGTCGAGAATGTCGCGCGTGGGAACTAGTTCGAGCAAGAACCTCTCGTCGCGCTTTTTGATTTTGGTCGGCGAAACCTTTGCCGGCTTGTAATCCGCCACAGCGGCACACAAGACACATATGTCGCAGTTGTCCGCATGCTGATGGACCGCTTCGAACATTTCGTGGCTGGTCGAAACTGAAATCAAACTTGCATCGCGTGGAGCCTCCAAACTCACCGGACCCGAAATCAAGGTGACCTCGTGTCCTTCAGCCAGGGCCGCTTCAGCGATGGCGTAGCCCATTTTTCCAGAGGAACGGTTGGAAACGTAACGAACCGGATCGATCGGCTCGCGCGTGGGCCCGGCCGTGATGAGGAATCTCACGCGATCAAATTATCCTGGCGCGCAAGCAGGAACTCCGCGCGGAATGCGATGTCGTCCACTTTCCAAAGTCTGCCAACGCCTTCGTAGCCGCACGCAAGCATTCCTTCCTCTGGTCCGATGAATTCAACGCCGCGCGCTTTCAATTTTTCCACGTTTTCCACAGTGGCAGGATGTTCCCACATTTTTCCATTCATGGCGGGCGCGAGCAGAATCGGGGCGCGGGTTGCGAGCGCGATCGCCGCAAGCGGATGATGGGCTAGTCCAAGCGCGAGCTCGGCGATGACGTGCGCCGTCGCCGGCGCGATCAGCAACAGGTTCGCGCGATCAGCGAGCTCGATATGCCCGGGCCGCCAACTTTCCTTTTCGTCAAAGAAGCTGGTTGTCACAGGATTTTTTGAAAGCGTCTGCAAAGTGAGCGGAGAAATAAATTCCGTCGCGTCCTGTGTCATGACGGCAAAAACTTCGTGGCCTTGCTTGACCAGCAAACTCGCGAGCTCAGCCGACTTGTACGCAGCAATCGATCCCGTAATACCGAGCACGACCGATTTTGCGCCCGGTCGAATGCGCACAACTTTTCGCGCGCTCGCTTTGTCGCGTTTCCTTTTCGAGTCTCTGCTTTCTGCAATCATTTCTGGACCAAACGTCGGCTCAAATAACTTTCCGCCTCCATAATTTGGCGGAACCTCTGCAGGTCTTCCTCCACCGATCCACTGATAATAGTATAACGATAATCGCGCCAATGTTCCATTTCCCGGGCGGCGGTGGCCAGGCGCGAATCGATTTGCTCGGCGGTTTCCGTTCCGCGCTTTAGCAGGCGTTTCCGCAATTCCTCAAGGTCGGGCGGCATGATGAACACGTCGGCCAACGCATCCCGAATAAGCGGATCATCGCAGTTACGAATAACTTCAGCGCCTTGCGTATCGATATCGATCAAAACATCCTTTCCACTTCTTAAATTTGCTACGACCGGTTCGCGCAGAGTGCCGTAACAGTCGCTATGCACCTGCGCGTGCTCCAGAAAATCTCCCTTCGCGATTCCCTCGTGAAACTCTTTATCGGAAAGAAATCGATAATCCTGGCCGTTGATTTCGCCGGTGCGCGGCAGTCGAGTCGTGCAAGAGACAGAATAAAAAAGATTCGGGCTTTGACGAATCCTCTCCACGAGCGTGGTCTTGCCCGCGCCCGATGGAGCAGACACCACAAAGAGAATTCCGCTGCGGCTGAATTTTTTACTCAAGATTTTGGGCTTGCTCGCGAATCTTCTCCAGTTCCGCCTTGCAGGCGATGACACGCTGGGAGATTTGCGAATCATTTGCCTTTGCGCCTAGCGTGTTGAGTTCGCGAAACATTTCCTGGGTAATGAACTCCAGTGTGCGCCCCACAGGTTCTTTGCTGCGCAGGTGGTGCGCAAATTGGGTAAGATGACTTTCCAGACGGACTAGTTCCTCCGACACGTCTGCGCGGTCGGCAAAGAACGAGATCTCTTTCAACAAACGTTCATCGTCACTGGCAATCGGCAGGCCAGCTTTCTGGATGCGATCGAGAAGAACCGTGCGATATCGATTGACCACATCGGGATGAAATGTGCCGATTTCCTTGAGTTTTTTGCGAATTGCCTTGAGTCGATGGATCAAATCCTTGGCCAGGTGTTTTCCCTCGCGTTCGCGCATCTTGATTAAATCGGCGAGTGCGCCGCGCAGAGCGCGATCGATGGCCGGCCATGCTTCTTCCGCCTCGAGCGCCTGTTCAGGAAAACGCATCACTCCCGGGGCCTGCAGAATTGTGCTGATCGTGATTTCTCCCGGAGCGTTCAACTCCTTTTGTAATGCGCGCATTGCTTCGTGATACGAGCGGGCCAACTCTGTATCAAGCGCCAGATTGCGGGTACCATTGGGGCCGCCGTGAAGGGCGACTGTGGCATTGGTCCGGCCGCGCGAGATGTGTTCATTGATCGTCTGGCGGATGCGCGGTTCAAGCTCTCCGAGGTCGCGGGGCAAATTGATCACAATATCGCTCTGCTTTCGGTTCACCGAATTGAGCTCGACGCTGAATTTTCTTCCGGCATGGACCACCTCAGCCCGGCCATATCCAGTCATGCTTCTCATAGTTGATGCGAAAGGTTATGGCAGAGAAACGTTCAACGTTCAATGCTCAACGTCCTTGCACTGAAAAGGCCGACAGCAGCGTCAACGCAGCGTGCTAATAAGAGCCTGCGCAGCGCGACGATGGGGCGAGGGCATTGCGATATGCTCGATGGATTCGAACCATTGCTGAGCCCCACCGGTCCTCTTGGGTACGGATCGGCGATACACAACAAGTGCAATCCGGTGATGTGTAAATGGGAAGATCGATCGGTACAACGGCCGGCCAACCGTCGGCGCTTCGAGCCGCGGCAAAATCCACATTCCATGCCACCGTGCAGATGACTGTTCGAGCAAAATCCTTCCCTTGCTAATGACAAATGCGTGTCTTTCGATAAGTCGCTTTGTGCGTGGTTTGGATTTCTTTACCGGCAGCTTTTCCGGAGTTTCTGTGCGGCAGAATTTCTTCACCGGGCAGACGTGGCATTTGGGTTTTTTCGCCAAGCAAATGAGCGCGCCGAAATCGATAAGCGCGGAGTTGAAACGCGCAGCGTTGCGTTTCGGGACAAGTAGCGCGGCATTTTCCCACAGTTTTTCGCGGCCGTTCGCGGAATCGATCGGAGCGCGCATGTCGAACAAACGGGCGAGCACACGCGAAGTGTTCGCTTCCACAATTGGAACCGGTTGATTGAAAGCAAAAGTGGCGACTGCATTTGCCGTGTAGCGGCCAACGCCAGGCAACTTGCGAATCGCCGCGATGTCGCTTGGAAAGACGCCTCCATATTGAGCTTGCACGATTTTCGCCGTGGCGTGGAAATTTCGAGCGCGACCGTAATAGCCGAGGCCCTGCCACGCGCGCAGCACAGTGTTTTGTGATGCGCGCGCAACTGAAGCGAAGTCAGGAAATCGGCGAAGCCATTTGTCGTAATACGGGATAACGGTGGCGACCTGGGTTTGCTGGAGCATGAACTCAGAGACGAGAATGGTATAGGGATCGCCGGTCTTTCGCCATGGAAGATCACGGCCATGAAGCGCGAACCAGACGGCAAGAGAACGGCGAAAAGCGGAAACGTCTTCGAGCGAAGTCACAATTCGGGGGAGAACGTCCAATGCCCAACGCCGAACGTCCAACGCCGAATTTCGGAGTTGAGCGTTGGAGGCCTGCCGCGCCGTAAGCTTGCCGAAGCCGGGTTGAGCGTTGAGCATTGAGCGTTGAATTCTTACACACACGTGCTCACGCAGCAGCAGGTCACAAAGCTGCGGGCTTTGCTGGAAGACCTCGGCTTCGAGTTCGCGCCGAAGGAATGGACGATTTTCTTCGCTCAGAAGAATAAATTGAGCGTGGCGGTATACGAGAAAGGGCCAAAGGTGCTTGTGCAGGGAAAAGGAGTGCAGGAATTCGTGCAGTTTGAGCTGGAGCCAAAGATCCTGGGCGAAGCAAAGCTGGGTTACGAAGAGGTGCATTCGCCGGAAATGTTTCAGTCGCACTTTGGTGTGGATGAAAGCGGTAAGGGGGATTTCTTCGGCCCGCTGGTGATTGCCGGTGTGTACGTCGATCGTGGGATTGCGCGCAAACTTCTTGACGCGGGCGTGGTAGACAGCAAACGGATCAGTTCGGACGCCCGTATTCGCGCATTAGCCGACACGATCCGGAAAAGCTCGCTGGATCTCGTAGAAACGGTTTTGATCGGACCGCCGAAGTATAACGAACTCTACGAGAAATTTGGGAATCTAAACAAACTGCTTGGTTGGGGGCACGCGCGGGTGATTGAAAATTTGCTGGCCAAAAAACCTGATTGCCCACGGGCGTTGTCAGACCAATTTGCGGACGCTCGCGTCGTGGAGCAGGCGTTATTGCGACACGGGAGAAAGATCGAGATTGAGCAGCGACCAAGAGCTGAATCGGACATAGCCGTGGCGGCGGCATCGATATTGGCACGTGAGGCATTCATCAATTGGCTCGAGCGCAAAGGCAAGGAAATGGGTTTGCGGTTGGACCGCGGCGTGTCGGCGAGCGTGAAGGAAAGCGCCAAAAAACTGGTCGAAACCAATGGACCGGATGCCCTACGGAGCGTGGCCAAGGTCCACTTCCGCACTGCGCACGAAATGGCTCCAGAGTACTATCCTGCCCCGCCTGCGCGTGAAAAGTGGGCAGGGCCACGTCTGCCTCGGCGTGGCACGGGGGAAGGCGGGTGAATCGGCTAAAGTGTTAAACTTTACGACGTCAGTGGAGGCGTCGGGGTGAACGGCATGGGGGCGCTGATCAGGACCATTTGGCCTTCTGGCGGAAGATGTTACCCAGTTTAAAAAAAAGCGTTTTTATGCTTCATTGAGCCACCACAAGGGCAACGCGGAACGAATACTACAATAGATATGGCCAAGTTAACCAAGCGCGACATCGTCGTCGCCATTAGTAACCAAACCGGCATGGTCCAACATCAAGTTTTCGATGTGGTCCAGCGGACACTTGATAAGATTACCGACAGTCTCGCTAACAATGTCCCGGTTGAACTGCGCAATTTTGGCGTCTTTCAACCGCGCCTGACAAAGCCGCGCGTCGGGCGAAATCCAAATCAGCCTGGCAGCAGTTTTGTTATTCCACCGCGCGCAACGGTGAAATTCAAGGCCGGCAAGATCATGCGTCAACGCGTTGAGAAGTTGTCGCGGGAATTAAAAGAAGCGTCAGAGAGCAGGACCAAGGCGGAAACAGGCGCGCCGAACGGCGGAAGTGGCATGTGACGCAGACGTGTCCGCGCTCGAGGTTTCGCAGAAGATTGTCTGCGTCACGAGAGCAGATTTTGGATTGTTCTTTCCAGGCGCTCAAAGTTGATCGGCTTGGTGAGATGCTCGGAAAAACCAGCCGCCCTGGCCTGATTGACGTCTTGTTCTGTTCCAAAACCACTAAGCGCAATTCCGGGCAGGTTCTTGCTGAGACGCACTTCACGCATTAAATCGTACCCGCTGCGATCCGGCAATCCGATGTCGCTGATGAGCAGATCGAAATCCTGAGTGCTCATTTTTTCTGCGGCCTGGTCGGCGGAATGCGCGATCGTAATTTCATAGCCACGGCGCTCCAGCATCCTTTTCATCCCGATGCATGTGTCATGATGATCGTCCACCAGCAGGACGCGTCGATGCCTTGCGACGGCCCATTCCCGTTCCAGGCCCACCGGTTGCTCTTTTGTCTCGCCGTCGGTGCCGGCTGGCGTGACCACGGTGTTTAGTTCCAGCGAAAAGATGGCCCCCTGATCGTTGCCGGGGCTTTCGACACGGATTTTTCCGCCATGTGCATCGATCAGCGCTTTCGAGATCGCGAGGCCCAGCCCGAGTCCTCCAAAACGCCGTGTAATCTCGGTCTGTCCCTGTTCGAACGCGTTAAAGATCTTATCGATTTTTTCGGGTTCGATGCCGATACCCGTGTCGATGACCCGAACCTCAATTTTGTCCGGCGTGGGGTTGAGCGTTTCGATGGTGATCCGCCCTTTTTCCGGCGTAAATTTCACACTATTCTTGATCAAATTCCAAAAGACCTGTTGCAGTCGTGCGGGATCGCCTTCCACGTGGGTTTGAGTAGCGCGAAGATGAAATTCCGCTTCGAGATTTTTGGCCGCGATTTCCTCCCGGCATATTTCATAAGCACGCTGCAGGAGTTGATGCACGCAAATAGTTTCAAAGCTTAATTGCAGCTTTCCTTTGGCGATTCGAGTCACATCGAGCAAATCGTCAATCAACCGTGCTTCCAGTTCGACGTTGCGCCGGACAACCTCCAGAGCTTCCCTGACCGGCCGTGAATCTGGCAGCTCAGCTTCCAGCTCGCCTACCATCGCAATCACCGGCGACAACGGACTTCGCAGCTCATGTGACAGCAACGCCAGGAATTGGTCTTTTGCAGCATTCGCGCCAATCAATTCCTGCCGCAGCGTGACGTCCCGTGTTTTGTCTTCAACCAGATAAAGCACGCCTTGAATGGTTTCGTGTGAACCTTGCAGCCGAAGCAGACTGATGTTCAAAAAATGCGTCATACCCGTTTTATCCTTTAACGGATGTTCAATCAGCTGAAACGGCGTTCCAAAGGTAAGCACCCTTTCGATCGCCCCAGGCGGCGCAATTTTCACATCGTCATAAGTCGTTTCCGTGATGTCGCGACCGGCCGGCACGTCGCCGAAACGTTCCGCCATCTGGGAGAACGCATAGTTGGCGTGGAGAAAACGGCGGGAAGCCGGATCGATGAAAGCGATGCCGCTTGGCATATTCGCAAGCATTTTCTCGTTGAAAATCACTTCGCGCTCCAGCCGCTCCTTGGATTCCAGCTGGCGCTGGTAATACGCGCTGCCCAGCCACGCGAAAACCGCAGTGAGAACGACCAACCAGGCTGCCAATACAGTCATTCGTCCCAGGAGATCATGAACCGGTTTGTAAGCCAATGTTCTAGGCTGCTCTACCACGGCCACCCAACCACTGGCTTCAATCGGGCTGAAGGAGTAGAGATTACCGCGCCGCTCGAAGTGTCCGTTTTTGCTTTCGTTGATCTCTTTGATCAACGCTTCATTTGCCTTCGGCGCAGGCGTTGCGGGATTTGGTTTGAAATCGCTCGCAAAAAGCGCGACACCGTTTTGGTCGAGTACTTCAAAAATAAGTCGATCTGAGAACTCAATCGCGGACAGCCGCCGGCCAATTCTTTCGACCAGGACGGAAACTCCGACATAACCCAGGATGGTGCGGTCTGGTGCGCGCACCGCGCCAACGATGTCGGTAACGAGACGGTTGTCCGATAGCCTGGGATGAATCGCCGAGACATACGTTGCGTCCGCCGCCGCTGTTTGCTGGCGCCAGTACTCCGAGCCGAAATCCTTTCCGATCATCTCTGAAGCCGTGGGAATTGATGCGATGAGCTCCCCGTTCGCCCCGGTGATGAACATTCCATCGATCTGTGGATGAGAATAAAACGCAGAGTTGAGCCATTGTTGAGTAAGCTGCGGATTCGGCGCGCTCAGGTTTTTGACCATCTCGGGCAGCGTTTGATAATATTCGATGACGCTGCTGCTGCGGTTTAGGTCGTGGGCCACCAGGTGCCCCACCAGTTGAATCAGGGTCTGCCGATCGCGCAGTATTCTGAATTCCAGCGTATCGCGTAGGATCGTGTAAGAAACGATGAGCGTCAGGATCGACGGAATCCATCCTGCCAGAAGAATAGGAAAGATGATCTTAAAACGTTCGAAACGGTCGCGCCGTCGTTTCGTCATTGTATCTCCCACAACTGATGCCTGCCGGTTGCGAAAATTGGCCCATCACGGTTACTCTGCTCGCCGCTTCAGGCAAGGGTGAATGTATCGAGTGAAAGTTCGTGCGGAATGATCGGTCAGCCAACTCAACAAAAAAACGCCCCGCCTTAGATCAATTAAAAGACTTTGCCAGACCGCGCGGCCTCTCAATTACGAAAATCGAAGGGAGGTGTTGTGTACCAACACTATGCGACGACGATTTTGAGAGGCAAAAATGCGATTTTTGAATTGACGCACATGGCGAAAGCGGCATCATGTCGGCCTTACCCCGAAAAACTTTCGGGCCTGTAGAACTCCATGCAAGGAAGCCTCGGACACATTATCTGGTCGATTTGTTATCTGGGCGTGCTCATTGGACTGTCCGCTTACGGCGTCCATCGGTATTTTATCATCTATCTGTACCTGAAAAACCGAAAGCGGCCGCCGATCCCGGCGCGTCACTTTGAAAAACTGCCAAAGGTGACGGTGCAGCTTCCGATCTTTAACGAAGTCTACGTTGCCGAGCGTTTGATTCGCTCTGTAAGTGAATTGGATTATCCGCGGGAGCTTCTCCAAATCCAGGTCCTGGACGATTCTACCGACGAAACGCGTGAGATCACGGCTTCGTGTGCCAAGGAACTGCAACAGGGTGGCTTTAATGTACAGCGCATTCATCGGATCGATCGCACGGGTTTCAAAGCCGGCGCGCTGGCGATAGGCCTTGAGGCCGCCGAAGGCGAATTCGTTTGTATCCTGGACGCCGATTTTGTTCCGCAAAAGGATTTACTGAAGCGAACCATCCATTACTTCACTGACCCGAACGTGGGAATGATCCAAACCCGCTGGGGACATTTGAATCGTGGCTATTCGTTGCTCACCCGCATGCAGGCGATTTTTTTGGATGGACACCTGTTGCTTGAGCAAACCGCGCGGAGCCGCAGCGGCAGGTTTTTCAATTTCAATGGAACGGCCGGACTCTGGCGGCGTTCCTGTATCGAGCAAAGCGGGGGCTGGCAATATGACACGCTCTGCGAAGATCTCGACCTTAGCTACCGCGCTCAGCTCGCGGGCTGGAAATTTGTTTATCTATCGGATGTGGTGACTCCGGCGGAGCTGCCGGTGGACATGAACGGTTTCAAGTCTCAGCAGCATCGCTGGACGAAAGGCTCGGTTCAGACTTGTAAAAAATTGCTGCCCACGATCTGGCGCAGCCATCTTCCGTTTCCGATCAAGCTCGAAGCTACGGGGCATTTGATGTCGAACTTCGCCTACTTACTGCTTGCTTTACTATGTGTGCTTCTACATCCCTCGACTGGAGGGCCTCAGGGTGGATGGGTGCGTACTTTGCTCGTTGATATTCCGATCTTTCTCGCGGCATCAGCATCGGTGGCTGTTTTTTATATTTGTGCTCAACGCGAACTGCATCCGCGCACCTGGATGAAAGAAATTCTTTTTCTGCCGTGTCTGCTTGCATTGGGAATTGGTCTTTCGCTCAACAACGCCCGAGCGGTCTTGGAAGCGCTGATCAACCATAAATCCGATTTCACGCGTACACCCAAGTATGGCATCGAACGCAGATCGCAGCGGTGGCGCTCCTGCAAATATCGGCCGCTTCAATCAACTCTTCCATTGGCGGAACTGGCTTTTGCAATCTATTTCACCTACTTCGTCATATTCGCGATTGCACATGGCCAGTTTTTCTCGGTCCCGTTTCTGCTGATGTTCCAGTGCGGTTTCCTTTACGTCTGCGTTTCCTCGTTAGGCAGCCGATGGTCGAAAATCAATTTTGGCAGGTCAGGAGCAGGCGATGCAATTCCCGCGTGACAAATTCAAAATTATCGAGTAAGAAGTTGCCCATGTTTCGGCCCCTGACAGTAATTTTTAGTTTCATTTCAATTACATCTGGGTTCGCAGTCACCCCGGTCGATACATCGAGCCAGCTGATCATCAGCGTACGCGATCAGAAGCTGATGCTCGTGCAGAACGGCGGGAAAGTGGCGACGTACCCGGTGTCGACCTCCATGTTCGGCCTTGGCGATTCTTGGGGACGAATGACAACTCCTCTGGGTTATCTCGCCGTGGAGAAAAAAATTGGTGACAATGCACCGACCGGCGCCGTCTTCCACAATCGGCGATTTACTGGCGAAGTTCTGCAGCCCAATGCGCCCGGCCGTGACCCCATCACCACGCGCATCATTTGGTTGCGCGGGCTGGAAGCGCAAAACGCGCATGCCTTTAAGCGTTGCATATACATCCATGGAACGCCGGAGGAAAAGAAGATCGGTCGGCCGGCCAGTTACGGCTGCATTCGGATGAAGTCGAGCGACGTTGCCGAGCTTTATAATCGCGTTCCCCTCGGGGCGCTTGTGCAGATTACGCCCGAACGCTTGCCGAAAGTGATAAAGACGCCGCGATCGCAACCCGCTAATACTTTTGTAACTGCGAGTGCAAAACCTCAGATCCAGGACCAGACGATTTCTACTCCGGCTTCCGACGCTACCCTTTCGGTCGAGCAAATGCGATCGGGTGGAGCACTTGCCGCCCAACGACAAAAGGCGAAGCTCGAATTGGACAAACGCTTGTAGCGCTCAGCCCTGGGCAGATAAGCCGCTGCGCGACAACGTCGAAAACCTTCAGGGTTGACAATGGCGATGCGCTCGCGAGCGTGCAACTCCACAAATTTTTTTGATTCACAATGGCCAATACGAAATCTGCCGCCAAGCGCGCTCGCCAAACAATGAAACGATCACTTCGCAATCGCAGTGTTGTGACGGGTCTGCGGACGATGCACAAGAGCGTGCGCTCGGCGCAAACACCGAGCCGGGAGCAAATTCACGCGCTAATCTCAGCTATCGATAAAGCTGCCAAACGTGGGATCATCCACGCAAATGCTGCGAATCGCCGCAAAGCGCGGCTCAATAAGGCGCTCGCCACCGGCGTTAAATAATTTGTAGCCGTCGCGCTGTGCGAGCGTGATGCTGATGTGTTTGCAGCGCGCACATGGGCGTCTCACCGAGACGCGGCTACAGCAAATGCCCGTTGCATATGTCGTCGTCCGGATAGATTCTGTGGAATGATTCCTGCGCTTCTTCTGATCATCGCCGCGGTTCTATTTCGCATCGTCACCGGCTTTTTCGGAGACTCACATTCCATCGGGTGGCTGAACTTCGCGCCGATCGCCGCAATCGCGCTCTGCGCGGCTGCTTACTTCCCGCGGAAGTACAAATTCACGGTTCCCATGATGGCACTGCTGATTTCGGACCTTGTGTTGAATGCCCACTACGGCTTTTCATTGATTAGTCCCTTCGTGCTCTCCCACTACGTTGGCTTTGCCATTGTGGGTTGCATTGGGTTGCTCCTGCGGCGTCGCGCCTCGTGGAAAACTCTGCTACCCGCATCGGTGGCCGCGTCTCTCATCTTCTACGTTGTCACGAACTCCGTTTCGTGGATTTACGACCCTGGTTACGCGAAGAACTTTGCCGGACTGATTCAATCGCTGACGGTTGGCTTGCCTCAATACAGCGCGACGCCGAGCTGGATGTTCTTCCGCAATTCACTCATTAGTGATTTGGTTTTCACTTTTCTATTTGTTATTTGCATGAACCTGGGGCGAATCAGGGAGAGATCGCAGGCGCGTGCCGCGCGGTTGCGGCCTGTTGCTGCTGGATAATCAACGATGCAGCCGGTAGAGCAGCGCGACGAAGTCGAGATGCTCTCGCTGATGCTGTTGATCAGGCGTTTCGAGGAACGCGCCAGTCAGCAGTATCAAGCGCAGAAGATCGGCGGTTTTTGCCATCTTTACATAGGGCAAGAAGCAGTGGTGACCGGCGCGATCGCCGCCGTGCGTGACGATGATTACATTATCACCGCCTACCGCGATCATGCTCACGCGCTTGCTCGCGGCACGAGTGCCGACGCATGTATGGCGGAACTTTTTGGAAAAGAAACAGGATGTTCGCGCGGCTTGGGGGGCTCGATGCATTTTTTCGACAAGCAACATCACATGTATGGAGGTCACGCCATTGTGGCGGCTCACATTCCGCTGGCGGTGGGATTGGCTTTCGCCATCAAATACCGCGGCGAAGATCGTGTGACGCTTTGCTTCTTCGGCGACGGAGCGATTAATCAGGGCGCTTTCCACGAGGCGCTGAATCTCGCGGCTCTTTATAAACTGCCGATTGTTTTTATTTGTGAAAACAACCTCTTCGCCATGGGCACTTCTGTGAAGCGATCGACTTCGCTCGGCCAAATCGTCGATCGGGCGGAGGGTTACGATATTCCCGGAGAAATCGTCGATGGAATGAACTTTCGCGAGGTTCGCGACAAGGTCGCCGAAGTCGTGGATTCAATTCGCAAAGAACCGCATCCGGCATTCCTCGAAATGCGGACCTATCGTTATCGCGGCCACTCGATGTCAGATCCGGCAAGTTACCGGACCAAACAAGAACTGGAGAAATATCGACTCGACGATCCTATCACCCGTTTGCGCGCGCAGCTCGCGCGGGAAGGAAAAGTGACTAACGAACAATTCGATCTGCTCGACAAACGGGCGAAGGAAACGGTGTTGGCCGCCGTTAAATTCGCCGAGAAGAGTCCTCAGCCGCCGCTCGATACGCTTTACGATTATACGTATGCCGATGGAGCAATGGAGCCGGGCCGCCCTCGGCCCGAGGAATCTGCGCAGCAACGGCGCGAGGGCGCGCCATTTCCAAATACGAATTCGCGATGAGAGAAATCACATATCGTCAGGCGTTGAACGAAGCGCTCGCAGAAGAACTGGAGCGCGACCCGAATGTTTTTCTCATGGGTGAGGAAGTAGCGGAATACCAGGGCGCGTACAAAGTCAGCCACGGTTTGCTCCAGCGTTTTGGACCGCGGCGGATCATTGATACTCCAATCAGCGAGAACGGATTTGCAGGTTTGGGAGTCGGCGCGGCAATGGTCGGTCTTCGGCCGATCATCGAGTTTATGACCTTCAGCTTTTCGTTGGTCGCGTTCGATCAGGTCGTGAACAACGCGCCGAATATGTACACGATGTCTGGCGGGCAATTCAATATCCCGATCACCTTTCGTGGGCCAAACGGACCGGCGCATCAACTCGGCGCTACACATTCGCATGCAACGGAGAATTTTTACGCCAGCGTGCCGGGCCTGAAAGTTTGCACCCCGGCCACGCCGCGTGACGCGAAAGGTTTGCTTAAAACGGCCGTGCGCGACGACAATCCAGTCCTGGTTCTCGAGTCTGAACTACTCTACAGCTCCAAGGGAATGGTTGAGCCGCCAGATGAAGAGCTGCTTATCCCACTCGGGAAAGCGGAGGTAAAACGCGAAGGCAGCGATGTCTCGATCATTTGTTATGCGCAGACTGTTCCCCTCGCGCTTAAAGTTGCAGGCCAACTGGAGGAAGAAGATATCTCGGCGGAGATTCTCGATCTGCGTTCGATCAAGCCGCTTGATGAAAAAGCGATTTTCGATTCGGTCGCCAAAACGCATCGCGTGGTGATCGTGGAACAAGACCATCCATTCTGCGGTGTGGGCGCGGAAGTTTGCTACAGAATTCAGAAAAATGTTTTTGATGCGCTCGATGCGCCTATCTTGCGCGTATCGCAAGAAGACGTGCCAATGCCCTACAATGAGCGTTTAGAACACGCTGTGCTTCCAAACGCGGACAAACTTGTCGCCGCAGTGAAACGGGTTTGCTACGCGTGAAGGCAGTTAAAAGAAGGGTTACAAAGTTAAAAAAGGACGATTCTTGTAACGTTGTAACTCTTGTAACTTTTTTAACTTATCTGCCATGCCTGAAATTCAAATGCCGAAACTGAGCGACACGATGACGGAGGGCACCCTCATCGCGTGGAAGAAAAAGAAGGGGGACCAGGTTTCCGCCGGTGAAGTGCTCGCTGAGATTGAGACCGACAAGGCGACAATGGAATGGGAATCGCCTGAAGACGGAACCCTCACCGAGATTTATGTCCAGGAAGGCGGCAAGGTAAACGTTGGCGACAAGATTGCGTTCATTGGTGGCGAAGGCGAGGAAGCGCCGAAAGAAGAGGAGAAGGAAAAAGAGAAGGAAGAAAAAGAGGAAAAGCCGAAAGCGAAGGAAGAAGAAAAAAAGGAAACGAAGCCGAAGAAGGCAGAGGAACCAAAAAAAGAAGAAAAGCCGCAAGAAGAGAAAGCGGTAGCGCCACCGAAGGCAGAAAAGAAGGCTGAACCTGAAAAGCCAGCGCCGAAGATCGAGAAGGGCGAGGAAGCGAGGGTGAAAGCGTCGCCGGTTGCGCGCCGAGTTGCCGCGGATCTCGGGGTTGATCTTTCCAGCGTTAAGGGCACTGGACCGGAAGGCCGTGTGACGGAGACCGACGTGCGCGCGGCCGCTAAATCAAAACCCGCTGGTCAAGCGGCTAAGGTTCCGGCGGCTGTCAAGACGAGCGAAAGCGCACGTATTCAACTTTCCGGAATGCGGAGAGTCATTGCGCAGCGATTGGTCGAAAGCCTTGGCCCGGTCCCGCATTTTTATCTCGACATCGATGTCAACGCAGGTCCGCTCATGGAAGCGCGGGAGGAATTGAAGTCGGCTGGCGAAGGCGCGGATGCGGCGAAAATTACAGTAAACGATTTCGTCTTAATGGCGGCCGTACAAGCCGCGGTCAAGGTGCCGCGAGTGAATGCTTCGTTCGACGCAGACGCGATCGTTCAGTACGCGGACATTGACCTTGGAATTGCTGTTGCGATTGACGATGGCCTGTTGACGCCAGTGATTCGTGCCGCGCAAAACAAATCGCTGCGTGAGATCAGTGAACTGGCGAAAGATTTAGCACATCGAGCGCGCAACAAACGGATGAAGCCTGAGGAATTTCAGGGCGGCACGTTTACCGTTTCGAACCTCGGCGGCATGGGAATCGACAGTTTCTCAGCCGTGATTAATCCACCGCAAGGTTTCATTCTGGCCGTAGGCAGAATCACCAAAGTCCCGGTGGTGGACGATTGCGACCAGATCATCGTGGGCCATCGCATGTCGCTTACGATGAGTTGTGATCATCGCGTCATCGACGGTGCCCTGGGCGCTGAATATCTCAAAGAGCTTCGGCACCTGCTGGAAAATCCAGCGCTGCTACTTGTTTGAATTTCTTGCGGGAGTTCGCTGGAGCGAGTCCTGACAGTAAGCGAGCTGCAGGCGCTCTAAGAATCCCGGTGCCTATCGTGGCCCTGTTTCCCATGTCATAAAATCGTCGAGCGTTTGCCGTGTTCTATCGACCACAAACTCGACAACGGCTGCATCGTCGATGAAGCCGAGGAACGGCGTCTTGTCGGGAATCAAATCGAACGGATCGACCAGATAGTTGAGAGCAGCAACAATCCATAGCATCGAATCGTGCGTAGCCTGATCGTATTCCTCGCGATGATGCGCACGAACCAGACGCAGCATTGTCTGGAGATAAGGCCAATACTCTTTAAAGGAGTCTCTTGGCACGGCTGCTGCCTTTCTGGCTGCTTCGTCGAAAAGGGTTTGTAGGCGGTCACGATCATCGATGCACGATTTTGCATCAGTGAGTGCTCTCGCAAACGCTTCGCTGCGAAGGGCAGGCTTGCTGTAAGGGCTAATGCCCTCAATATTTTTTCGACTAGTCCGCGTCTTGGCCTTGGCGCCCGCTTTTGTTTTTACCTGTTTCATCGGGGATCATGAGAGCAGGTCGTTGCGCAGATGAGAAGCCCATTCGTGTCTGCCTGACCTACGGCTTTGTCGCCAGAATCAGCGGTGAAGGCCCGGGTGCCGCGAGCTTTCGCACTTTTTTGAACCCCACTTCGTCGAGCCACTTTTTGATTTCATTGAAGGTGAAAGTGTCGCCTTTTTCGGTGTTGACCAGCATTTGAACGGCAAACATCAGTGAAGGCAACGGTTTGGTGCGATCGTCATTCACCAGCCATTCAGCGATTGCGATTGTGCCGCCGGATTTTAGCGCGCGGAAAGTCTTCGCAAGTAACTGGCGGCTGCGATCTTCGCCTTCGCTGTGCAAAATATGGCCAAGAGTCGCAATGTCGTAGCCGTCGCCGAAATTCACCTCCGACATATCACCCTCGATATAACTAAAGTGATCGCCGACGCCGAACTTTTGTGTGATTCGTTTTGTGGTCGGAACCATTCCAGCCCAATCGACTGCAGTCACCCGCACCCGCGGCGATTTTTCGGCCAGCGCAATGCCCCAAACGCCCGAACCAGAACCAATGTCGAGCACGCGAATTTCGTTCTTTGTTTTGGTTAACTTCAAATGATCGCCGAGCGTTTGCGCAGGCGGATAGCTCATCGGGATGATGCGTTCTACCAGCTGGCTAAAAAATTCCGTGCCTTCTGTCTCCTGGTTCACAGCCACGACTGGACGCCCTTCGCGAACGATGTCCGACAATCGTAACCAACGTGAGATGATCTGCGGCGCAATGGTCTCAAAAAAACCTGCGTGTGTGCCCAGCTTGCTGCTTAGAAGAAAGGTGGCGCTTTCGCTCGTAAGCGAATACTTCCCTTGCCGGTCTTTCCTCAGGAGATCTAGACCAACGAGCGCATTCATTAGAATCCGCAGAGCCCGTGTCGATGCTCCGGTTTCTTCTGCAATCTGCTCTGAAGTTTTCGCGCCGTTCTCCAACGAATCGAAAACCCTGTTACTTACAGCCGCGCTGATGATCAAAGGGGGTGCGTAAGCGAAGCTCAGCTCCATCAAACGTTGGGGCGTGACTTGTTCGCCACCACGAATGCGTCTTTTGGCGGATTTTTTACGACGAGTTTTCTTGGCCATATCAGATTTGAGGTTTCGAAAGGTAAGATCGACAAATAAGATTGGGAATCAATTGTGACCAAGCATTCTCCCCAATCTCAAGCACCGCCTCCCATGGCGTTCTGCAAAACGCGCGAAGAAATGGAAGCCGGTGAGCGCGCCGTGCTCGCGCCGTTTGCGGAAAAGTCTGGCGACTCGCGCGGCCGGGAATATTCGGAGCCCAGCCATTCGTTTCGGACTGAATTTCAGCGAGATCGCGCACGCATCATTCATTCGCGCGCGTTTCGTCGGATGGAGTACAAGACGCAGGTCTTTTTGAATGGAACCGGTGACCACCTGCGAACCCGGTTGACGCACTCCATTGAGGTCGCGTCCATCAGCCGCACGATTGCTCGCGCACTGCGCCTGAATGAGGATCTCGCCGAAGCAATCGCTCTCGCGCACGATCTGGGGCACGCGCCTTTTGGCCATTCGGGTGAAGAGATGCTGGCCGAATGCATGCGCGACCACGGCGGCTTCGATCACAACCGTCAGAGTGTGCGAGTCGTCGAACTCCTTGAAGATCCATATCCGAATTTTCCGGGTCTGAACCTGGCATTCGAGGTGCGCGAGGGCCTGCGGAAACACGGAGCTTTTCATGAGATGCAAAAACCGACGGGACCGCAGCCACGGGCTGCCGTACAAAGCTATCGTTGCCCATCACTGGAGGCCCAGGTCGCGGACCTGGCAGACGAGATCACTTATTACAGCCACGATTTGGACGACGCCGTTGACTTTGAAATCCTGAACGCGGCGCAACTGGAAAAAAACGAGGTTTGGCAACGAAGTCTTCGCGCTGTGCTCGCACGCTACCCCAACGCTCGGGAACCGGAACTGCACAAGCTAATCATCCGAGATATCATCGACACGGAAGTACGCGATCTGGTGTCGACCAGCGCAAAAGCCATTGCCGAAGCCGGCGTGCAAAGCGCAGATCAAGCGCGCCAGCAGCCAGGGCCCCTGATTCGTTATAGCGATGATGTATCCGAAGCGAATCGCGATTTACGAAAATTTCTCTACCAGAATGTTTATTACGATCCGCGCGTCTCCGAAGTAAATCGACGCGCCTGCGAAATGCTGCGACAGGTTTTCCAGGCGTACGTGACGGATCCTGACAAACTAGGCGATACGGCGGCAAAGCGAATTGAGACCGAGGGATTGCATCGCACGGTGTGCGATTATATCGCGGGAATGACGGACCGGTATTTGATGGAAGAACACGCGCGGATTGCTCGGTAGGGGCGGTTCACCCGAACCGCCCGCGCGATTGAGGTCAATCGCCCTGCCTACGCGGCCGCGCTTCCGTTTTCTTCCCGGAGGTACTGAATCACCAGCCGTAGTCGTTTGTTAATAGAGAGTTCTTCCAGGACGCGTTGGCGGCGAAGGGGATCGCTTACAAATGTCGAGGCGACAAGATCAGCAAGCAGTTCCGGATCGCTCAAATCAGAAAGATACCGATCTACTTTAGGCGGAAGCTGCCGTGGTCCATCCCCCTTTAGACTTGAATAAAGTTCCAGCACTTTCGCCGCCAGCGCCTCGGTTTCCACGGAGGTAGTGGAATCGGATTCGAGCGCCTCAATCATTGCAATCGGGAATGGCTCTTCCTGCCGGAAATCGCTGAACCTGACACGCCCGAGTCCCTGCAGAATCAGATTGGACGCGCCATCACTTCGTTCAACACATGCGCGAATGAGACCAACACTGGCGATGTGAAAAAAGTCGGCGGTCGAATTCCATTCGACGCAGTGTGGTTTGAGCAGAGCGACACAAAACATCCGGTGATGGGCGAGCGCGTGCTTTAACATCTCGCGATAGCGCGGCTCAAATATATGAAGCGGAAGCAGCGCGTGCGGGAAAAGCAGGGCGCCAGGCAACGGCATTACTGGAACTTGTTTGGGAAGAGGTACTGACGAGGACATGGCGCGTTCTTTTTTACGATATGTGCATTGGAGAAAGAGCAAGCGCGCAACGTGATTCGTTACAGCGTCAAAACTTGGCGATTTAATGCTTCAACACGGTGCCAGCAGAGCGCGAAACTGTTCGAGCGATATTTGTCCTTCGATGTCGCTTCGACCAAGTGAAACATACACGAGAGCCGATCCACTACAGGCGAGAAGCAGACGCGAGGCTGCGCCCAGTTTACCGATTCCCATCGCGCTCACGGCAACGTCAAGGTTCCTGGCCGCGGCGAAATCGATCAATCGCGTTAGTTGCGCCGGAGTGTCGGTGCGCGCCGCCAGTTTGAAAATGTCCGCGCCATACTTCTTTGCTGCACGCGCTTTGTCCAGCAACCGAACGGGACCCGGCATGCTTTTCAGGTAATGAACTGAAATGATGCGCCGAACATTCTGATTTTGAGACAGACGAAGCAGCGATCCAAAGGCGGGCGCCGAGCGTAATTCGACATCGATATAACGAGCCCGGGGCAAGAATCGAGCGAGAAGACTGTATCGTTGGCGTGAGGACAATCGATTCGCGCCGCCTTCCATTGGATGTCGAGCGGTGATAATGAGTGGCGCGCGTAACTTCGAAATTTTGTCGTCCAGTCGGTCAACCGTGCCTGCCACGCCGGAGCCGCGCGAAGGCGGGCGCACCAGACGATCCAGCCGCAGTTCAAACAAATCCGGTGGATTGTCCATTCGAATGGCGAGATTGAGCTCCGCTGGCGACGTGATTACGCCTACGACTTTTGGACGCGCGCGACCGGCCGAACGACTGGGCGAGGCCGCGGAAGGTTCAATCATTGGGATTCAATGGGTCGTTCGTCATTTTTTCAACATTCGCTCAACGTACTTGGCGAGAATGTCGAACTCGAGGTTCATAAGATCGCCCGCTTGCACCCGATCCAGGTTGGTGTGCGTTCTCGTGTAAGGAATAACCCACAGGACGAAACTCTGCGAAAGAACGTCGGCGACGGTAAGGCTGATTCCATCAACTGCGATCGAGCCCTTGCTCGCAACGTAATGGGCGAATGGCTCGGGTAACTCGATTTCCAATCGAAAATCTGCGCCGCTCTTCTGATAATCGAGAACGGGCGAGACACAATCGATGTGCCCTTGAACGAAATGCCCGCCAAAGCGCTCGCTTGCAATAACGGCACGTTCAAGATTTACCAGTTGCCTCCGCTGCGAGTTTTTTAGATTTGTGCGAGCGATCGTCTCTTCCAAAAGATCGAATATCAACTCGTCGCCGTGCCGCGACTTCAGGGTGAGGCAACAACCATTAACCGCCAAGCTGTCGCCGCGTCGCGCCTTTCTGGCGATGCGCGGTGCGGCAATTTTTAATTGGTTCCCATTTTTGCTTGCACCGACTCCGGTTACACTGCCGACTTCTTCAATCAAACCGGTGAACATGGTGATAAGGTGTAGAGCGTGATTCGTAAACTGTTACACGGTTACATGGGATTTACGATTTAACGCTTTCACGATTTAACATGGCGAAGCCATTCGTGAAGAAAATCTATCCGACCATATTTCAGCGTTTTTTCCGCACCGAGACGGCTGGCGGATCAGTGTTGCTACTGTTCGGGATAGCTGCGCTAGCGCTGGCGAATTCGCCATTGGCAGACGCGTACCAACGCCTTTGGCAGATACCCGTGACAATCGGAATCACAGAACACTCGCTGTCGCTCACGCTCCATCAGTGGATCAACGACGGCTTAATGGCGGTTTTTTTTCTGTTGGTAGGATTGGAAATTAAACGTGAGCTAATCGTCGGCGAACTGTCGTCCCTCAAAAAAGCTGCCCTCCCCTTTGGCTGTGCTATTGGCGGAATGATTGTTCCAGCCGCCGTTTATTTAACATGCAACATGAGCGGGGTGGGCTCTCGCGGATGGGGGATCCCAATGGCGACGGACATTGCTTTCGCCCTGGGCGCACTCGCATTGATTGCTCCCAATGCACCGATTGGCGCCAGAGTCTTCCTTGCTGCGCTGGCGATCGTTGACGACATGGGAGCGGTTCTGATCATTGCGATCTTCTATTCGGAAACACTAGCCTGGGGCGCGCTGATCGTAGCAGCTTTGCTCATTATTCTGTTGATCGGGTTAAATGCGATGAGAGTCCGAAGTCTATGGCCATATTTGCTGGCAGGAATTGTGCTTTGGTATTTTGTGCACGAATCCGGCGTGCACGGGACTGTCGCAGGCGTGGCGCTTGCCTTCACCATTCCGACGCACACACGGATCAACGCGGTGGAATTTTCCCGCGGGGCACGCGCCTTCTTAGACCGATTTGATCGCACCGAGAGCGGTGATCTTCTCGTCCTGACCAGCAAAGGACAGCAAGAAGCGCTCTTTGCGCTTGAGCACGCCAGTCAAGGGGTGACCGCGCCAATTTTGCGGCTCGAACACGCGCTTCACAACTTCTCAGCTTTCGTCGTGATGCCGCTGTTCGCATTTGCCAATGCAGGCGTTAGGATCGGTGGCCGACTCGAAAACGTCGGCGTCACTGTTGGGGTCCTCCTAGGTCTTGTCATTGGCAAACCGCTCGGCATTACCGCCGCGGCATTTGGCACGGTCAAATTCGGACTTGCTCAGCTCCCTCGCGGTCTTGGGTGGTTATCTTTGCTCGGTTTTGCCTGGTTGGCCGGGATCGGTTTTACCATGTCGCTGTTTATCGCTATGCTTGCATTTGATGACACTGGACCAGTTAACGCGGCAAAATCGGGTATTCTTGCGGGCTCGCTTCTGGCCGGGATCGCGGGGGCCATCGTTCTGAGGATAGCCGCGGGTTTTCGCAAAAATGAATAGATCCCATCTGGCCCCTGCATCGCATGTTTTTTCCGAAGAGCACACGCGGAGTGCTGCTGGTCGCGCGCCGGTTGCCATTCTCTCTGGCATTCTTTTCCTGTCCGGGATTGGCGCACTCATATTTGAAACGCTCTGGCTGCGGCTAAGTGGACTCGCATTCGGGAACTCAGTCTGGGCGGCGGCGTTGATTCTTTCCAGTTTCATGAGTGGACTGGCCTTGGGAAATGCGATTGCTGCATCCACGAGAATTCGGCGATGGCGACCGCTTAATCTTTACGCCTTGCTCGAGATAATCGTAGCTCTGCTTGGCTGTACAATCGTTTTTGGTCTTCCGGCGCTGGGCGAATTGTTGCGACCCGTGTGGCAAATGCTCTGGAACTATCAGCCCGCGCTTCTCGGAATCCGGTTCATTGTCTCGTTCCTGATTCTTCTTCTGCCGACCACGGCGATGGGCCTCACGCTCCCGGTGTTGATCGAAGATTCAATCCTGAAGCACACCAATTTTGGGCGGGCGATTGGCTTTTTGTATGGCGCGAACACTTTGGGCGCGGTGGCTGGCGCGGTGCTTGGTGAAGGTTATCTCATTGCGGCGTTTGGCCTTCGAGGCACAAGCTTGATTGCCGGTTTGGCGAGTTGCATCGCCGCCGCGGCCGCAGTGTTTGTTGCCAAATTCAAAGGCAACGCAAACACAGGTTTTTTTGCGCGAACATTTCCGCTGCGTTTGGACGTCAGTTACCAGCCGCCGTGGCGTTTGCTTTTCATCAGCTTCGGTACGGGGTGCATTCTTCTTGCGCTGGAAGTGATTTGGTTCCGGTTCCTGCGATTGTATGTTGTATCATCGCCGCCTGCTTTCGCTATCATGCTTGCGGTTGTGCTTGCAGGGATTGGCCTGGGTGGCATCGCGGCCGGCGTGATTAATCGGCGTTCAGCCTGGCTCTACCAATTACTTCCTGCCTTGTTGCTGCTGACGGCGGTTGTCGTGCTTTTGTCGTACCTATTCTTTCCGGGCGAGGCGATAAGGACACCTGCCGGGGCTTTTAGCCTCGCCTCGTGGTGGCAAATCGCCATCCTGTGCGTCGCCTTGATGTTCCCGGCTTCGTTCTTGTCGGGGATTTTGTTCCCGACCATCGTCGCGCTCGTTCGAGCGAGCGCAGAAAGCCGGATGAATAGCACCGGAATTACGACATTGTTCAATACGAGCGGGGCTGCAGCCGGTCCGCTTATTGCCAGTTTTGTGCTGTTGCCTGCCGTCGGTTATCAATGGAGTCTCTTGATCTGCGCCGCTGGATACGCCCTGCTCGGCGTTCTCGTTAGTAAAGGCTCGAGTTGGTCAATTCGGCGCCCAGTCGGGCTGGCGACTATCGCACTTTGCGGAACCGTGATCCTGCTTCTTGCAATTCTTCCGTATCATCGCGGCGAATCGCATTTCGAACATGCGAGTCGTCCTTATGAAATTGATGAACACGGCAAGCAGCTTGCGCGGGTGGTGAAAAGAATCGAGGGCACTTCGGACACGTTGCAGTTGCTGCGACGCGATCTGTTTGGTGAACCGTACTATTATCGACTGTTAACCAATGGCTTTTCGATGTCGTCGACAACCCCGCGCAATCAGCGTTACATGAGATTGTTCGCCTATCTTCCTTTGGCTCTCCGTCCCGAAGCGGAAGATGTATTGCTCATTTGTTACGGGTGCGGCGTCACCGCAGATGCGCTGCTCCACGGTCCGAATGTTAAGCACATGGACGTCGTGGACATTTCGAAAGAAGTCTTCCATCTCGCCGATTTCTATACGGGGATCAATTACTCTAACCCGCTGCGAGATTCCCGTTTGCATCCAGTTGTTCAGGACGGACGATTCTTCCTTCAAGCCAGCCCGAGGCAATACGATATAATTTCCGGCGAGCCGCCTCCGCCGAAAGTGGCCGGTTCGGTCAACCTTTACACCGAGGAATTTTTCTCGCTGATGAAGAACCGGCTGAAAGAGGGGGGGATTGCTACTTTCTGGCTGCCAATTTATCAGCTGAAGGTCGACGAATCGAAGGCGATTCTACGCGCGTTCCACAATGCATTTCCTAATGCATCGGTCTGGGCAAGCTCTGATCGGGATTGGATCATGATGGGGATCAAAGGACCGGGACGCAAAATAGATGCGTCAGAACTTCGCCAGTTATTGAACGATCCACGCACTGGCCCGGATTTGCGCCGTATCGGCATTGAGGTTCCGCAACAACTGGGCGCGTTATTTTTGATGGACGGGGAGGAAATCGATCGCATCACGAACGACGTTGCCCCTCTGACGGATATTTACCCAAAGCGGCTCAGCGACGAGTTCTGGGACGACGAAGCAAATCACCGCTTCGCTTTTACCTATCTGGCCGCGCCGGCTGCGCTACAGCGGTTCCTTCATTCTTCGTTCATTCAGAGAATTTGGCCTGAGGCGCTTGATCCGGCGACTTCTGGACTGGAGTCATTTTTTAGTCTCCGTGAGTCGCGATATTTGGCTGACACGATTGGGAGCAACGAGTTGGCCGAACTGGATCTTTATCTGCGCCATTCGCGTTTGCGAATACCGGTGTTGGAGGTGCTGGGAAGTGACGGGTTCCGACTTTCAATCGCGGAGCGTGTGGCGAAGCAATCGCAACCGCCTCCCCTGGAAACCATGTCAGACTTGGTTGCGGGAGCGCTTGCGCAACGGGACATCAACCGAGCAATCGGTCTGCTCGAGAACAAGAGGGACCGCGGCGCGCTGAGCAGTAGCGACACACTTTTGCTTATCTATCTTTACTGTTTGAACGGCGACGTGGACAAAGCCGAAGCGCTTGCCGCCGCAAATGGTTCTGCGATTAAAAAAGATAGTCTCGTCGATTGGCTGTGGGCAAAATTGCAGAGCGAGTTCGGATTTCATCCGCCTTCCCAGTGAGCGCCAATAGTCTTTGGGCATTCTTGCCATTCGCACTCCGTCGAACTGAGCTGAGGGATCAGAGAGATAGAAGGCAAAGCCGCGATTTGTGGCGGCGAGCGAGCAAAGG